>NZ_CP110111.1:3530000-3874532 GCF_025960285.1 Sphingomonas sp. R1 | reverse complement strand
CGGTTGAACCTGAGTCACTACGACGCACCCTTCCTTCACGGGGATCACGATTCCCGCGTGCCAAAACCAATATCGATGTGAGGCTCATCGCAGCCGGTCATGCCCCCGGAGACGCGCGATGAACTCGTTGTTCCCGGCCATCACTGCAGCCGGGAGGTTCGTTGTAGGAAGCTCGAACTGAGTCGAGCAAGGGCCCCCCATGTAAACTTTCTGAAATAGTTTTGTTGACAGCCCGAACCCCTTGGAAATGCGTGGGGGTCACCAAATTGCGCAACTATTTCATGTATTTAACAAGGTAAAGGCCGATGCGGGACTACCCGAATCGACACGACTCGTGGATTCGCGCGATTCGCTCCCAAGGCAGGTTTGTTAACCATTTGTTGCAGCGCACATGCGCAAAAAGCCCCGCCGGACAGGTCCGGCAGGGCTTTTGATTACCGTTCGGTGACGGTGTTAGGCGAGCGCCTGGAGACGCTTGTTGAGGCGCGAGAACTTGCGCGCGGCCGTGTTCTTGTGGAGCACGCCCTTGGCGACGCCACGGGCGATTTCCGGCTGCGCAGCGGCGAGCGCTTCGGTGGCAGCGGCCTTGTCGCCGGCGGTCAGCGCAGCTTCGACCTTCTTGACGAAGGTACGGATGCGGCCGACGCGTGCACCGTTGATCTCGGCGCGGCGGTCGTTGCGACGGATGCGCTTCTTCGCTTGCGGCGTATTCGCCATTCGGTCTTGTTCCTGCTCGAAATGGGTGAGGCGCGGAAGCGAGCCCACGCCGGAAAGACGGGCCCCTTACCGGCTCCAGCGATTCGGGTCAATCCTTTCAGCGCTGGCATTTGCCACAATAGAAGGTGGAACGCCCCGAATCCACGCGGCGCTGTACCGGCCGCCCGCAACTGCACGGCTCGCCTTCGCGCCCGTAAACACGCCACTCCTTGGCGAAATAGCCGAGCTCGCCATCCGGCCGCGCATAGTCGCGCAACGTGGAGCCCCCTGCGCGAATCGCCGCCTCCAACACCTCGCGCACGGCCTGGACCAGTTTCTCGAGCTTGGCCCGGCCGATCGAGCCCGCGGGCTTGGTAGGCGCGATGCCGGACAGGAACAGCGCCTCGCACACATAGATGTTGCCGAGCCCGGCGACGATTCGCTGATCGAGCAGCAGCGCCTTCACCGGAGCGATTCGATCCTCGAAGGCCGCCACCAGATGCGCGGCGGTGAAGTCCGGCCCGAGCGGCTCCGGCCCCAACGCCTTGAACGCGGGCCAGTCCGCCAGCTCGGCGCTCGGGACCAGATCCATCGAGCCGAATCGTCGCGGATCGTTGAGCGCCAGCCGGTGCCCCGCGGTTTCGATCACCACATGGTCGTGCTTGCCCAGTTCGGCCGGATCGATCCGCCAGCGCCCGGACATGCCGAGGTGGAAGATCAGCGTGTCTGCACGGTCGGTATCTATAAGGCCATATTTCGCGCGGCGGGACAGGCCGGTAACGGTCGCGCCGGTGAGCCGCTGGCCGAGATCGACGGGGAATGGTCGCCGGAGATCGGCACGATTCAATAATACGCGCTCGATCCGCTGCCCCTCCAGCACGGGGGCCAGGCCGCGAACGGTGGTTTCTACTTCGGGAAGCTCAGGCATCTGGTGCTAGAGCTAGGAAGTGCGTGGCCGATTGTCACCTGCCCCTCAGCCCCCTTGGTTTGGCCGTCGCGTACCGCTAAGGCACCCCCATGCCCGATACCGTTTCCTTCGGTTACGAAGACGTCGCCCCTGAGGACAAGACCCGCCGCGTCGGCGAGGTGTTCTCGAATGTCGCCAGCAAATACGACCTGATGAACGACGCCATGTCGGGCGGCATGCACCGGCTGTGGAAGGACCGCTTCGTCCGCCGCGTGAAGCCGCGCGCCGGCGAGCATATCCTCGACATGGCCGGCGGCACCGGCGACATCGCCTTTCGCATGGCCGAGACGGGTGCGGCGATTACGGTTGCCGACATCAACCCGGAAATGCTGAGCGTCGGCGTCGAGCGCGCCGCCCAGCGCGGCATCGACGGGCTGGTGTGGACCGAGGCCAATGCCGAGACGCTGCAGTTCCCCGATCGCTTCTTCGATGCCTACACGATCGCGTTCGGCATCCGGAACGTGACCGATATTCCCAAGGCGCTCCGCGAGGCGCACCGCGTATTGAAGCGCGGCGGTCGTTTCTTCGTACTCGAATTCTCGACCACCCAGTGGCCGGGCTTCGCCGAAATCTATGACGCCTATTCGCACAAGCTGGTGCCGAAGCTCGGCAAGCTGCTCGCGCAGGACGAGGACAGCTATCGCTACCTGATCGAATCGATCCGCCGCTTCCCCGACATGCCCAGCTTCGAGCGGATGATCGCCGAGGCGGGCTTCCGCCAGACCAAGGTCGAGCCGCTGCTCGGCGGGCTCGTCGCGATCCACAGCGGCTGGAAGATTTGATGGCAGCCGCCGTTCGATCCTCCCTCGGGAGGATCTGGGCATGACCGCCCCCGCCGTCCATCTCTGGCGCCTGCTCAAATGGGGCCGCATCCTCGCGCGTCACGGCGCGCTGCGCGGCATCGAGCGCGACGCCAACACGCCCCGTCCGGTGCGCCGCCTCGCCCGCCTCGCCCGGTTGGGCGCGCGGGTGCCGGCCGTGCCCGCCTATGCCGATGCCTTCCAGGCGATCGGCCCCGCCGCGATCAAGCTGGGCCAGACGCTGGCCACCCGCCCCGATCTCGTCGGCGAGGAAGCCGCGCACGATCTGCTTCGCCTGCAGGACGCGCTGCCCCCCGTGCCGTTCGACATCATCCGCCAGCGGATCGAGACCAGCTATGGTCGCCCGCTTTCGGTAATGTTCGCGGAAGTGGAGGAAGCCCCGATCGGCGCCGCCTCGATCGCGCAGGTTCACCGCGCGGTGACCACCGACGGCCGCCGCGTCGCGGTGAAGGTCCTGCGCCCTGGCATCGAGAGCGACTTCGCCCGCGCCATCGACACCTATGAATGGGCCGCCGCCCAGCTCGAAGCCTATGGCGGCGAAGCGCGCCGTCTGCGCCCGCGGCTGGTCATCGAAAGCTTCAAGCGCTGGACCGCGCGCGAGCTCGACTTCCGCCGCGAGGCCGCCTCGGCCTCCGAACTCGCCGAGGGCATGACCGCCGAGCCGGACTTCATGGTGCCCCAGATCGACTGGCAGCGCACCACCGGCAAGGTGCTGACGCTGGAGTGGATCGACGGCATCAAGCTGAGTGACCGCGACGCGCTGGTCCGCGCCGGGCACGACATGCCGGGGCTGGCGGGCAAGCTGATCAAGGCGTTCCTCCGCCAAGCGATCGCCGAGGGTTTTTTCCATGCGGACATGCACCAGGGCAATTTGTTCGCCCTGCCCGACGGCCGCATCGCCGCGATCGACTTCGGCATCATGGGCCGGATCGACCGTCGCGCGCGGGTATGGCTGGCCGAGATCCTCTACGGCCTGATCACCGGTGACTATAAGCGCGTCGCCGAGATCCATTTCGAGGCGGGATATGTCCCCGCCCACCACAATGTCGCCGAGTTCGCCACGGCGCTCCGCGCGGTGGGTGAGCCGATGCGCGGCCTGCCGGTGAAGGAAATGTCGATCGGCGGCATGCTCGACGGCCTGTTCTCGATCACCCGCGACTTCGACATGATGACGCAGCCGCATCTGCTGCTGCTCCAGAAGACGATGGTGATGGTGGAGGGCGTCGCGCGCGGGCTCGATCCGGACATCAACCTGTGGGACGTCTCGGCACCATTCGTCCGCGAATGGATCCGCACCGAGCTGGGGCCCGAAGCCAAGGTCGCCGATCGCCTGATCGAGGATCTGCGGACCCTCGCCCGGCTGCCGGAGCTGGTCCGCAACATCGAGCGCCGCTTCCCCGCGCCGGGCGGTGCTCCGCCCGAGCCCCCGCTCCGCGAGATCCAGGTGGTGCGCGTCGGCGGCGGATGGCGCTATGCGCTGGTCAGCATCGTCGCCGCGCTGGCCGGCGTGGCCGGAACGCTGCTGCTGAAATGACCGCGCGCACGCGCCGCGTCTGGACCCTCGCGCCAAGCCGCTTCGCTGCCCTGACGCGGGGCCGCGCGCGGCTGGCCTGGGTGGCGGTGCTGCTGCTGATGCTCGCCTCGCTGACCGCGCTGGCCGTGCCTGCGCTCACTGGCGATGGCGATGCGGCGGTACGGACCGCGGATCGTATGACCGATCTCGGCCTGTACGAGCGCGTCGTCGCCCACATGAAGGGCGGCGATCCCTATTATGTCGCCGCGAGCGATGCGATGCGCGCAGGCGGCTATCCGCTCCACCCGTTCCTGACGATGCGGCTGCCGGCGCTTGCCGCGCTGGAGGCGCTGCTGCCGGGCTGGGCAAGTGTCACGCTGCTGCTGGGCCTGGCCGCGCTGACCGCGGTCGCCTGGGCTTCGCGCATGGGCGTCGCGCTGACCGGGCTGTTCCCGCGCGCGGTGCTGGTGCTGCTGATCGCCACCTCGATGCTGGCCTTTTTCCAGCCCGGCCTGGTGCTGTTTCATGAGATATGGGCCGGGTTGCTTGTCGCGCTATCGCTCGCACTGCGGCGGCCCGGCCGCGCGCTGGAGGCGATTGCGCTCGGTTTTGCGGCGATGCTGATCCGCGAGACCGCGGCGCTCTATGCGATCGTGATGCTGATCTTCGCGTGGCGCGAGGATCGGCGTGGCGAGGCTCTTGGCTGGGGCATCGCGCTGCTGCTGTTCGGCGGGGTGCTGGCGCTCCACGCCCATGCGGTGGCGGGCGTGACCGGGCCGCTGGACCCGCAATCCGCCGGCTGGGCATCGCTCAACGGTCCGGGCTTCTTCGTCCGCGCGCTGGTCACCGCAACCGCGCTGCAGGCGCTGCCGATGATGGTGGGTTCGCTGCTTGTCGCGCTGGCGCTGCTGGGCTGGGCAAGCTGGGACGATGCGCTCGGGCTGCGCATGTTCGCGCTGCTGATCGCCTATGGCACGGCGATCTCGCTGTTCGCACGGCTCGACAATTTCTACTGGGCACTGATGATCGCCCCGGTTGCGCTGGCCGGCCTGGTCTTCGTGCCCGATGCGCTGTCGGACCTGTGGCACCGCGCGCTCGACAGGCGGCGGATCACGATTACAACGGTGACGCCATGAAGCGCATCCTGCTCATCGTCGGCGGAGGAATCGCGGCCTACAAGGCGTGCGAACTCGTCCGCCTGTGCCGCAAGGCCGGGATCGGGGTAACCTGCGTACTGACCGAAGGCGGGCAGCATTTCGTCACGCCGATGACGCTGGCGGCGCTCTCCGAGAATCAGGTCTACACCACGCTGTGGGATCTGAAGGACGAGGCGGAAATGGGCCATATCCAGCTCAGCCGCCAAGCCGATCTTGTGGTTGTCGCGCCCGCCACTGCAGACCTTCTCGCGCGCATGGCCGGCGGCATCGCCAGCGATCTGGCAACGACACTGCTGCTCGCCACCGACAAGCCGGTGCTCGCCGCACCCGCGATGAACGTGCGGATGTGGGGCCACGCCGCCACCCGTCGCAACGTCGCCCTGCTCCGCGCCGATGGGGTGACCGTGCTGGAGCCGGACGAAGGCCCGATGGCCTGCGGCGAATTTGGCCCCGGCCGCCTGCCCGAGCCGGAGGCAATCCTGTCGGCCATCCAGCAGGCGCTCTCGCCGGTGGAGCAGCGCCTGGACGGCCGGCACATCCTCGTCACCGCCGGCCCGACGCACGAGCCGATCGACCCGGTGCGCTACATCGCCAATCGGTCCTCGGGGAAGCAGGGGTTCGCAATTGCCGGCGCACTCGCCGCGCTCGGCGCCCGCGTCACGCTGGTCGCGGGCCCGGTGACCCTGCCCACGCCGCCGGGAGTCACGCGCATCGATGTGGAAACGGCCCGCGAAATGGCCGCAGCCGTGGACGCCGAGCTGCCCGCTGACGCCGCGGTCATGGTGGCCGCGGTGGCCGATTGGCATGTCGAGGCGGCAGCGCAGAAGCTCAAAAAGGGTGATGCCGCCCCCCTCCTGCATCTTGCGCAGAATCCTGATATCCTCGCCGGCCTGGCGCAGGGACCGCGCCGGCCGCGGCTCGTGGTGGGCTTCGCGGCGGAGACCGAACGAGTAGTCGAACATGCCGTCGCGAAACGAACGCGCAAGAACGCCGACTGGATTGTCGCCAACGATGTTTCGGGCGATGTGATGGGGGGTGAAGCCAATGCCGTCCACCTCATCACCGCATTTGGCGTCGAATCCTGGGAGCGCGCCTCCAAGGCCGACGTCGCCCGCCGCCTCGCCGAACGGATCGCCGATGCGCTGTAAGCCTTTGTCGTCCCTGGCCGGGCTCGCGCTACTCGCTGGCTGCACGACCCCGCCGGCCGCAGCGCCCCACCTTGCCACCAAGGCCGAGCCGGCACTGAACCTGCACGCGCGCACCTTCGGTGCGAACGCGCCGGATATGGTGAAGACGCTGGTCGTCGTCCTGCACGGCGACGGCAGCGCCGAGACCCGCAGCGACCATTATCGCTTCGCCGAGGCCGTCAGCCGGACGATCCCGAACAGCGCCGCCTTCGCCCTGCTGCGCCCGGGCTATGGCGATTCCGCCGGCAACCGCTCGCCCGGGCAAGCCGGCCTCGGCTATGGGGACGATTACACGCAGGAACGCATCAACGCGGTCGCCCAGTCGATCGGCATGCTGCGCCAGCGTTTTGCCGCCGCGCGACTGATCCTGGTCGGCGACTCCGGCGGCGCCGCGATTGCCGCCGACATTGCCGGGATGCGGCCCGATCTGCTCGACGCGATGGTGCTGGTCGGCTGCCCGTGCGCCCTGCCCGAATGGCGCAAGGGCATGCAGAAGCAGCGGCACGGCACCGCCTGGGCCACGCCGGTGGCGAGCCTCGATCCGCTGAAGACCGCCGGCGGCGTGATGCCCGGCATGCGCGCCGCGGTGCTGGTCGGCCTCGACGACAAGATCACGCCGCCGG
Source organism: Sphingomonas sp. R1 (assembly GCF_025960285.1). Taxonomy (GTDB): domain Bacteria; phylum Pseudomonadota; class Alphaproteobacteria; order Sphingomonadales; family Sphingomonadaceae; genus Sphingomonas. The sequence continues at coordinate 3,867,568 of NZ_CP110111.1, read as the reverse complement.
CCCTGTCCCGCGCCTATGCCGAAGCCCTTGCGCTTCGCGGCATCGCTACCGATCTCAGGATCGTCCCCGGACGGGGACATGATTTGCTCAACGATCCCGAAGTGTTGGCCGCCACCACCCGGCTGGCGGCGGCACTTCCCACGAAAGGCTGACCTTGCTGCCGCCGATCCGCATCGCGATCCAGCGCCTGCCCCATGGCGAGAACCTTCCCCTCCCCCGCTACGCCACCGACGGCGCCGCGGGTATGGATGTGGTTGCCGCCGAAGCGCTGACGCTGGCCCCCGGCGCCCGCCATGCCGTCGCCACGGGCTTCGCCATGGCGATTCCCGCCGGCTATGAGGTGCAAGTACGCCCACGTTCCGGCCTGGCGCTCAAGCACGGCATCACCTGCCTCAACACGCCGGGCACGATCGACAGCGACTATCGCGGCGAGGTGAAGGTGATCCTCGCCAATCTGGGCAGCGAGGACTTCCCGATCGCGCGCGGCGACCGGATCGCGCAATTGGTGCCGGCGCCGGTGCAGCGTGCCGACCTCGACGAAGTGCACAATCTGGACGAAACCGTGCGCGGCACCGGCGGCTTCGGCTCCACCGGTCGGTGATCGGCGTCATCGCCCTGGGCATGGCGCTGCAGGCGACGCCGCCGCGCATCGACTGGCAATCGCTGCCGCCGCTGCCCTATCGCAGCGAGCCTCAGATCACGCCGGAGATGCTCGGCTTCGTCGCGAGCGAGGTGGTTGCCCGCAAATGCCCGCTGGCCATCGGCCCGGGGTTGACGCTGAGCGTCGACGTGGCGGTGCTGGTCGATACGCAGGACAATATCCGCACGACGGTGCCGCGGGCGATGCAGTGCCCCTCGATCGAGCAATATGCCGCGGCGATGGTGGCGGGTGCAGCGCGCGGCAACCTGCTGCCACGCATGGCCGGCGCCGACCAATGGTATCGCGCGACCGTCACCTTCACCTGGCCGAAATGACACTGTCCGACGAGGAGTTGGAGCGCTACGCCCGCCACATCATCCTGCGCGAGGTGGGCGGCACCGGGCAGGCGAAGCTCAAGGCAGCGCGGGTATTGGTGATCGGGGCGGGCGGCATCGGCGCCCCGGCGATCCAGTATCTCGCTGCCGCGGGGGTGGGCGCGCTGACGATCGTCGACGACGATGTGGTCGATCGCTCCAATCTGCAGCGCCAAGTCCTGTTCGCCACTGCCGACATTGGCGCGGGGAAGGCGGAGACCGCCGCCAAGCGCGTTACCGCAATCAATCCCAACGTCGCCGTGACCATCGAGGCCCGCCGCCTGTCCGGCGAGGACGCGCCCGCCCTTCTTACCGCCCATCACGTCGTGCTGGACGGCACCGACAATTTCTCGACCCGCCTCGCGGTCGCCGATGCGGCGCTCGCTGCGCGGGTGCCGCTCGTCTCCTCGGCGGTCGCCGAGTTCGAGGGCCAGCTCGGAACCTTTCGCGGCTGGGAGGCCGACAAGCCCTGCTATCGCTGCTTCGTCGGCCAGGATCCCGAGCGCGAGGGTGTCAGCTGCTCCGAACAGGGCGTGCTGGGCGCGCTGACCGGCATCCTGGGCAGTCTCGCCGCACTGGAGGTGATCCGCGCGATCACGCCGTTCGGCGACGACACCGCCGGCAAGCTGCTGCTGGTCGACGCATTGGCCCTTCGCTTCCGTACGCTCCACTTGCCCAAGGACCCCGGCTGCCCGGCTTGCGGCACGGGAACGGTCCGGTAAGGAGCGCCGGGCTAGGGAACACCGCCCCGCCAATCGACAGGAACCACCATGCCCGAACCCACCGCCTCTTCCCCCCGCGTGCTCGTCACCGGATCGGCCGGGTTCATCGGCTTTCATACCGCCAGCCGCCTGCTCCAGGCGGGCGCCACGGTGCTCGGCATCGACAATTTTTCGGACTATTATGACGTCGCGCTCAAGGAAGCGCGCAACGACATGCTGTCCAACCACCCCAACTTCCAGGTGGCGCGGATCTCGATCGAGGACCAGAGCGCGCTCGCGGCGGCCTGGGGAGCGTTCGAGCCGGACGTCGTGATCCACCTCGCCGCGCAGGCCGGCGTGCGCTTCAGCATCGAGCAGCCCGCCAGCTATATCGGCGCCAACGTCATCGGCACGTTCAACCTGCTCGAGCTGGCACGCCACCATCCGGTGCGCCACTTCCTCGCGGCGTCCACCAGCTCGGTCTATGGCGCCAATACCGACATGCCGTTCGGCGAGACCCAGCGCACCGCCACGCCGATGAGCCTTTACGCCGCCACCAAGGGCGCGACCGAGCTCATGGGCCACAGCTATGCACACCTGTTCCGCACGCCGATGACCTTCTTCCGCTTCTTCACGGTCTATGGCCCCTGGGGACGGCCGGACATGGCGCTGTTCAAGTTCACCCGCGCCATTCTCGCCGGCGAGCCGATCGACGTGTACAACAATGGCGAGATGGTGCGGGACTTCACCTTCATCGACGATCTTGCCGAATCGATCGTCCGCTTGATCGATGCCGTGCCGGGCGAAGTGTCCGTCGAGGGCGACAGCCTCTCCCCCGCCGCGCCCTTCCGGATCGTCAATATCGGTGCCGGTCGCCCGACCCCGCTGATGGACTATATCGGCGCGGCCGAGAGCGCGCTGGGACGCACCGCGATCAAGAACTTCCTGCCGATGCAGGCCGGCGACGTGCCGGCGACCGAAGCATCGTCGGATCTGCTGCGCCGCCTCACCGGCTACGCCCCCTCCACCACGCCGGCGGAAGGTGTCGCCAAGTTCGTGCGTTGGTATCTGGAGCATTATCAAAGCTGAAACCGGCGCTGGTGCATGAGGGCCGCTCCCGAATGGAGCGGACCACATGACCTTTGAATGGCCGGCGCACGGACTGACGCTGCAAGCCCGGATTGAAAGCCGCACGGCGACGATCGGCGTGATCGGCATGGGCTATGTCGGCCTGCCGCTGGCGGTAGCATTCGGCGAGGCCGGGTGCTCGGTCCTCGGCTTCGACCTCGATCCCGAGAAGGTCGTCGCGCTCAACCGCGGCGAGAGCTATATCAAGCACATCCCCGGCGACCGTATCGCGCCGCTGGTCGCCGAGCAGCGCATCGCCGCCACCGCCGATCTCGACCGGCTGGGCGAAGTGGACGTGCTGCTGATCTGCGTGCCAACGCCGCTCACCCGGCATCTCGAGCCGGACCTCAAATATGTCGAGCACACCACGCGTGCGATCGCGCGGAGCCTGCGCAAGGGCCAGTTGGTGATCCTTGAATCGACCACCTATCCCGGCACGACGCGCGAGGTGATGCAGCCGATCCTAGAAGCCGACGGGCTGATTGCCGGCCGCGACTTCTTCCTCGCCTATTCGCCCGAGCGCGAGGACCCCGGCAACCCGACCTTCTCGACCACCAAGATCCCCAAGGTCGTCGGTGCCGACGACCCTGCCTCGGCCGGGCTGGCGATGGCGCTTTACCGCCACATCGTGCCGCAGGCGATCCAGGTGTCCTCCGCGGCGACCGCAGAGGCGGTGAAGATCACCGAGAACGTGTTCCGCGCGGTCAATATCGCGCTGGTCAACGAACTGAAGCTGATCTTCACCGCGATGGACATCGATGTGTGGGAAGTGATCGATGCGGCCAAGTCCAAGCCGTTCGGCTTCATGCCCTTCTATCCGGGCCCGGGGCTGGGCGGGCACTGCATCCCGATCGACCCCTTCTACCTCACCTGGAAGGCGCGCGAGTACAACCAGCACACGCGCTTCATCGAGCTGGCAGGCCAGATCAACGCCGACATGCCCCAGCACGTGATCCGCGTGCTGGCGGACACGCTTGACGCACGCTTCGGCCGGGGCCTGCGCGGCGCGCGCGTGCTGGTGCTGGGCGTCGCCTACAAGAAGAATGTCGACGACATCCGCGAAAGCCCGTCGCTGCGCCTGATGGAGCTGATCGAGGCGCGCGGCGCCACCGCCGACTTCCACGATCCGCACGTCGCGCAGATCAACGGCACGCGCGAGCACCCGACGCTCAACTATCGCCAGGGCATCGCCTGGGACGACGCGGCGATCGCCGGCTATGACGCGGTGCTGATCGCGACCGATCACGACGCGGTCGACTATGCTGCGCTGGCTGCTTCGGCCAGGCTGGTGATCGACACCCGCAACGCCTGTGGCAAGGCGGGCGTGACGGGCGAGAACATCGCGCGGGCCTGAGGCGGCACGCCGGATGGTCCGGCGCGCCGCCTGGCTGATTCAGCCCAGCGCCTTCACCGCGAAAGCGCGAACCGCCGGCTCCAGGTCCGGGCGCGAGAGCGCAACGGCGAGGTTGGCCTGGATGAAGCCAGCCTTGTCGCCGCAGTCGTACCGCGTGCCCTCGAAGGTGACGCCGTGGAAAGGCTGGTCGCCGATCATGCGCTGCATGGCGTCGGTCAGCTGGATCTCGCCGCCGGCACCCTTGCCCTGGTTTTCCAGCACACGCATCACCTCGGGCTGCAGGATGTAGCGGCCGATCACCGAGAGGTTGGACGGTGCGGTGCCCGGCGCCGGCTTCTCGACCAGCCCCTTCACTTCGGTGAGGCTGCCGTCCTGCGCGCCCGGCGTGATGATGCCGTAGCGGTGGGTCTGATCGTCGGGGACGATCTCGGCGCAGATCAGGTTGCCGCCAACCTTGTTGTAGGCGTCGACCATCTGCTTGAGGCAGCCCGGCTTGCCGAACATGAAGTCGTCCGGCAGCAGCACCGCGAAGGGCTCGTCGCCCACGATGTCGCGCGCGCACCACACGGCATGGCCGAGGCCCATCGGCTCCTGCTGGCGCACATAGGCGATGTTGCCCGGCTTCAGGCGCGTTCCGTCGAGCACCTCCAGCGACTTGCCGCGCGCGGCCATCGTCGCTTCGAGTTCGTAGGCGATGTCGAAATGATCCTCGAGCGCCGACTTCCCGCGGCCGGTGACGAAGATCATCTGCTCGATGCCCGCTTCCACCGCCTCATCGACGGCGTACTGGATCAGCGGACGATCGACGACCGTCAGCATCTCCTTCGGCATCGCCTTAGTGGCGGGCAGGAATCGCGTTCCGAGACCGGCGACCGGAAACACGGCCTTACGCAGCGGCTTGATCGTCATAACCCCCCTCGTGACGTAGAAACTGGTGCAGTGCGGCATAGCGATACACGGCACGTGTGGCAAACGTCCCGAACTGGTAATGGTTCGGTGAGGGGATGAGGCTATGCAACGATCATGACACAAACCCGCAAAAAGCTGTTCGTCGTCTTCGGCACCCGCCCCGAAGCCATCAAGCTTTTTCCTGTCATCCGCGCGCTTGCCACCACGCCGGGACTGGATGTTGCAACCTGCGTTACTGCGCAACATCGTGGCCTGCTCGATCAGGTTCTGGCGATCGCAGGCATAACGCCGGACATCGATCTGGACGTGATGACACCCGGTCAGTCGCTTGATGCGCTCACTGCGCGGCTGCTCACCGGCATCGGCGGCGCCTTGGACGTCGTGCGGCCGGATCGGGTGATCGTGCAGGGCGACACCGCCACGGCGATGGTGGGGGCCTTGGCGGCCTATTACCGCAAGATCCCCGTCAGCCATGTCGAGGCGGGGCTGCGCTCGGGCGATATCTATCAGCCCTGGCCCGAAGAGGTGAACCGCCGGATCGTAGCGCCGATCGCCGACCAGCATTTCGCGCCGACCGAGACGGCGGCGGACGCGCTGCGCGAGGAAAATGTCGCGCCCGCCACGATTCATGTGACCGGAAACACCGTAATCGACGCGCTGCTCGCCACGCGGGATCGAATCGCCACCGATCCCACCTTGGCCGCCGGTCTGGACCCCATAGCGGCCCGCTTCGCCGGCAAGCGGATCGTGCTGGTGACCACCCATCGCCGCGAGAATTTCGGCGGCGGCATGAGCGCTATCGCCGAGGCGATTCGCCGGATCGCGGCGCGGCCGGACGTGGCAATCCTGTTCCCCGTGCATCCCAATCCGAACGTGGTCGGGGTGATGGACGCGGCCCTTGGCGATCAGCCCAACATCGCGCGAATCGATCCGCTCGATTACCCGCACTTCATCCGCGCGCTTGGCCTTGCCCATCTGGTGCTGAGCGATTCAGGCGGGGTGCAGGAAGAGGCCCCCGCGCTGGGCAAGCCCGTCCTCGTCATGCGCGAGACGACCGAGCGGCCCGAAGGCGTTGCCGCCGGCACCGCGCGGCTGGTCGGCACCGACACCAACCGGATCGTCGACGCGGTCGGCGAGTTGCTCGACGATGATCAGGCCTATGCCGCCATGGCGCGGGCGCACAACCCGTTCGGCGACGGCCATGCCGCCACCCGGATTGCCGGCATCATCCGCGCGGGGTTCGGCCTGGGCTGAGCCGCCTTCCGATATTTTAACCCCTCTCTGCCAAGGTCGCGGCTCCTGAATTCGCGCGGAGTTTGCGATGCTTGTGACGACGGAGCCGAAGGTTGCGGTGCTCGGCCTCGGCTATATCGGCCTGCCGACGGCGGCGGTGATCGCGCGCACCGGTGCGCAGGTGCTGGGCATCGACGTGGACGCCCACGTCGTCGAGACGGTGAACTCGGGCCGCGTCCATATCGAGGAGATCGACCTGGACGGCCTGGTCTCCGGCGTCGTCGCGCGCGGCAATCTCCGCGCCTCGCTGGCGATCGAGCCGGCGGACGTGTTCGTCATCGCCGTGCCCACCCCGTTCGGCGCCAACCATGCGCCGGACATCGGCTATGTCCTGCGCGCTGCGACGAGCATCGCAACCGTGCTGAAGGCCGGGGACGTGGTGATCCTGGAATCCACGTCGCCCGTCGGCACTACCGAAAAGGTTGCCGCACTGCTGGCCCAGTTGCGCCCCGACCTCAAGGTACCCGGCCACAGCGCGGGCAGCGCCGACATCGCCATCGCCTATTGCCCCGAACGGGTGCTGCCCGGCCGCATCCTCGTCGAGCTGATCGAGAACGACCGGGTGATCGGCGGCATCACGCCGCGATGCGCGCGCAAGGCATTGCATTTCTATCGCCGCTTCGTCCGCGGCGCCTGCGTGACCACCACGGCGCGTGCCGCAGAGATGACCAAGCTCACCGAGAACGCCTTTCGCGACGTCAATATCGCCTTTGCCAACGAGCTCTCGATCCTGGCCGAGGGCATGGGCGTCGATGTGTGGGAGGTGATCCGCCTCGCCAACCGCCACCCGCGCGTCAACATCCTCTCGCCGGGCCCCGGCGTAGGCGGCCATTGCATCGCCGTCGACCCCTGGTTCCTCGTCCACTCCAACCCCGAGCAGAGCCCGCTGATCCGCACCGCCCGCGAAGTGAACGACGGCAAGGTCGCGCACAGCATCGCGCGTGCCGAGGCGCTGATCGCCCGGTTGCCGGGCGCGCCGATCGCCTGCCTCGGCCTCGCCTTCAAGGCCAATATCGACGATTTCCGCGAGAGCCCCGCGCTCAAGGTCGCGCAGGCGATTGCGGAGGCGCATGGCGCTCGCGTCCGGATCGTCGAACCCTATGCGCACGCGCTGCCCCCCGCCCTCGCCGACACCGGCGCCGTGCTGACCGATATCGACAGCGCGATCGAAAGCTGCCCGATCTTCATCGTGCTGGTCGATCACGACCTGTTCAAGTCGGTGCCGCTCGACGAACGATCGGGCAAGCTGGTGTACGACACCCGCGGCATCTGGCCCGACCAGCCTGCGCCGGACAGCATCGCGAGCGGTCTGCGGCTCGCCGGCTGACGGCATGTTGCGCGCGCTATTCCGTCGGACCGAGCCGCCCGCCTATGCCGTGCCGGCCCATACGCGCGTCTACGCGATCGGCGACGTCCATGGCCGCCGCGATCTGCTCGAGGCGCTGCTCGCCCGCATCGATGCGGAGCGTGCCGCCAGCCCCCGCACGGTCGACCACCTGATCCTGCTCGGCGATCTGATCGATCGCGGTCCCGATTCGCGCGGCGTCCTCGATCTGGTGCTTGCGCGACTGGCCCAGGATGCCACGCTGACCGTGCTTGGCGGCAACCACGAAGCGATGCTCGTCACCCTGCTCGAAGGCGACATGTGGCATCTTGAATCCTGGCTGCACTTCGGCGGCGAGGAATGTGCGACGAGCTACGGGCTGGACCCGATCGCGCTGCTGGCCGAGCCCGAGCGGGCCGCAGAGCGGCTGCGCGCCGCGATCCCGGGCGCACACCAGACGCTGCTGCGCAACCTTCGCGATTCGGTGCAAGTCGGCGACGTGCTGTTCGCCCATGCCGGCATCCGCCCCGGCGTGGCGATCGACGCACAGGATCCGCAGGACCTGCGCTGGATCCGCCTGCCCTTCCTGCGCAGCACCGCCGATCACGGCGTGCTGGTCGTTCACGGCCACACCGTCGTCGGCGAGCCGGAGGTTCACCCGAACCGGATCGCCATCGACACCGGCGCCAGCGCGACCGGGCGCCTCACCGCCTTGTGCCTTGACGGCAACGACCGCCGCTTCCTCGACACCAGCGGCTGACGCAATCGCCCGCCCCCTCACCATCCGCAGCCGGAGCAACGGGCGGAACGGCAGCAATCGCACTTCCAGCACGACGACATACGAAAAAGCCCGCGAGGGTCGCTCGCGGGCTTTCGAAAATGCTTGGTCGGAGCCGCTTACTGGCCAGCAGGCTCGCCGGCGCCCTGTGGGATGCCGCCCTGCTGCTGCATCATCTGGCGGATGACCGCGGCGGGTACCAGTTCCTGCATGTTCACGTCGAAGATCAGCACCTGATCGGACAGTTCGTTCTGCTGGCCACCTTCGGCGCCATAACCCAGCTTCGGCGGGAGCCAGAAGCGATAGCGCGAGCCCTTCTTCATCAGCTTAACACCCTCGGTGAAGCCCGGAATCATCGGCTGGCCGATCTGGAAACGCATCGGCGTCTTGGGCTGGAATTCCTTGCCGTTGCGCAGCGTCCCGCGAATTTCGAGGACGACCCCGTCCTGATCGGACGGCGTGACGCCGCTACCGGCCTCGATCACCTGATATTGCAGGCCAGACGGCGTGGTCTGGATGCCCGGCTGGTTCTTGTGCCACGCAAGAAAGCCGTCGGCGTCGAGATGCGACGAGACGGGCGTGCGGGTACCGCTCCACGCGAGCGCGAAGGCAATGGCGGCCGCCGCCAGCACCCCCAACCAGATCCAGAGCTTATAGCTACCCTTGACGGGATGGAGCGGAACGGCGGTCACCGACATGATCGGACTCCGGCGGGAACGCGGGTTCCCGTTATGAAGGAAGAGAAACGTCGGCGCGCGCTATGACACGCGCGCCGGGCAGGCCTCAACGGGCGCTGTCGCGCTCCATGCGCTTGCGCTCCAGCTTGCGGGCGCGGCGCACAGCGGCGGCACGCTCGCGCGCGCGCTTTTCGCTGGGCTTCTCGTAGTGACGGCGCAGCTTCATCTCGCGATAGACGCCTTCACGCTGCAGCTTCTTCTTGAGCGCCCGCAGCGCCTGGTCGACGTTGTTGTCGCGAACGATGATTTGCATAAAGTCGTACAGCTCCGATCAAACTCAATAGCAAGGGGCCGCCGAAACCATAGTTGCGGCGTCGAACGGGCCTCCTATCAGCGCTCTTGCGATTCTTCAAGCAAAAGCGTGCACCGCCGGTCGCGGCGGAGTGTTGTTGCCGGAAAGCCACGCCCACCGTAGATTACACCAGATTGCAGGGCTGCAACCCGCCCGATAGATTTGCCCGGCAATAGCCCTTCCATGATGCAGTTAGCTCACGCCGTGGACCTCGAAACCCGTCTCCTGATCGTCGACGACGACCCCGGAATTCGCGAACTCACCGCCGCGTTCCTCTGCCAGCACGGCTATGTCGTGGACACGGCGGAGGATGCGACCTCGATGCGCGCCGCCCTTGCCGCGAACGACTATGCGCTCGTCGTGCTCGACCTGATGATGCCCGGCGAAGACGGTCTTTCGATCCTGCGCACGATGGACCGCCAGACGGGTCCGGCGGTCATCTTCCACTCGGTGCTGAGCGAAGATATCGATCGCATCGTCGGCCTGGAAATGGGTGCGGACGATTATGTCGCGAAACCCGCCAATCCGCGCGAGTTGCTGGCCCGCATTCGATCGGTCCTGCGCCGCTTTGCCACGACGCCTGTAGCCGCCGGTGCACCGGAACGCAGCTTCCTGCGCTTTGCCCGCTGGCGGCTCGATCCGGTGGGGCGACAGCTCTATGACCCGGACGGGGTGCTGATCAACCTTTCGGACGGCGAGTTCCGGCTGCTGCTCGCGCTGGTCGAGCGGCCGCGCCGGGTACTCACCCGGGATGCGCTGCTCGACTATTCGCGCGGCGCCCATGCCGAGCATTTCGATCGCGCGATCGACGTGCAGATGAGCCGCCTGCGGAAGAAGCTCGCGCGCCCGGGTGACGACGAACTGATCCGGACGATCCGCAACGAAGGCTATATGTTCGTGGCCGAAGTCACCACCAAGTGATTCGGAAGCCCGTCTCCATCGTCGTACCCATGATGCTGTTCGCCATCACCTCCGCGGCGGTGGTGATGCTGGTGCAGTTCGCGATGGTGTTTCGGGGGCCGCCGCCCGGCTTCGGCCCCGTCCCGATCGCGCGGATCGCGGATGCGTTGCGCACGGGTCATGCCCCGGTCACCGCGCACGGGCAGACGCTGATCCTGCGCTTTTCGGAAGGCGACCGCTTCGGGCGAAGCGAGGAACGCGCCTTCCCGGACCGCGACCGGGCCATTGCCGGCCTCATCCCCGTGCCCGCAGATCAGATCCGCGGCTATTATGAATGGCCGGTCCATGATCCGGACCAGGATATTCACGGCAGTTTCTCGATCGGCCGGCGTACCGAAAAGGGCTGGCTGGTCGCCTCGGTCAGCCGGGCGCCGGGGCTCGGCCGCTGGCGGATCGCGATTCTGCAGTGGATGCTGGTGACCCTCGTCATCCTGTCGCTGCTCGCATGGGCGGCGGCGCGGCGAATCTCGCGGCCGATCCGCCGCCTGGCGGAAGCGGCGAAGCGCGCACGGCTGGGCGCGCCGGAGGCGATCCCGCTGCAGGGCCCGCGCGAGATCCGCGATCTTGGCAAGGCGATGGAGGCGATGCAGACCCGCATCCTGCAGCAGGCCGAAAATCGCACCGTGATGCTCGCTGCGATGGCGCATGATCTCGGCACCCCCCTCTCCCGCCTCGCCTTCTGGATCGAGCAGTTGCCCGACGCCGCGCGCGACCGCGCCGTTGCCGACATTGACGAGATGCGGGCAATGCTGGCTGCGACGCTGCGCTTCACCCGCGACGATCGCGCGCACGGCGAAATGGTGCGCCTCGATTTGGGCAGCGTGATCGAGAGCCTGGTTGATGATCTCGGCGCGGCCGGCAACGCGGTAACCGTCGACCCCGGCCCCCGCATGGTGCTGGTCGGCGATGCCCAGGCGCTGAGGCGGCTGTTCGGCAATCTCGTCGAAAACGCGCTGCGCTACGGCCGGGCAGCCGAGATCTGGTGGGCGGTGGAGGACGGCCATGGCGAGATCCTCGTCGACGACAAGGGCCCGGGCTTCGACCCCTCTCGTGCCGAGAAGCTGTTCGCACCGTTCGTCCGCGGCGAAAGCTCGCGCAATCGCGCCACGGGCGGCACCGGGCTGGGGCTGGCAATCGTCCGTTCGATCGTGGAGCTCCACGGGGGCGAGGTGATGCTGGAGAATCGGCCCGGCGGCGCTGGGGGCCGGGTTCGCGTCCGCCTGCCGCTTGCAAACTGACGCAACATTCCGCCACGCGCTGATATCGGGGGGCGATCCGCCCGCTTCATCCTGCCTTCACGAACAGGAGGGAAGCTTGCAGGATATCCACCAGAACGGGCATGACGACACGCACGATCACGGTCTCGCACTGGATCTGCGGGCGATGAACGCGCTTTCCAGCCGCCGACGGGCGCTCGGCTGGTTCACCGGCGCCGGTACCGCCGCCATCCTGGCGGCCTGCGATGGCGGATCGAGCAGCAGCGGCACCGCCACGACGGCAAGCGCCACCCCCACCCCGACGCCGACCCCCACCAGCACACCGACGCCGACGCCGACCCCCACCGCGACGACGAGCGGCAGCTGCGTCGTCGATCCCACGGAAACCAACGGCCCCTATCCCGCGGACGGCACCAACAGCTCGTCGGGCGTCACCTCGAATGCGCTCACTGCCTCCAACGTGGTGCGCAGCGACATCCGCGCCAGCTTCATCGGCAGCTCCACCACCGTCGCGGCCGGGGTACAGCTGACGCTCACCTTGACGGTGGTGGACGTGAACAGCGCCTGCGCCCCGCTCGCCGGCTATGCGGTCTATATCTGGCACTGCAACCGGGACGGGAAATACTCGCTCTACGACCTGCCGAGCGAAAGCTATCTTCGCGGCGTGGGGGTTACCGATGCCAATGGCAAGGTGACGTTCACCACGATCTTCCCGGGCTGCTATTCCGGGCGGTGGCCGCACATCCATTTCGAGGTGTTCTCCAGCCTCGCCACCGCGACCAGCGGCCGATACGCCACGCTCATCTCGCAGCTGGCGATGCCGGCGGCGGCGTGCAGCACGGTCTACACCTCCGCCAGCGGCTACAGCACCAGCCTCACCAACCTGGCCAGCATCTCGATCGCCCGCGACAATGTGTTCGGCGACAATACCGCCGCCCAGATCGCGCAGCAGACGCCGACGCTGAGCGGCAGCATCGATGCAGGCTACACCGCAACCGCGGTGATCGGAATCGCGCGCTGAGGCTATCTCGCGCGATCGACGTCGCCCGCCGAGGGGAACGCACCCCCTGCACGTGCCTTTCCGGCGGGCGACGCTCTGCTATAGACGGGCCATGGCCTCTGCTTCCGCACCCGCGCTGGACCGCGGCACACGATTGCGGTCGATCCTTGGCGGATCGGCCGGCAACCTGGTCGAATGGTATGACTGGTATGCCTATGCGGCGCTGGCCAGCTATCTTGCCCCCCATTTCTTCGCACCGGGCACCGCGCAGGATCTGAACGCCTGGATCGTGTTCGCCATCGGGTTCTTCATGCGGCCGATCGGCGGATGGCTGATGGGCGTCTATGGTGATCGGCATGGCCGCAAGGCGGGCCTCCGCCTTTCTGTTACGCTGATGTGCGCCGGCTCGCTGATCATCGCGCTGACGCCGGGGTATGCCGCGATCGGCAGCTGGGCGACCGCGGCACTGGTGATCGCACGCCTGCTCCAGGGCCTGTCGCTGGGTGGCGAATATGGTGCCAGCGCGACCTATTTGTCGGAAATGGCAGGGCGGCGGCACCGCGGGTTCTTCTCCAGCTTCCAATATGTCACGCTGATCTCCGGCCAGCTGGTCGCGCTCGTGGCGCTGCTGGCGCTCCAGGCGATACTGCCCGAGGCGGATCTGCGCGCCTGGGGCTGGCGCCTGCCCTTCGCGCTGGGCGGCGCGCTGGCGCTGCTCGTCTACTGGCTGCGCCGCCGACTGGCCGAAACGCGGAGCTTCGCCAATCGGGACCGTGCGGCCGCGTCGGGCGCCTTCGCGCTCTTTCGCCAGCATCCCCGCGAAGCACTGCTCGTCCTGCTGCTCACCGCCGGGGGCACGCTCGCCTTCTACGCCTATACCATCTACCCGATCACCTTCCTCAAGAAGACTGCCGGCTTCTCCGATGCGGCGGCGACGCAGGTGAATGCCGCGGCGCTGTTCGTGTTCATGCTGGTCCAGCCGCTGGCAGGCGCGCTGTCCGACCGGATCGGCCGCAAGCCGCTGATGATCGGCTTTGGGGTGCTGGGCCTGCTCTTCACCTACCCCATCTTCGTGGCGCTGGAGGGCGTCCGCGACGGCCGCACGGCGTTTTTGCTGATGACGGCAGCATTGCTGATCGTCACCGGCTATACCGCGATCAACGCGGTGGTGAAGGCGGAGCTGTTCCCGGCGCATATCCGCACCCTCGGCGTGGCGCTGCCCTATGCGCTGGCCAACGCCCTGTTCGGCGGTACCGCTCCGTCGGTGGCGCTGTGGTTCAAGCAGGCAGGGTGGGAGCGCGGCTTCTACTGGTACGTCACCGCGATGATCGGAATTTCGCTCGTCACCTATGCGACGATGCGCGACACCGCCCGCAACAGCCGCATCGCGGAGGACTGATCAGGCGAGGATCGCGCCGCCGCGCCGCGCGAGTACCCGGCCGATCGCGTCGAACAGCGCATCCATCGCGACGGGCTTGAACAGCACATCGTCGGCGCCAGTCACCATGCAGCGTTCCCGCAAATCGACGGCCGTGTCCGCGGTGACGACGATGATCGGCAGTTCGGCCTTGGCGTCCTGCCGCGCGCGAATCCGCCGGATCGTCTCGAACCCGTCGGTACCGGGCATGCGCAAGTCGACCAGAACGATATCGAACGTTTCGGAATCGATTCGGGCCAGGCCTTCCTCGGCCCAGGCAGCCTCGGCCATCGTCGCGCCGGCAACGTCGAGCATATCCTTGACAACGCGGCGATTCATCGGGTCGTCCTCGATGAACAGGATGTTCATCGCGGAGTGCCCGCCAGGGCAGGTACCAACGTTTCGGCCACAGTCTGCATGTCGAAGTGTGTTATCGCCTTAAGCCGCTTGCGTTACAAGCGGGTCTTTCCCCACAATGTCCATTGTCCGCGCAGAGGCAGGAACGGCCATTTCCAGCAATTCCGCTCCGGCGATCGGCTTTTCTATAACCTGCGTTATACCGGCGTCCATAAATTGCGTTGCGCCCGAAGCAGTGCCTTTAGCCACCAGCAGCGTGGCAAGGATCTCGGGCTGGGCCCTGCAAAGAGACGCAATAGTTTCCAACGGGTCGAGCGTTGCGGTGGCGAGGGCGGCCTCGTCAATGATCAGTGCCGCGAACTGCTCCAAATCGAGTAGCTCGAGCGCTTCCTGGGCATCGGCGGCGAAGTGCAGCCGCGCCACCGCCTTCTCGAATACGGCGCGGAGCATCGCCCGCGTGATGGGATTACGTTCGAGGATCAGCACCCCCCCCGCCCCCGAGGGCGCATCCTGCGCCGCCGCGGGCGCATCGGCGTACGCCAGCGGCAGGTCGAGGGTGAAGGTGGAGCCTTGCCCGGGGATGCTCGACACCAGGATCGTGCCGCCCAGCGCCTGCGCGAGGTTGCGACAAATGGTCAGCCCAAGGCCGGTGCCGCCATATTGCCGGGTCGTGCTCGAATCCGCCTGGCGGAAGCTCTCGAAGATGTCATCGAGCTTGTCGGCCGGAATGCCGATGCCGGTGTCGAACACCGCGATCTGCAGTCGATCGGCCATGCCCTCCGCAGAGGTGGTCGCGCGCAACCCGATCTGCCCGGCGGCGGTGAATTTCAGCGCGTTGGACAACAGGTTGAAGAGCAGCTGACGCAGGCGGCTGGGATCGCTCACGATCCATCCCGGCGCGGCGGCAAGATCGCTGACGAAGCCGAGGCCCTTGGCGGCAGCCGGCTCCGACCAGAGGCGCACGACCTCGTTCGCCAGCGCGGCGAAGTCCATCGGCACCGGGTCGATGGTCAAATTGCCGCTTTCCATCTTGGCGACGTCCAGAATGTCGTCGACCAGCGCACGCATGGTGAGGCCGGCGCCCTGCACCACCTCCAGCCGTTCGCGTACCGCGCCGGCGAGGGTGCGGTCCGCGAGCATCACCTGCGTCATGCCGAGAATGCCGTTGAGCGGCGTCCGGATCTCGTGGCTGGTGGTGGCGAGAAATTCGGTCTTGGCCTGCAGCGCCTTTTCCAGCGCCGCATTGGTACCGGCAAGCACGGCGTTGGCGGCGCGCACCTGGTTCCGGCTGCGACGGATCGTGAACAGGCCTACGCTTAGCAGCACGATGACGATCAGCGTCGCCGCGCCCAGCGACAGGAACAGCGCGCGCTGGAACTGCGCTGCCTTGCGCAACTGCTCGGTCTTGAGCCGCTGGATCGTGAGTTCCTGGTTCGCATAGTCGAACCGGGCCGCCATCAACGCCGCACTATTGGTGGTTGCGACCTTCGCCGCCTCGTCGCTGAGCCGCTTCAGCGCCTCGAGATGACGCAGCGCCAGCCCGTTACGGTCGAGCCGACGATAGATGAGGTAGGCATAGAGATGGGGCGTCCGATACTCCTGGGTCGTGGTGGCGAGATCCATCCCCTCGAAGGTCTTGCCGATAAGGCCGGCGGCCCGCGCCGTGTCACCCTGCTCGTTCGCCAGCCTGGCAGCGGTCGCATTCAACAGCCGACGCAACCCGCTGGTATCGCTGCCGTTCGCAAGCGAAAAGGCGCGGTTCAGCGTTGACTCTGCACCATCCAGATTGCCCGATTCGACCTGGCTTCGCGCAAGATTGTCGAGAATGCGCACTTCCAGAAACGTCTTGCCCAGTTTCCGCGCCAGCGCGATCGCCATCGTATATTCCGCGGTCGCCTCGCGATACCGATCCAGTGCGAGCAGCACGTTGCCGCGGCTGTTGTGCAGCGTCAGCGACAGGATGTCGTCGCCCCCGTATAGCAGGGAGGCCTGCCGGAAATAACGTTCGGCACGCCGTTCGTCCGTGGCGAGCGCGTAGAGCGAACCGATCGATTGCAGCGCCAGCGCCTGACTTCGCACTTCACGCAATTGCTCGAAGACGCGATACGCGCTCTGAAACGCCGCAAGCGCATCGGCGGCCTGGTCGCGCATCACGTACAGATTGCCCAGCACCAGCAGCAGGTCGCCCTTGAGCCGCACCGGACCCGGAATTTGCGCTACGGTGCGCTGCGCTTCTTCCAGCGAAGCCTTGGCGGCATCGACCTGATCGGTCCGCAGCTGCAGTTCGGCCCGCAACCACAAGGCCGTTCCCAGAATCAGCGCACGTTCGGCGGGATCCGCATTCCGCTTCCCCGCCAGTTGCACCCGGTCGATCAGCGGAACGGGGTCGGCGGACTGATCGACGATGCGGTCCTTCGCCTGGCTGACGAGCGCGGCAACCTCCTTCGGGAGCTGCTGCGCGCGCGCGGCGGAAACGCCACCACACGCCATCGCTGCCGCGGCAACAAGCCAGGCGAGACCGCGCCCGCCCCGTGCGCTCACGCGCGCTTCCAGGAACTTCCGGACCGAAGAAATACCGGGCGGCTGGCCATGGTCTCGACCAGGCGGTCCTGTTCGCCGAGATACGCGCACAGCGCGCCGAACGGCACCGGTCGCGAGATCAGATAGCCCTGCACCAGATCGCAGCCCATCACGCTGAGCAGCGCGAGCGCCGCCGGCGTCTCCACGCCCTCCGCGGTGACCTCCATCTCCAGCGCGTGCGCCAAATCGATCGTCGAGCGGACGATCAGCGGATCGCGATGGCTCGAGGTCAGCTGCGTGACGAACATCTTGTCGATCTTCAGTTCCTTGGCAGGAAGCTGCTTGAGATAGGCAAGGGAGGACAGGCCGGCGCCGTAATCGTCGATCGCAAGCACCACGCCGTGATCGGCGAATTGCTGCAGGTGGCGAATGGCGCTCTCGGGATCGCGAATGACGGCCGTCTCGGTAATCTCGAAGCCGAGCTTGGCCTCCGGATTGGCCGTGATGATCGCGCAGGCCTCGTCGATGAAGCCCGTGTCGGCGAGAAGCATGCCCGAGATGTTGAGGAACAGCGGAATGTCGTGCCCGCTCGCTGCCAGCGCGCGCTGATCCGCGATCACCTGGCGGAGCGTCCAGAGCGTGAGCTCACCGATCTGGCCGGACTCCTCGGCAGCGGCGATGAAGTCGCCGGGAAGCACCAGCCCGCGCTCGGGATGCTGCCACCGGATCAGCGCCTCCGCGCTTGCCACCTGCTGCTGGCGGACATTGATCTTCGGTTGATAGTGCAGGAACATCTCGCCGTCTTCGATCGCGCGCGGCAATTCCGCGATGAGCGTCAGGCGATCGATCGAGCCGCCCGCAACGGACAGGTCGATCATGCAAAGGCCGCCCTCGCTCCCGGCGCGGGCCAGCGCAGCTTCGGCAGCCTCTAGCAGACGAAGCGGGTCGGGCGCCTCGCCGGATATCCATGCGGCACCGATTTCGAACTCGATCCTGGCGCGAAGCTCCAGGGCGCGCTGCGCGGACAGGATGCCGATACGCAGCGCATCCAGTTGCGCAGCCGCGTCCGCCGCATCCGCCGCAACAAAGCTGAGTTCGATCAGATCGCGTCCGGCAGCTGCCGATTCAGTGGCCTGAAGCGCAGACTGCAGATGCGCGGCGATCGCGGACATCGAATCATGCAGGCACATTTTTCCCAAAATGCGCCGCACTGTCTCGAAATTGGTCACTCGGCATAGTGCCGAAACCGTCAAGCCATGGCTCACCGAATGCCCTCCCGCCGCCTGCTCCGGCCACACACCGGATAAAGGACAGTTTCGTGAAAAACTACTGGTTGCTGCAGAACTCCGCTGAAAAACCGGTAGTTGCAGCGATTTGGCAATTTCCGCCCCGCCCTGTCCGTCGCTGCGCCCCCCGTTCTACGCGCCGAAATCCGACGATACCGGCACGTTGATAAACGAATGGTAAATGCAAACCTTCACGAGAGCGCATACATACCCTCCGCAGATTCCCCGATTGCGGAAACGTAAATTTTTCATTAACGAAATGACTTGCGCGTAACAGCGCAGAAATGGGAGCCAAAAAAATGACCTTCTTCACCCTGTTCTTCCGTGACGGCGCCACCGGTACCGAGATCCGTCCGCTCTGAACCCCGTTACAGGCCGGCGACGTCTCGTCGCCGGCCGAAACAATCTGCAAGAAAAAGGTCCGCATTTCGCGGGCCTTTTTCTTTGCCGTTGCCGCGCCCTCAGGCAAATGCTGCACTGCGAAGGGTTGCGGTCGCAGCAGGTTCGGTTAAGAGCCTTGGCGGACCGCTGGAAACAGCCTTCTTGTCACAGGGGAAAATCGTGCGCATTGCGATGATCGGCACGGGCTATGTGGGCCTGGTATCCGGAGCTTGCTTCTCGGACTTCGGCCATGAAGTCATCTGCGTGGACAAGGACGCGCGGAAGATCGAGTTGCTGCACCAGAACGTCATGCCCATCTACGAGCCGGGCCTCGACGCGCTGGTCGCCAGCAACGTCAAGGCGGGCCGCCTCTCCTTCACCACCGATCTCGCCGAAGGCGTGAAGGACGCCGATGCCGTGTTCATCGCGGTCGGCACCCCCAGCCGCCGCGGCGACGGCCATGCCGATCTCTCCTACGTCTTCGCCGCCGCGCGTGAGATCGCCGAGAACCTCACCAAGCCGAGCGTGATCGTCACCAAGTCGACCGTTCCCGTCGGCACCGGTGACGAGGTCGAGCGGATCATCGCCGAGGTTGCGCCCAACAGCGGCGCCAAGGTTGTTTCCAACCCCGAATTCCTGCGCGAGGGCGCAGCGATCGAGGACTTCAAGCGCCCCGACCGCGTCGTCGTCGGTACCGAGGACGAGTTCGCCCGCCAGGTGATGCGCGAGATCTACCGTCCGCTGTCGCTCAACCAGTCGGCCCCCGTGCTGTTCACCGGTCGCCGTACCAGCGAACTGATCAAGTACGCTGCCAATGCCTTCCTCGCGGTGAAGATCACCTTCATCAACGAGATTGCGGACCTGTGCGAGCAGGTGGGCGCGGACGTGCAGGAAGTGTCGCGCGGCATCGGCATGGACAACCGCATCGGCGGCAAGTTCCTCCACGCCGGGCCCGGCTATGGCGGCTCGTGCTTCCCGAAGGATACGCTGGCGCTGATGAAGACCGCGGCCGACAACGAGACGCCGCTGCGCATCGTCGAAGCCACCGTGCAGGTGAACGACGCCCGCAAGCGCGCGATGGGCCGCAAGGTCATCAAGGCAATGGGCGGCGACGTGCGCGGCAAGACCGTCGGCATTCTCGGCCTCACCTTCAAGCCGAACACCGACGACATGCGCGACGCCCCCAGCCTGTCGATCATCGCGGCGCTGCAGGATGCCGGCGCCACCGTGAAGGCCTATGATCCGGAAGGCGTCGAACAGGCTGCCAAGCTGCTTACCGATGTCGAATTCGTCGCCAACCCCTATGCGGCGGCTGAAGGTTCGGACGCGCTGGTGATCGTCACCGAGTGGGACGCGTTCCGCGCGCTCGACCTTACCCGCATCAAGAACAGCCTCAACGCGCCGGTTCTGGTCGATCTGCGCAACATCTATCCGCCGGCGGAGCTCGAGCGCGCCGGCCTGCAATATACCGGCGTCGGCAAGCCTAGCCGCGACTGATATGCTTGCCCGCTCCCGCCGAACGATCGGCGGGAGCGGGTATGCCGCGATAAACAATAACTAGATCGCGTGTGCGTCAGGGGCTTTTTACATGCTCCTCCATGCTGCAAACGAGCACCATGGATTCCGCCATCGCATCGCCGCCGCCGCTGACCCATCTTCAGCGGCTCGAGGCAGAGAGCATCCACATCCTGCGCGAAGTCGTCGCCGAGGCCGAACGGCCCGTGATGCTCTATTCGATCGGCAAGGACAGCGCGGTGATGCTGCACCTCGCGCGCAAGGCCTTTTACCCGGCCCCCCCGCCCTTCCCGCTGCTGCATGTCGACACGACCTGGAAGTTTCGGGCGATGTACGAAATGCGCGAGCGCTCGGCGAAGGCGGCAGGCATGGAACTGCTGGTTCACCAGAACCCGGACGCCAAGGCGCGCGACATCAACCCGTTCGACCATGGCGGCCTGCACACCGATTTGTGGAAGACCGAGGGCCTGAAGCAGGCACTCGACAAATACGGTTTCGACGCAGCGTTCGGCGGCGCCCGGCGCGACGAGGAGAAGAGCCGCGCCAAGGAACGCATCTTCAGCTTCCGCACGGCGTCGCACCGCTGGGACCCGAAGAACCAGCGCCCCGAATTGTGGCGACTCTACAATGCCCGCAAGGCCAAGGGCGAGAGCATCCGCGTGTTCCCGCTCTCCAACTGGACCGAGCTCGACATCTGGCAATACATCCTTGCCGAAGGTATCGAGATCGTGCCGCTCTACTTCGCCGCGCCCCGCCCGACAGTGGAGCGCGACGGTATGCTGCTGATGGTCGATGACGAGCGCTTCCGGCTGCACCCCGGCGAAGTGCCGGTGGAGCGCTCGATCCGCTTCCGGACACTGGGCTGCTATCCGCTCACCGGTGCGGTGGAAAGCTCCGCCGACACGCTGGAAACGGTGATCCAGGAAATGCTGCTGACCACAACCAGCGAGCGCCAGGGCCGCGCGATCGACCATGATCAGGCCGCCAGCATGGAGAAGAAGAAGCAGGAGGGGTATTTCTGATGACCGCCTACCGCCCCGACGCGCTGATCGCCTCCGACATCTCGGCCTATCTCGAACGGCACCAGCACAAGTCGCTGCTGCGCTTCCTCACCTGCGGATCGGTGGATGACGGCAAGTCGACGCTGATCGGCCGGCTTCTGTACGATTCGAAGCAGATCTTCGAGGACCAGCTTTCCGCGCTGGAGCAGGATTCCAAGCGCGTCGGCACCCAGGGCCAGGCGATCGACTTCGCGCTGCTGGTCGACGGCCTCGCTGCCGAGCGCGAGCAGGGCATCACCATCGATGTCGCCTATCGCTTCTTCGCGACCGAAAAGCGCAAGTTCATCGTCGCGGACACGCCGGGTCATGAACAATACACCCGCAACATGGTCACAGGCGCCTCGACCGCCGACCTCGCGGTAATCCTGATCGATGCGCGCAAGGGCGTGCTGACCCAGACCAAGCGGCACAGCTATCTCGCGCACTTGCTCGGCATCCGGCATCTGGTGTTGGCCGTGAACAAGATGGACCTGGTCGATTATGACCAGACGGTGTTCGACCGCATCGTCGCCGACTATGCCGAATTTGCGGAATCGATCGGCATCCACGCCTTCACGCCGATCCCGATCTCCGGATTCCAGGGCGACAATGTCACGACGCGCAGTGCCGCGATGCCCTGGTTCACCGGCCCGGTGCTGCTCGACCATCTGGAAACGGTGGACGTCGACGCCGAGGCAGACCGGATCAAGCCGTTTCGCATGCCCGTGCAATGGGTGAACCGCCCCAATCTCGACTTTCGCGGCTTCGCCGGGTTTGTCACCAGCGGCACCATCCGCCCGGGCGACCCGGTACGGATGTTGCCATCAGGGCGCACCAGCCGCGTGGCACGCATCGTGTCGATGGGCGGTGACAAGGCTGCGGCCGTCGCGGGCGAATCCGTCACCCTCACCCTCACCGATGAAGTGGATTGCTCGCGCGGCGACGTCATCGCCGCAGCCGATGCCCCCCCGCAGGCCGCCGACCAGTTCAAGGCGACGCTCGTCTGGATGGACCCCGCCGAACTGCTGCCCGGCCGCGCCTATTGGCTGAAGCTCGGCACCCAGACGGTCAGCGCCGTGGTCCGCGCGCCGGAATATGCGATCGACGTCAACACCATGGCGCGCAGCGCGGTGAAGACGCTGGCGCTCAACGACATCGGCGTCGCCGAAATCGCAACCGATCGCCCAATCGTGTTCGAGCCCTATGCCGACAGCCACGATCTCGGCGGCTTCATCCTGATCGACAAGCTGACCAACGCCACGGTCGGCGCCGGGATGCTCGAATTCTCGCTGCGCCGGGCGCAGAACGTGCATTGGCAGGCGATCGAGGTCACCCGCGAGGCCCATGCCCAGCAAAAGGGGCAGCAACCGCGCCTGCTATGGTTCACCGGCCTCTCCGGCTCAGGCAAGTCCACCATCGCCAATCTGGTCGAGAAGAAGCTGTTCGCGCTGGGCAAGCACAGCTTCCTGCTGGACGGCGATAATGTCCGCCACGGCCTCAACCGCGATCTCGGCTTCACCGATCAGGACCGGGTGGAGAATATCCGCCGCATCGGCGAGGTCGCTCGGCTGATGACAGACGCCGGGCTGATCGTGCTCACCGCGTTCATCTCGCCGTTCCGTGCGGAACGGGCGATGGTGCGGTCGCTGATGCCGGAAGGCGAGTTCTTCGAGATCTTCGTCGACACCCCCCTGGAGGAGGCCGAGCGGCGCGACGTGAAAGGCCTCTATAAAAAGGCGCGCGCGGGGGAGATCGCCAACTTTACCGGCATCTCCAGCCCTTACGAGGCGCCGCTCGCCCCGGAGATCCGCATCGACACCCGCAAGACCACGCCAGAACAGGCGGCCGAGCAGATCGTCGAGGCGATCATGGGCGTATGGAGTCCGGTGCTGTGAACGACGCCCAGCTTGCCCATGCCATTGCCGAAGAGGCGGGCGCGCTGCTGCTCCGCATCCAGGACGACTGCGCCGGCGGCGCGCGTGGCGATGCCGAGGCGAATGCGCTCATCCTTGATCGTCTGCGCCAAGCCCGGCCCGACGATGCGATCCTCTCCGAGGAATCGGCGGATGATCCCGTTCGGCTGGATCGCAGTCGCGTGTGGATCATCGACCCGCTGGACGGCACGCGCGAGTTTGCCGAGCGACGCGAGGATTGGGCCGTGCACGTCGCCCTCGCCATCGACGGTAAGCCGGCGGTTGGGGCCGTCGCACTCCCGCGGCTCGGCCTGACCCTCGCGAGCGACACGCCACCCGCGCTTCGCCTGCCACAGACGCCGCCGCGCATGCTGGTCAGCCGCACCCGCGCCAGCCAACTCTGCGCCGAGGTCGGCAGCACGATCGGCGCAGTCCATGTCGGCATGGGGTCGGCCGGGGCCAAGGCCATGGCCGTAGTGCGCGGCGAGGCGGAGATCTACCTGCATTCGGGTGGCCAGCATCAATGGGACAATTGCGCACCCGTGGCGGTCGCGCTGGCTGCGGGCCTGCACGCCTCCCGCATCGACGGATCGCCGATCGTCTATAACCAGGCAAGTACCAGCCTTCCCGATCTGCTCATCTGCCGGCGCGAATGGGCCGCCCCCATTCTCGCCGCCGTGGCGGATTGCAATCGATAGCATTACATCCGGGTAAACCCGGATGGGGGTCGCCCCGAATTATCGCTGCGGCCTGCCATGGCTATTTAGAGGGCACGCGATCCGGAGCGACTCCCCCCGCCCCCTTTCGCCAGTACCAGCGTACGGCCAGTTCCGACGTGACTCGGAGCAACGCCATAAGGAAACAAGTCGGCGGTCCACACTCCGATCCCCCCGTGGGTCGCCGGCTTGTTTTCCCTGTACTCGAGAGCACTTGCGCATCGGGCCGGTCCGCTCCCCCCCTCCCTCAACGGACCGGCCCATTTTGCGGGCGCTGGGTGTTCAGTTCCCGGCCGGAATTGGTATCTTTTTGGCGTCACATGGTTTTCACATCCACTGCCTAGGCGAAGGCCATGCCCCGGTTCCGCCACCGCCTCCTTCCCGCGCTCGCCGCGCTACTGTGCACCGCTGCTCCCGCGCATGCACGTCCACATACGGTGACGGAGCGCGTCATCCTGCTGATGCGCCACGGCGTCCGGTCGCCGCTCGCGGGCGAAGTCCCGGACGGTACCCGCACGGCGCGCCCCTGGCCCGTCTGGGCGGCGCCGGCCGAGCAGGTGACCCCACACGGTGCGGCCGCGTTGCGCGCACTCGCACGCGCCGATCGCCAATGGCTCGCCGGCGCCGGCCTGCTGCCCGCCAGAGGCTGTCCCGCTCCGCACGCCCTCCGCATCTGGACGAACAGTTCGCCAAGGACGATCGCAAGCGGCACCTATTATGCCCAGGGCTTTGCGCCCGGCTGCGCGCTGGCGGTTGGCCACAAGCCCGTCGGGGAAACCGATGCGCTGTTCGAGCCGCTGAACCTGCATCCGCCAGGCTTCGACGCCGCCAAAGCGGTCGATTCAATCCGGCATTACACCGGGGGTGCCGAGGCACTGGCGAGGAAGCACGCCGGGGGACTGGCGCTGCTGGAGCGCGTGCTCGCCTGCAGCAGCGCACCGTGCAGCCCCGCCGAGCCCGCTGCGGTGGCGGCAAGTGCGGACGGCCATGGCATCGAGCTGAAGGGGCCGATCCGCGCCGCATCGGGCACCGCCCAAGTGCTCATGCTGCAATATCTCGAAGGGCTACCGATGGCGCAGGTCGGCTGGGGCCGCGCCTCGCCGGCAGTGCTGGCCAGGCTGGGTGCCGTGCACGGCGCCCTGTTCGACGTGTTCAGCCGCCCGGCCTATATGGCCGCGTTCCAGATGGCCCCCACGGTCGACCGCATTACGCGGGACCTGACCGATAAGGATGCCCCCGCCTTCGATCTGCTGGTCGGCCACGACACCAATGTCGCCGCATTGGCTGCGGTCCTGGGAGTGCCCATTCAGGCGCCAGGCTTCGCAGCGGACGATCCGTCCCCTGGCGGCGGCATCGCCATCGCAATGGTCCGCGCAACCGATGGCAGCAAGGCGGTGCGCCTATGGTATCGTAGCCAGAGTGCCACCGACATCCGCGCCGGAAAGGCGCGCGCCGCCTGGATCCCGCTGCGCCTGCCAGGTTGCGACGAGGGCGCCGAGCATCGCTGCCCATTGCCGCGCTTCCTGAAACGGCTTGAAATCGCGACGGCTGCCGCTCGGTCCTGAGTTCGGGTTCAGCTGACTGCACTGCCGCGACGCATGCGATCGACGTTACGACGCCAAGGTCACGCCGCCCGCGAATATGCCATTGCACGGTAGCTGGCGAACAGCTCCTCGAAATGCTGGTCCATGGTGCGGGTGGACGGTGCATCGGCGGTGGCCCGCATGCGGTGGAACATCGGCGTCGTCTCGACGAACTGGGTCAGCGCATCGCGCAGCGCGACCGGATCGGCCGCGCGATAGAGCATGCCCTGCCCTTCGACGAACTGGTCGGCCGCGCCGCCCTGGTCCGGCACGATCAGCGGCAGGCCGCTGGCGCGCGCTTCGGCGGCCACCATGCAGAAGGTCTCCGCCTCGCACCCGTGCACCAATGCGTCGGAGCTTGCCAGCACCCGCGCGAGTTGCTCGCGGTTGCTGGTCGGCTCGAACAGCTGCGCGTGCGGGTTACGGCCGATCGCAGTGATCACCTTGGACCGTGCGGTGCCGGCGCCGATCAGGATCAGCCCCATGGGGTGCCGGCCTGCCGCCGCCTCCGCTGCCTCGATCACCATCGGCCAGCGCTTTTCCGCCGCCAGGCGTCCGACACCGATCAACAGCGTCGATTCGGGCCCGAGGCCGCAGCTCGCCAGCAGCTCGGCGCGCAGGTTTTCGTCGCGCAGGGCAGGATCGAAATAGCCCGGCTCCACCCCCATCGGGATCGTCACCACCTTCGTGAGGCCGCCCTCCGTCAGGCGCCGCGCGAGATCGCGGCCCGCCGTCACCACCTGGTCGAAGCCCTCGTCCAGGCGGCGCAGATGCTGCCAGAAGGAGGCA
The DNA here is from genome assembly GCF_025960285.1 of Sphingomonas sp. R1. Lineage (GTDB taxonomy): Bacteria > Pseudomonadota > Alphaproteobacteria > Sphingomonadales > Sphingomonadaceae > Sphingomonas. The sequence goes on along the minus strand of NZ_CP110111.1, from coordinate 3,841,344 downwards.
AATCCCTTGTCGATCGTCTCGCGGTTGGCGATCGTACCGAACCAGCGATAGGCATAGGCCGCCAGCGGATCGGCATGCATGACCAACGACCGCGCCGCCGCGCCCTGCCAGCGCGCGACCATTGAGGCGCTGCGCCAGGGGGACGACGCCTCGACGAAATCAGGCCGCCAGCGATCCAGCGCGGCATGTAGGGCGGGCTCGTCGTCGAAATAGCGGTAGCGGCGGTCCAGCGGCAGCAGCGGTGCCGGGATCGTCGCCAGGATCGCGCCGTCGCGCTCTTCCAGGATCTCCTCGCGCTCGCCGGGCGCCAGGATGATGATCTCGTGGCCGAGCTGCGCGCCCAGTTCCATCTTGCGACGGACATAGGTTTTCACACCGCCGCCATAGGGGCTGTAGAAGGCGCAGACGTCGAGGATGCGCATCAGTGCGTCTCCAGCAGTTCGCGATACTGGCCGAAACGGCCGCCCTTGGTGAGCGCACCAAGCGTCTTGTCGATGCTCGTCAGCAGCGCCGGTACGGTGACATCCCCCGGATGCACGCCGAGCCGCATCGCCGGGCGGCGCGGCAGCAGCGCACGGGCGATCGCGGCGACCGCCAACGACGAGGCGATCCGGCTCTTGCTGCGGCTGGCCCAGGTGATCACCGGGCCCTTTGCCAGCACGCGGTCCTGCTGCTGCGGTGCCCAGACGCGGAAATGATCTTCGGCCAGCGCGAAATCGAGGTCGCGCATCGCCGCGCGGGCGCCGTCGCCATACAGCCAGGCCGGCGCGATGAAGCCGGTGACCGGGCGGCCGATAACATCCTCGACCAATGCACGGCCGCGGGACATGCGGTCGCGCGCGGTGGCGTAGTCGAGGCCGAGAAACTCGCCCTCGCCCGCTGTCATGTGCTTGGCCTTGAAACGCGCGCCGGCAGACGCGTGCTCGGACACGTCCTTGTGGAACCAACCGTGCAGGAACATTTCGATTCCCGAATCGGCCCAGGCCCGCAGGCGCGTGGCGAACGGGCTGCCTGGGAGCAGAGGCGCGGAGCCCCAATGGTCCGGCACCACCAGCATCGCATAGCGAGGCGCGCCGATGTGCTTCAAAAACAGGTCGGAAAGCTGGTCAACCGCACCCTCGGAACGGGGCCCGACATCGTGGATCGATGCGAGCAGGCTGGGGCCTTGGGGCCGTTCGGAGCTGGGTGCGGTCATCATCGGTCTTTGCTGCAGGTGCGAGCGATATAGAGCGCCAGAACAGGGCGGCAAGCGGGCCGAATTTCGGCTTTTTGAACGCAGGGAACTCAAAGCGTAGGACGACGCGGTCGGCAGTGTGCCGCACCATGCCTGCCACATTTCTCTCCGTACCAGCCCGTTGCGACCATCCTCCCCTGAAAGGGTGTTATAGATCAGGGCCCTGAGGGAAGCGTGCCCCCGACGGAGGGAGCCCTCTCACCCCCTCCCCTGTCACACCGCTCCAACGCTCTGCAGACCCTCCCCCTCCGTTCGGGGGGAGGATATGCAGGTCACTCCACCGTTACCGACTTAGCAAGGTTGCGCGGCTGATCCACGTCGGTGCCCTTGGCCACCGCGACATGGTAGGCCAGCAACTGCACCGGCACCGCATAGACCAGCGGCGCGATCAGCGGGTGCACCTTGGGCATGGTGATCGTAGCGATGCAGCCGTCGCCCGCCGCCTGGATGCCGTCATAGTCCGAGATCAGCACCACCTTGCCGCCGCGCGCCTGCACTTCCTGCATGTTGCTGACGGTCTTGTCGAACAAGGGACCGGATGGCGCGATCACGATCACCGGCACGGCATCGTCGATCAGCGCGATCGGCCCATGCTTCATCTCGCCGGCGGCATAGCCCTCGGCGTGGATGTAGCTGATTTCCTTGAGCTTGAGCGCGCCTTCGAGCGCCAGCGGATAATCGGTGCCGCGGCCCAGATACAGCACGTCACGTGCCGCGGCGATCACCCCCGCCATTGCCTGGATCGACTCGTCATACGCGAGTGCGGCGTTGAGCGAGGCCGGTGCCTCGGCCAGATGCCGAACGATACGGCGTTCCTCGGCCTCGTCCAGCTTGCCCTTGGCCTTGGCGAGATTGGCCGCCAGCGCCGCGAGCACCGCCAGCTGGCAGCTGAACGCCTTGGTCGAAGCGACGCCGATTTCCGGACCGGCATGGGTGGGCAGCAGCAAGTCCGCCTCGCGGGCCATCGAGCTGGTCGGCACGTTGACCACCGCCGCGATCGTCTGCCCCTCGCTGCGGGCATGGCGGAGCGCGGCGAGCGTGTCCGCCGTCTCGCCCGACTGGCTGATCACGATCATCAGACCGCCTTCCTCCATCACCGGCGCACGATAGCGGAATTCGGACGCGACATCGATGTCCACCGGCACGCGGGCGAACTGCTCGAACCAGTATTTCGCGACCATGCCGGCATAGAAGCTGGTGCCGCAGGCGACGATCGTCACCCGCTTGATCGCCGACAGATCGAAGTCGGGGATCGGTAGCGTGATCGTCTCCTCCATGCGCTGGAGGTAGGAGCGCAGGGTCTGCGCGACGACGATCGGCTGCTCGTAGATCTCCTTCAGCATGTAATGCCGGTGGTTGCCCTTGGAGATCAGCTCGCCGGTGACGCCCGAAATGGTGATCGGCCGCTCGACCGGGTTGTTGTCCTTGTCGAAGATATCGGCCCCGTCCCGCGTGATGACGACCCAGTCGCCCTCTTCCAGATAGGCGATGCGCTGGGTGAGCGGCGCCAGTGCAAGCGCGTCCGAGCCGAGATAGGTCTCGCCCTCGCCATAGCCGACGACCAGCGGCGAGCCGAGCCGCGCGCCGACCAGCAGGTCCGGATGCTGGCGGAAGAGGATGGCGAGCGCGAAGGCGCCGTGAAGGCGCGGAAGCACCTCGCGCACCGCCTCGGCCGGAGCCATGCCGGCCTCGACCTTTTCGCTGACCAGATGGGCGACGACCTCGGTGTCGGTCTCGCTGGTGAAGCTGCGACCGCGTGCGGTGAGCTCCTCGCGGAGCGCCTTGAAATTCTCGATGATGCCGTTGTGGACCAGCGCGACTTCGCCGGTGGCGTGCGGGTGGGCGTTGTTGGTGGTCGGGCCGCCATGCGTCGCCCAGCGGGTGTGTGCGATGCCGGTGGTGCCGGGCAGCGGGTTGGCGGCGAGCTCCTTGCCGAGATTGACCAGCTTGCCCGAGGCGCGTCGGCGCTCGATCCGCCCGTCTACGTCCGTCGCAATGCCGGCCGAGTCATAGCCGCGATATTCCAGCCGCTTGAGGCCCTCGAACAGACGCTCTGCGACGTCTTCCTTGCCCACGATTCCCACGATTCCGCACATGGCATCAGCCCTCCTGCCCCCGCCCTAGCGCGGGCTGGCGGCCGCCGCTAGCCGGGGGATTGTGACCGGAGGCTGAACGGCGGTTCGGGCTTTCCGCATCATTGCCAGAAGCGCGATCCCAGTGCATTATACAAGCAATACACCGGGAGAAGTCACATGCTGTTGTCCGTCGCCCTTGCGCTCCTCACCTCGGTGCCGGAGGACATGCCCACCGGCGCGTCGCTGGCACGGGAGATCCGGGCGGCCGACACCTCTTTCTTCGCGGCGTACTTCGGACCGTGTGACCCCTCTCAGGTGGCGCTCATGGTGACACCGGATGTCGAGATGTACCACGATCGCGGCGGGACGCTGATCGGTCGCGATGCATTCATGGCAACGTACGAAAAGCTGTGCCGGGAGCGATCCGCCCCGGACGCCTGGCGCAGCCGCCGCGCGCTGGTGGAAGGCAGCTTCCGGGTAGATCCGGTGCCTGGCTATGGCGCGATCGAGGAAGGGGATCACCAGTTCTACGAGCGAAAGGGAGACGGCCCCGAAAAGCTCGCGGGCATCGCCCATTTCGTGCAGCTATGGAAATGGACGCCCCGGGGGTGGCAGCTTTCACGCATTCTGAGCTACGCGCATCGCGCGGCTGCCCCCACCCCCTGAACGCTCCCCTTGAACTCGACGCCCGCTCAATGCGGGAAATTGGTGTCGATGAAGATCCGGGTAAATTCGCCCGGGTCGGGCTCATGTCCCTGCGCCTCGACGAATTTCTGCCGCCCGTTCTGCCACACTTCGAGGATTGCGCCCTGCATGCCGTCCTGGAACCCCATTTTCTCCTCGACGATCCCCCGCCACGGACCCTCGGCGTCGAAGAGACGGTGCAGTTGCGGCTCGATCGAGGTCAGTTCCGCCTCGGCATCCGCAGGAAGATGCCCGATGGCATCCAGCACATAGCAATCGAGCAACTTGAGGAACGGCTTGTCGGTGTAGCGGTCGGTCATGATGCGGCCTTTCGTGCCGGAGGGGGGCCGGCACGGACACCGGCGAAACGTTCAACCGAGGATATCGATCTGATCGATCGAATCGACGACGATGCGGGTCTGGAAGTGCGACCCCACCGGCACGCGCCGCGCAGTGCCCTTTACCTGAACGCGCTTGCCGGTGAGCACATCCTGCGGATAGCCGCCCAGCTTGGCCTTCAACGCGTTGATCGCTGCCGAATGGAGTTCGATGGTGAGGTTGCCGGGGTCCTTATAATCGGCCGCGGAGTTCAGGTAGACGTTGAAGCCGCTCCCCCCCGCCGACGCCACGGTGAAGGCGAAGACGCCGGTCGTGTCGCCGGACTTGGCGACCGCGGCGATGGTCTCGGCAGGCCCCATCGCGGACTGCGCGAGGGCAGGCGACGCGACGAGCAGGAGCGCGGTGCCGACGATGCCGAAGAACTTCTTCATTTCGCTTGTTCCTTCCGTGCCTTCATGGTCGCACGGAAGGTCGTCGCCCATCCTTGCTTCGTCAACGTTTCCGGCCGCGTAACGGCCAGCGCATCGGTTTCGACATCGCGGGTGATCACCGATCCCGCACCGATGATCGCGCCGCTACCGATCGTGACCGGCGCGACCAGCGCGCTGTTCGATCCGATGAAGGCGCCCTCACCGATCACCGTCTTCTGCTTGAGGTAACCGTTGTAATTGCAGGTGATCGTGCCCGCACCGATGTTCGCGCCGGCGCCGACGCTGGCATCGCCGAGATAGGTGAGGTGGTTGGCCTTGGCGCCTTTGCCCAGCACTGCATTCTTCAGTTCGACGAAATTGCCGACATGGCTATCCGCCTCCAGCACCGCGCCGGGCCGCAGCCGAGCGAACGGGCCGACGGTGGCGCCACTGGCGATGGTCGCACCCTCGATATGGCTGAACGCGCGCAGCGTAACACCGTCCGCCACGGTGACCCCGGGGCCGAAAACCACATTGGGCTCGATCGTCACGTCGCGGCCGAGCACCGTGTCATGGGCAAACCACACCGTCTCCGGCGCGATCAATGTCGCGCCCTCCACCATCGCGCGAGTGCGGCGGGCCTGCTGCCATTCAGCCTCCAGCGCGGCCAGTTCGCCGCGGCTGTTGACGCCGGTGACTTCGGTGGCGCCCGTTTCGATCACCGCGGCCACCCGGCCATCGCCATTGGCCAGTCCGACGATATCGGTGAGGTAATATTCGCCGGCGGCATTGTCGCTGGTCACGCGCTCCAGCAACGCGAACAGATCGGCACCGCGCGCCGCCATCAGGCCCGAATTGCACAGCGTTACCGCGCGCTCCTCGGCGCTCGCATCCTTGTACTCGACGATCCTGGACAGGCGATCCTCGCCCGCGACGATCAGCCGGCCATAGGCCCCGGGATCGGCCGGGCGGAAGCCGAGCACCACGACGGCCGGATTGTCGTCCCCGTGCAGCCGCTCGACCATCCGGCGCATCGTCGCGCTGGCGACCAGCGGCACGTCGCCGTAGAGGATCAGCACATCGCCCTCGAAGCCTGCCAGCGCGGCCTTCGCCTGCAGCACCGCATGGCCGGTACCGAGCTGTTCTGCCTGGTGCGCGGTCTCCGCGCCGAGCGGCGCGACCGCCGCCTCCACCTGCTCGCGGCCCGCGCCCACGACCACTACTTCGCGCGCGGCGCCCAGGGCCTTCACGCTGTCGATCAGGTGGAGCAGCATGGGCCGCCCGGCGATCGGGTGGAGCACCTTGTGCGTATCGGACTTCATCCGCGTGCCCTTGCCGGCAGCGAGGATGATCGCGGCGATGGGTGCAGTCACGTCGGCAGTCTCCGCTGAATGGGAGCCCGGCACTGCCACGCATCGGTTGCCATTTCCAGTGGGCCGGTGCCATGGCCCGCGCATGACCGATTTCCCCTTCGCCACGATCGGCTTCGATCTCGACGGCACGCTGCTCGATACCAGTGGCGACATCGCCGCCGCGCTGAACCGGGTGCTGGTGGCAGATGGCCGCCCTGCCCTGCCGATGGAGCGGGTGCTGCCGATGGTCGGCCGCGGCGCCCGCGCGCTCCTGGCGCAGGCGGTGGCGGCGACCGGGGGCGGCGATGCGGAGACCGTGGATGCGCTCCATCCGCGCTTCGTCGAGGCCTATGCCGCACATATCGCCGACCATAGTCGCCCCTATCCGGGAATGCTCGATGCGCTCGATGCGCTGGCAGCGCAGGGCGTCACGCTCGCCGTGGTCACCAACAAGCCCGAGGCGCTGACCCTGCCACTGCTGGAAGCGACCGGCCTTGCCCCCCGCTTCGCCACCGTGATCGGCGGCGACACGCTGGGGCCGGGCACCGCCAAGCCCTCGCCCGCACCAATTCTGGAGATGCTGGCGCGGTGTGGCGGCCCGGCGGCGTTTGTCGGCGATTCGATTTATGATGTGCAGGCGGCGCAGGCGGCGGGCGTGCCGGTGATTGCGTGCAGCTTCGGCTTCTCGGCGGTGCCCGTGGCCACGCTCGGCGCCGAGGCGGTAATCGACTCCTACGCCGAGCTGCTGCCGGCACTCGAGCGAATGAGCGTTTGACAGCCACCGCCGCCACGGCGAAACACAAGATGTCGGAAAGGGAGAGAATCCGCTCGCCGGATCGCCGAAGGAGCAACCGCCCCGGAAACTCTCAGGCAAAAGGACCTTCCGACGACCACATTCTGGAGAGTGGTGCCTAGAGCACCCGCCGACGGGATAGCGATCTCAGGCAAACGGACAGAAGGGGCCCGAAACTTTCAGGAGACGGGTTCCGTGGCGACCAAAGGCGTCGGGCCGAATGCAGGGCCGATCAGCATCACCGACGTATTCACCATCGGCATCGGGCCGTCGAGTTCGCATACCGTGGGGCCGATGCGCGCCGCGCGCGACTTCGCCGCATGGGTGGTGGCGGACGGGCGGCACGTCACCAAGCTTTGCTGTGAGTTGTTCGGCTCGCTGGCGCTCACCGGCAGGGGCCATGCCACCGATCGCGCCGTGGTGCTGGGGCTGGCCGGCGAGCGGCCCGAGGGGGTCGATCCCGATGCGGTGGAGCCGATGCTCGCATCCATCGCTGCCGAGCGCCGTATCCTGCTGGGCGGCGCCGCCTTTGTCGGCTTTGATCCGAAGGCCGACATCAAGTTCCGCAAGCGCCAGTTCCTCCCCGGCCACCCCAACGGCATGAAGCTGCGCGCGACGCTGGTCGACGGCGCGGTATTGGAGCGAACCTATTATTCCGTCGGCGGCGGCGCGATCCGGCGCGAGGGCGAGGAAGCGGCGGCAGGTCTCTCCGCCGGCACCAACCATCCCTTCGCCAGCGCGCGCGAGATGCTGGAGCGCTGCGACGAACTCGGCCTCGACATCGCCGGGCTGATGCTCGCCAACGAACGCGGCTGGCGCGACGATGCAGCGACGCTGGCGTTCGTCGACGGCATCCATGATGCGATGAACGCCTGCATGGATCGCGGCATGGCGCAGGACGGCATCCTGCCCGGCGGTCTGGAGGTCCCCCGTCGCGCGCGGAAGCTGCATCAGAAGCTGATGGCGCGCGGGCCGCGGGTGGAGCCCGCCTCGGTACTCGAATGGGTCAGCCTGTGGGCGCTCGCGGTGAACGAGGAGAATGCCGCCGGCGGCCGCGTTGTCACGGCCCCGACGAACGGCGCGGCGGGGGTGATCCCGGCGGTGCTGCGCTATTATGAATGCTTCGTCGGCAACGCGACTCAGGCTGGCAGCCGCCGCCTGCTGCTCACCGCCGCTGCGATCGGCATTCTGTACAAGCGCCAGGCCTCTATCTCCGCGGCGGAGATGGGATGCCAGGGAGAAGTGGGCGTTGCCTGCTCGATGGCGGCGGCGGGGCTGGCAGCGGCGCTGGGCGGCAGCAACGCGCAGATCGAGAACGCCGCTGAGATCGGCATGGAGCATAATCTCGGGCTCACCTGCGATCCGATCGGCGGTCTGGTGCAGATCCCGTGCATCGAGCGCAACACGATGGGCGCGGTAAAGGCGATCAACGCCGCGATGCTCGCGCTCCACGGCGACGGCACGCACAAGGTGTCGCTCGACGCGGTGATCGAGACGATGCGCCAGACCGGCCTCGACATGCGCTCCAAGTACAAGGAGACGAGCCTCGGCGGCCTGGCGGTCAACGTGGTCGAGTGCTGAGCAGCCTCAGGGCTCGCCGGGCCTGAACTCGAAGTTCATCCCGGAGACCCGGCTCGGCTGGAACCCCTTCCAGATGGTCGAGGCCGGGGCACCCGGACTGAAGCCGGCATAGCGGCCCGTGGGTGCGTTCGGCCACTTGCCGTCGTTGGAATTCGGCACCAGCCCGTCGAGATAGCTGGACTTGGCCGCCTCGCCCTTGACGTTGCGATCCAGGAACGCGGTGATGAAATGCGCCTGCACCGCCATCAGCCGGTCCTTGCGCCACACTGCGTCCTCGAACCAGTCGAAGTCCCAGAAGCTTTCCCGCATCGCAGGCGGCGCCCCGATCAGCGCGATGCTGTGCGCCGCCTCGCGAAAGGTGAGGAGATAGCGCGGCGCATGCACTTCCTGATCGAACAGGCGGCGCACGCCGGTCTCGTAGCCGACGACATGATCCTGGCTGCCGACGATGAACAGCGTCGGCGCGCGAATGGCGGCGACACCCGGTGCGGCCCAGAGCGGCGTGCCATACAGATTGCTCGCGGGCGAAATCGCCACCACCGCCTTCACGTCCGCGACCTTGAGCGTATCGGCCTTGGGTCCGCCCGCCACAAAGGGTGCGAGCACGCCGCGCGTCGCGCCTCCCAGGCCGGGATCCAGCGGCGCCCCGGCCGCCGTCAACACGCCGTAGCCCCCCATTGAGTAGCCGATCAGCGCGGTACGCGCGCCATCCGCTGCGGCCAAAAGGCCCTCGCCGGCCTTTGCCCGCCGCTGTGCCTCGGCCGCGACGAAGGCGATGTCGAGGGGCCGGCTGGTCAGCGGGCCTGCGCGCGCGGCCGGTGTGCGGATGGTGATCGGCGGGTCACGAAAGGCGGGCGCCAGCACGACATACCCCTTGCTCGCCAGATTCTCGCCCAGCCAGGACAACACCTCGGGCGTGTTGCTGTAGCCATGCGCGAGGATCACCAACGGAAAGCGCCCTTTCGCCATCGCCGCGCCGGGCGTGGCGAGCCCCGGCACCTCGAAAGGCACGTCGCTACCCGTCTCGCCCGGCAAGCCGGTACGGTACCGGGTGCCGCCCCCCTTTGCCGCCGCCGGATACCAGAGCTTCACGGAGATATGCCGATCCGCCACGCGCGGAACGTCGGCACCCTGCAGCGGATCGGCGCGGCCCTTGTCGATGAACTCCAGATCGGCGACGCCAATGCCATAGCTGCCCAGCGCCGCCAATTCGGGCGCATCGACGCTAGGGCTGGCCGGCGCCTGCTGCGCACGGCTTTCTGGAAACACGGAAAAAATCGCGGCTGCACAGATTGCGGCCGCGATCCAGGTCTTGCCCATCATTCGGATCCCCCTCGATGCCGGGGCGGCATAGTGCTGCCGCCCCGGTTCACTCGCTCCTGTCAGTAATTCACGCCGAAACGGATGCCGGCATAGCGCCGGAAATCACGCGGGAGCACCACCTGGGTGGCGATCTGGTTGCCGAAATTGCCCGCGGAGTTGACCAGCGACGGGTAATATTGCTTGTCGAACAGGTTGTTGACGAACACCACCGCTTCCCAGCGGCGATTGTGGTCGCGCACGCCCGCGCTGAGGTTGAACAGGCTGAACGCCGGCTGGAAGGCTTGCGGATCCCGAGCGACATAATAGACGCTCGACTGATACTGCCAGCTTCCCTGCAGCACGCCGTTGAGCTTTTCGGTGATCGCCGGCGCGAAGTCGATGTTGGCGGACGCCTTCCACTCCGGCGCCTGCACGGCGCGCGTACCCGTGAGGTTCTGGCGACCGGGCGAGCCGGTGCAGCCCTGCGCCGCCGTCTGGGTCGGATAGCATTGGGCAACCGGGAACGAAGTGTAGGTGGCGTCGAGATAGGTCGCCGCACCGCTGATCGTCAGGTCGCGAGTGACGCGGGCCGCGCTCTCGAATTCGAGGCCCTTGGTGTTGAGCCCGCCCACATTGGTGAGGCGGAAATTAGTGGTGCCGTCTGCCAGCGTCTCGATCGACTGCGCCTGCAGGTCGGTATAGTTGGTATCGAAATAGGTGACGTTGAACGTCATCCGGCGCCCGAAGAACTGGGTGCGGACACCGAGTTCCTTGTCCTTCGACGTTTCCGGGCGGATTGGCCCTGCGGCCGCGCGGTTCTGGTTGAAGCCGGTCGTCAGATCGTAGGTCTGGCCCTTGTAGCCGGTGGCATAGCTGCCGAACACCATCACATCGGGCGTGGCCTGATATTGCAGGCCGAGGCGGTAGGTGGTCGCATTGTCGCTGGCATGGCCGGCATAGCTGGTGTTCGGGATGTTGTCCTTGAAGGTGTACTTCACACGCTCGTTCTGCGCGCGGCCGCCGACGGTGGCGGTCAGGTTCTTGACGAACTCCCAGTCGATCTGGCCGAACGCCGCGATCTGGCGCGAGCCCGAGGTCGCATACCAGTTGGCGAGCGAGAAGGAGGGGCCACGCAGGAACGGCCGCTGGAACCCGACATTGGCATAATAGATGCCCAGCGCGTAGCGGAACGCATCGGTCCCCGGCGACAGCACGCGGATTTCCTGGGTGAACAAACGCGACTTGAACGCGCCGACCTGGATGTTGCTGCCCTGCGGCACGGTGGCCGAGGTGTCGTCATGATCGAGATAGTCGTCGAGGCGGAACCTGTCGTACGAGGTCAGGCCCAGCACGTTCAGCTTGCCGATGTTGATGTCGGTACGCAGCATCGTGCCCCAGCCCCAATATTTGGTGCGGGACTCGTAGTTGTTGCTGACCGTCTGGTTCTTCTCGCTGATCACCACGCCCGGCAGCACGACGTTGCTGGTCTGCCCCGCAACACCGCGCAGCAGCGCCGTGGATGCCATGCGGATGAACGGGCGGCCCACCGTGGTGTTGCCGTTCAGATAGTTGCCGGAAAGCGTGAAGGTCAGGTCCGGCGAAGCCTTCCACTTCAGCTTGCCGCGGCTGTTGAAGGTCTCGCGGCCGTTGACCTGCTTGCCATTGAACAGGTTCTTCACGTTGCCGTCCCAGTTCGAATAGCTCGCCGACAACACGTAGCCGAGCTTGTCGTTGATCGGGCCGGTGACGCTGAAATTGCCTCCATATTCGCTGTCGTCGGTGGCCAGCAGGTTGGCCTTGACGTGAAAGTCGCTGGTCGGCTGCGTCGTCATGATCTTGATGAGGCCGGCAGAAGCCGCCTTGCCGTACAGCGTGCTCTGCGGCCCGCGCAGCACCTCGATCATCGCCACGTCGGGCAGATCGGTGAACGCGCGCGCCTGGAAGGCCAGCGGCACGCCATCGACCGTGACCGCGACCGAAGATTCCACGCCGATGCCGAAGGCGAACGTGCCGACGCCGCGCAGCGAGACGTTGGAGTTGACCGGGTGTTCGGCGGGGCGAACGGTCAGCGACGGGGCGACCTTGCCGAGATCCTGGAAGTGACGAACGCCCTGCGCCTCAAGCTGCGCCGGCGTCACCACCTGCACCGCGAGCGGCACGTTCTGGATGTTCTCGAAACGCTTCTGGGCGGTGGTGGTGACGATGATCTCTACATCGTCCTGCGCCGTCTTGGCGGCCGACTGGGCAGCGGCGGCGCCTGCGGCGGCCGTACCGGCCGCGGGACTTTCCGAAGTCTGCGCCTGCGCAGTTCCGGCCATGCACGCGGCAATCAATGCAGCATGCGCAACGGACAAGTGATAACCTTTCATTGATACTCCCCTTTTCCCGCAGGTTTGACCCGCCTTCTAATTCGGATGCTTGGATAATAAGTTAATCGCGACTCCAAGAAATATCGTGGAAACACGGACTCACGCCAAATTACGCTATGTACAGGCCATTTCGTTGCTCAAAGGCCACACCTGCGCCATCCTGCCCCTCGATCACCAACACATGATCGTTACCTGGCGGTAACAACAGGGTGATACCCGCCTCGGCCGGAATCGCGCCGTCCCGCGTCAGGCGCACGGTGACGGTGCCGGCTACCACCTGCCCTTCCACGCGCCAGCGGGTGACACTTCCCACCCCGTCGCCGGCGTCCTCGATCGCATCGCAGGCAAAGGTCCCAGCCCGTGGCGGGAACAGCCACAGCCCCCGGCGCATCGGCGCAGGACGCCAGCCGCCATCGGCAAGGTCGACCAGCATCGCCGAACCGGTCCGCGCGAACAGCGGCGGCGGCGCATCGAGGCTTGCCGCGACCGTCACATCGGCACCGCCCGCATAGGTCTCGCCGGACCAGACATGGGTCCAGTCGGCGCCCGCCGGCAGGTAGAGCCGACGTGTGCTGGCGCCCTGTTCCATCACCGGTGCCGCGAGCAGATTGGGCCCGAGCAGATGCTCGTCGCTTTCCTCCCAGCATCGCTGGTCCTGGGGGAACACCGCCCAGGTCGGCAGCACCATCGGCGCATAGTCCGCATGATAGCGCAGCAGCAGGTCATAGAAGAACGGCACCAGCCGCTGCCGCAACCGCATCAGCGCCTGGACCGCCGGAAGCGCCTGCGGATACATCCAGGGTTCGTTGACGGTGCGATCGTCGTTCCAGCTATGGATGCTGAAACGCGGCATCAGCACGCCTGCCTGCACCCAGCGCACAAGCAATTCTGCATCCGGCGCGGGGCCGGCAAATCCGCCCACGTCATGCCCGCTGTTCGAAACGCCAGAGAGCGCCAGACCCAGCGCCATGCGGGCATTGTAGCGCAGCGTCTTCCATTCGGTGCGATTGTCGCCGGTCCAGGTCTGCGCATAGCGATGCAGACCCGCCATGCCGGCGCGGGTCACCACATAGGGGCGTTCGTGCGGGCGTGCCTCTATCTGGGCCCGGCGCGATGCGCGCATCATCAAGAGCGGCTGCACCGGGCGCATCGCCGCGGCGGCCAGGGGCGACCCGAACCCGGCGAAGCGCGCGCGGGCGTCCCACACCTCATATTCGTTGTTGTCGTTCCAGGTCGAGCGGATGCCCTGGTCGAGCAGCGCCGACGTCACCTGCGCGCGCCACCAGGCGGCCGCGGCGGGGTTGGTGAAGTCGATATAGCTGCCGACCTCGTCCCAGAACTGCGCCTCGATCGGCGCGCCATCGTCGTCCGCGACGAAATAGCCGGCGGCGGCAACCGCATCATAGTGCGGATGGCTGCGCAACAGTGCCGGCTTGATATTGGGTACCAGTTCTACCCCTGCCTCGGCATAGCTCGCCACGAACGCCTTGGGATCGGGAAATTTGTCGCGATTCCAGTGGAACACGTAGCGCTTGGCGCCGATCGACGTGTAGCCCGAGGAAAGATGGAAGGACGTGCAGCCGATGTCATGCTCGGCCAGCTTTTCCAGGAACCCGGCCATCTGCACCGCGGCATCGGGCGCATCGGTATAGGTCATGGTCGATCCCGAATAGCCGAGCGACCAGCGCGGCATCAGCGCCGGCCGACCGGTCAGCCAGGTGAAGCGCCGGGTCACCGCCAGAGGATCCGGGCCCGCGATCATCCACAGGTCGAGATTGCCGTGATCGGCGACCATGTGGCGGTAGTACCCGTGATAATTGTCCAGCTCGCGCCCGAAATCGAAGGCGATGTCAGCGACACTGTCGTAAAAGGCGCCGTGGCAGCGGCCCGCCTCGTCGGCGACCAATACATAGGGGATGGACTTGTACTGCGGATCGCTGGTCTCCGCGTCATACCCCATGGGATCGAGATTGGTCAGGCGGAAGCTGCGGCCGGCGCGATCGGCATCGCCGGTGCGGTCCCCCAGGCCATAGAAGCGCTGCCCTGGCCGGCGCGCGACATAGTGATGGGTCCTGCCGTCCCACCAGCCGAAATCATAGGCATGGGTCGGGCGATCCTCGGCCATGGGCACCCATGCCTCACCGTCCCGCTGTTCCCAGCGGCACTGCAGACCATGCAGCCGCGCGGTGAGACGGATGCGGGGCGTTTCCAGCACCAGCTGTTCGGCGTCGCTGGTCAGTCGGTATCGGGGGCAGGTGAAGCCCGACACGGCCAGCCGGTCACGCCCAGGCTCGTCAATGTCGGACTGGCCCGGCGCGATCGCCCAGCTCGGCGGGCTGGTTACGGTGCCGTTCGCGAGCAGCAACAGGCGAACGATATCGTCCTCCAGCACGAACAGATGCGCGACGGCACCGGTATCCGATTCCAGCGTGACGCGGCCCTGCCCCTCGCCGGCAACGGCGAAAAACGGCGGATTGGATAGCGTGGCGCGTCTCATGTCGCGGACTCCGGGAGGCGAAGGTGGCGCAGCCCCGCGACCAGCACGAGCGCACCAAGAATGTCGAAGACGGAAAGCATGCCGAACAGCGGCGCATAGCCGATCTTGTCGGCCAGCTGGCCGATCAGCAGCGAGAAGAGCAGGCCGCCGGTCCAGCCGGCCTGGCCAATGAAGCCGTTGGCGGCCCCCACTTCCTCTGCCGTGAACACGTCCGCCGACAGCGTGTTGATCAGCACCGAGATCATCTGGTGCGCAAATCCGCCGATGCAGAACAGTGCGATCGCCGTATAGGGGCTGGCGGCAAGGCCGATACAGCTCGGCGCGATCATCAGCACCGCCGCCAGCGCCACACCCGTCACCCGCGACGCGATCAGCTTGAGACGGAAGCGCCGAACGAGAAACGGCGAAAGATAGCCCCCCAGCACACCGCCCAGATCCGCCGCAAGAAAGGGCAACCAGGCAAACAGCGCGATCTGCTTCAGATCCATCCCGCGCTCGCTGGCGAGGTAGAGCGGAATCCAGAAGCTGAAGGTCTGCCAGGCCGGCTCGGCGAGGAACCGCGGCACTGCGATGATCCAGAAGCGCGCCGTGCCCAGGATCTCGCGCGCCGAGGCGCGGCGGTCCAGCGGCTTGGGTCGCCCCTCGGCGATCAGCGCCAGTTCCTGCGGCGTGATCGCGGGATGCTCGGCGGGGCGGCGGTAAAAGGCCCACCAGCCCAGCGACCAGAACAGTCCCACCGCACCGGTGACGACAAAGGCCATCCGCCAGTCTGCCCACAGGGTCACGAAGGCGACCACCGGCACCGCCAGCAGCGATCCGAGCGACGTGCCGGCGTTGAACCAGCCCACCGCGACCGAGCGCTCCCGTGCCGGAAACCATTCGGCGATGGCCTTGATGCCGGAGGGAATCGCTGCGGACTCGAAGATGCCGAGCAGGCTGCGGAAAAACACCAGTGCGATCCAGCCGCCTACCAGGGCGTGCAGCATATTGGCGACCGACCACGCCGCGCCGAACAGCGCGAACCCTGCACGCAGGCCAATGCGATCAACGACCATGCCGGCCACCGGCTGCATGACGGTATAGGCGAGCTGGAAACCGCCGACGACATAGCTGTACTGCTCGGTCGACATGTGCAGCACGGTCTTGAGCTGCGGCGCAAGCACGCCCAGCGAATTGCGGGCGAGATAATTGGCAATGGTGCCGGCGCAGATCAGCCCGACGATCCACCAACGAAGATGGGCGATACGGCGCATAGACCTTCCACTGCCCTCCCTGAACGACCTTCCCCTGGTCGCCCTTATTTTTGCTTTGTCAGACCATCTTGCACATTTTGGCCTTACCAATCAAGCGCTGGTTTGATGTACCTGGACGCGCGCGGTGGCGCACGCCGCCGCGATCTCGGGATGTAGGAGACGATCGGTGACCAAATGATCAACGACGCCGATCTCGGCGATGCGGACGGGCGCGGGCCGGCCGAACTTGGTCTGGTCGGTCGCCAGGATCACCGAACGCGCCTGTTCGATGATCGTCTGGGACACGCGCACCTCGTCCATGTCGAAATCGAGCAGCGTGCCCTCGGCATCGATCGCCGAGGCGCCGATCAGCGCGAAGTCGAGCTTAAAGCCACGCAGGAAATCCATCGCCAGCGCGCCCACCACGGCGCGGTCGCTTGCGCGCACCCGCCCGCCTGCAACCACCACCTCGATCGTCGGCACGCCGCCCAGAATGTCCGCGACGTTCAGATTGTTGGTGACGACGAGAAGATGCCGATGATGCACCAGTGCGGCGGCGATCGCCTCGGTGGTCGTGCCGATATTGATGAACAGGCTGGCGCCGTTGGGGACCAGCGCCGCCGCCGCGACGCCGATCGCCGCCTTGGCCCCTGCTGCAACCTGGCGCCGCGCCTCGCGGTCGAGATTGTCGACACCCGATGTCACCACAGCCCCGCCGTGCACGCGCGAAAGCATCGCGCGGCTCGCCAGTTGGTTGAGATCGCGCCGGATGGTCTGCGGCGTCACTTCCAGCGCCGTCGCCAGCGCCTCCACCGTGACGCTCCCGGCGTGCCGCGCCAGCTCGAGGATACGCTGGTGCCGCAGGGCGACCAGATCGGGCAGGTCGTCGCCCATCAGGCCGATTTTGCCAACGTCCGGCGATCTTCGGCCAGATGCGCCTCCAGCCGAGCCTGCGTGCCCGGCGGCACGTGCAGGCCCAGCTTGCTGCGGCGATAGAGGATGTCCTCTGCCGTCACGGCCCACTCGTGCGCCCGCAGATACGCCACTTCGCGCAGGGTCAGTCCGCCGCCCAGATCGGTGCCGAGGTCGAACGGGGTCATCGCATTGCCGAGAAGAACGTCGACCCGCGTCCCGTAGGCGCGCGCGAGGCGCTGCAGCAGATCGGCGGGCAGACCTGGCCGCGCCTGCTGCAGCGCCGTCACATACGCATCGAAATCGCCCCCGGGCAGATCGCCGCCCGGCAGCGTGGCGCCTGCCGTCCAGGCCACCCCGGCCTTGGGGAAGAAGCGTGCCAGTTCGGCCATCGCATGCTCGGCAAGCTTGCGATAGGTGGTGATCTTGCCGCCGAAGATGCTCAGCATGGGGGCGCGCGCCTCGTCGCCGTCGAGATCGAGCACATAGTCCCGCGTCACCGCCGAGGCGCTACCGGCCTTGTCGTCGTAGAGCGGGCGGATGCCGGCATAGCTCCAAACCACGTCTGCCTCGCCCGGCGGGTTGGCGAAATAGCGCGCGGCAGTATCGAGCAGATAGCGCGTCTCCTCGGCGCTGATCTGGGCCTTGCCGGGGGCACCTTCCCACACCTGGTCGGTGGTTCCGATCAGGGTGAAGTCGCCTTCATAGGGAACGGTGAAGACGATCCGACGGTCGGGATTTTGCAGCATGAAGGCGTGTTCGCCATAATAGAGCTTGGGTACGACGAGATGGCTGCCCTTCACCAGCCGCAGCCCGCGATCGGCGATCACGTCCGGGGTGCGGCCCAGCACCTCCGAAACCCAGGGCCCGGCTGCATTGACCAGCGCGCTCGCGCGTATCTGGTGCTCGCCTGCTTCATCCGAGATCGTGGCGCGCCATTCGCCTCCCTCGCGACGTGCGCCGACCAGCGTGGTGCGCGTGCGGATGTCCGCGCCGCGCTCGGCCGCATCCATCGCGTTCAGCACGACGAGGCGGCTGTCCTCCACCCAGCAGTCCGAATAGACGAACGCCCTGCCCTTGGCCGTCTTGAGCCCGTTGCCGAAAGGCGTGCGCTGGAGATTGATCGTGTCGGTGCCCGGCAGCTTCTTGCGACCGCCGAGATGGTCGTAAAGAAACAGCCCCAGTCGCACCATCCACGCCGGACGCGGCGACTGAGTTTGCGGGAGCACGAAGCGCAGCGGCCAGATGATGTGCGGCGCCATGCCCCACAGCCGCTCGCGCTCGATCAGCGCCTCGCGCACCAGGCGAAACTCGCCATATTCCAGATAGCGCAGCCCGCCATGGATCAGCTTGGTCGAGGCCGAGGAGGTGTGGCTGGCGAGATCTTCCTTCTCCACCAGCAGCACCGACAGGCCACGCCCTGCTGCATCGCGGGCGATGCCGGCACCATTGATGCCGCCCCCCACCACCAGCAGATCGAAACGCTCCTCGGAATGCGCGGCCGTCATGGTTTGCCTCATGTTCGTTCCTTTTCGTTTATAGCAAAGCGAACTTGAAAACGAAAGCGTTGACGTTCGACCGAAAATCCAGCAGCGTCCAAACGAACAATGGAGGGGAAGTGCGCGTGGACCGGACTCACATTCTGGCGATCGATCAGGGGACGACCTCGACGCGCAGCGTGATCTTTGATTCGGCCGGCCGTCGCGTTTCCACCGCACAGACCGAGTTCGAGCAGCATTATCCCGGCCAGGGCTGGGTGGAACACGATCCCGAAACCATCTGGGCGGACGCGCTCGCCACCGCGCGGGATGCGTTGCTGAAGAGCGGCGTCAGCGCCGGCGGGATCGCCGCGATCGGCATCACCAACCAGCGCGAGACGACGCTCGTCTGGGACCGCGCGACCGGCGAGACGATCCACCGTGCGATCGTGTGGCAGGACCGTCGGACCGCCGACCGATGCGCGGAGTTGAAGACCGAAGGCGTCGAGGCCGAGGTGCGGTCGCGCACGGGCCTGCTGGTCGATCCCTATTTCTCTGCAACCAAGATCGGCTGGATCCTCGACCATGTACCCGGCGCGCGGGCACGGGCCGAGCGCGGCGAACTGGCCTTCGGCACGATCGACAGCTTCCTGCTCTGGCGGCTGACCAAGGGCGCGGTGCACGCCACCGATGTGACCAATGCCTCGCGCACGAGCCTGTGGAACATCCACAAGGGCGAATGGGATGCCGAATTGTGCCGCCTGTTCGGCATCCCGATGGCATTGCTGCCGGCGGTACATGACAACGCCCATGTCTATGGCCTGGCCGACCCCGAATGGTTCGGCGTGCCGATCCCGATCGCAGGTATGGCGGGCGACCAGCAGGCGGCACTGTTCGGACAATGCTGCTTCGCCCCTGGTACCGCCAAGTCGACCTATGGCACCGGCTGCTTCCTGCTGCTCAACACCGGCGACACGGCGGTGACGTCCGAGCACCGGATGCTCACCACCCCCGCCTACCGCCTGAACGGCCGCACCGCCTATGCGCTGGAAGGTTCGATCTTCGTTGCGGGTGCCGCGATCAAGTGGCTGCGCGACGGCATCGGCGTGATCACCCATGCCCGCCAGACCAACGACATGGCGACGCGCGTATCGGACAGCCACGGTGTCTACATGGTGCCGGCGTTCGTCGGCCTCGGCGCACCGCACTGGGATCCCGAGGCGCGTGGCGCGATCTTCGGGCTGACGCTCAGCGCCACCCAGGCGCATCTCGCCCGCGCCGCGCTGGAGGCGGTGGCCTATCAGACCTTCGATCTGGTCCGCGCGATGGTGCAGGATGGCGGCACCCGCCCCGCGATCCTGCGGGTCGATGGTGGCATGGCAGCCAATGACTGGCTGTGCCGATTCCTGGCCGACATCCTCGACGTCGCTGTCGAGCGACCGGACGATCTGGAGACCACCGCCCGCGGTGCCGCGTTCCATGCCGGCCTCGCGGTAGGGCTGTGGTCCGGGCTGGACGCGCTGTCGGCGATCTGGTCGCGGCAGGCCTGCTTCGAACCGGCGATGAACGCGGACCACCGCACGACACTGCTCGCCGGTTGGCATGACGCACTCCGGCGCACGCTGGGGTAACCACAATTGCACCCCCTTCTCCTCCTGGGAGGAGGGGGTGCGGTGGAGCGATGCCAAAACATTGGTCGGTCTCGGCGAGACGCCGCCCCACCCCAACCCCTCCCCTGAAGGGGGCTAACAAGGGCATTGCCTTCCCCTCCGCCTTCACTTAACACTGAACCAAATGGTTCAGTATAACGGCGCTGACCTCGACGCATCCTTCATGGCTCTCTCGGATGCCACCCGTCGCGGCATCCTTGAGCGGCTCGGGCGCGCGGAAAGTTCGGTGTCGGCGCTGGCGGGTGCCTTCGACATGACCCTTACCGGCATGAAGAAACATATCGGCGTTCTCGAACAGGCGGGCCTGGTCACCACCGATAAGGTGGGCCGGGTGCGCACCTGCCGGCTGGGCGGCCGCGGTCTGATGGCGGAGGCTGCCTGGATCGAGGGTCTGCAGCAGCTTTGGGAAGCGCGGTTCGACGCGCTGGACGAAATCGTAGAGGACCTCAAACGCAAGGAGCAGTCGGATGGGCCTGAGCATGCATGATTCCGCAACGTCGCGGACCAAGGTGGAACGCACCTCCGATGTGGATCTCGTCGTCCAGCGCAGCTTCGACGCCCCTGCCCGGCTCGTCTTCCAGGCCTGGAGCAACCCTGAGCTGTTCCGTCGGTGGTGGGTTCCCAAGTCGGTCCCCATCGCGCTGCGCACGTGCGAGATGGATGTGCGGACCGGCGGCACCTACCGGCTCGAATTCGGCGCGGACGAAGGGCAGGTTCACGCCTTTTTTGGCCGCTACCTGGAAGTGATTCCCGACGCCAAGATCGTCTGGACCAACGAGGAGGGCGCGGACGGCGCCGTTACCAACGTCACCTTCGAGGAAGCGGCGGGGAAGACGCTGGTAACCTATCACGATCGCCACGCGTCCAAGGAGTCGCTGGACGAGGCCTTCGTCGGCATGGAAGGCGGGATCGCCGAGCAGTTCGAGCAGCTGGCGGACGTGCTCGCGGGGTGAGCCCTTCTCCTCAGGCCCCTCCCCGAAGGGAAGGGGTCTAGTCTCCGGTCAGAGCGTCACTGCGAACTTCAGCCCGAGCACGCCGACATCCTTGGCGTGCTTCACTCCGCCAGGCTGGTGAATCCACTGCACGTTCGGCTGAAGCACCAACCATTCGGTCGGCGAGACGCTATAGTATAGCTCTGCCGCATATTCGGCATCGCGGGCCGGCTTGCCGGCGAGGCGATCGGCGGTCTCCATGCGGCCGTTCACGTTGGTGCGCGCCACCGCCAGCCCGATCACGTCGCCCGGCAGGCTCGGCGCCAGCCCCTTGTAGAAGAGCCCCAGCGATACCTGATTGTCCGTCAACGTCGTCGCGCGGTCGGCAAAGGTGACATTGGCGAACATGCTGAAGCCGGTAAGCGCGCGGCCGTCCTTCGAGGTGCCGGTCAATTGCTGCTGGACGCTGGCGAACACGCCGTAGCGGCTCGAATGCTGGAGCGGTGCCAGGCCGGTCACCGCGCGCGGCTGGCGGTTGACGTCCAGAAGGAGATCGTCGCCATCTGCCGTGGAGATCCAGCCTCCCAGCTTGTACGAGCCGACCCGCCCCTTGTCCCCGCCGCGCGTCCAGCCGATTTCGGCAGGCAGCAGCACGCCGGTCGCGCCCGTGAGATGGCCGATGAAGAAGGTGCTCTCCAGATTGCGCGGATTCACCTCATAGGCCCCGCCCTGCACGTACACGCCCGGTGCCACATCGACATGGACGTTGGCGCCCCATTGGCTCACCGGCCAGTTATACCAGTAATCGCCCGCCAGATTGCCCGGCTGTGCACCGCAGAAGCTCAGGTTCTGGAAGTGGCAGGAGAAGACCGCGAAATCCTCGCCGGGATTGGTGCGGCCGAGCTTCAGTTCCACCTTGTCGCCCAGCTTCTGCTGGAGCCAGAACTGGGTCAAGCGGACGGTCTGGCCACGACCATAGACTTCCTGCACCTGCTGCAGCGCGCCGAGGCCAGCGGTGGTGGTCAAGTCGATGCCGCGGCGCCACGTGACCGTCGTTTGCAGTGCTGCCCCGCCCCAGCCGACGAGCTTGTCGAGATCGAGCAGGGCGCCGACGTCGAACTGGCCGGTCTCGGCAACAAGATTTCGCTCGCCCCCGGTGACGTTGTACGCCGTTTCGGAAGCATAGCGCGCCGACAGCCCGATGCCGCGCTCGCCCATGCGGGTGCGGATATCCTGCCAGTCGCCGATCAGCCCCGGCGGCGGCGCACTCTGCGTGTCCCCGGCCAGCGACGACGGTGACGGATCGCGCGGATGGAGCGCATGGCTGCGTGCGCGACGCTGGGTATCGGCCCGGGGACCGGCGCTCGCATCCTGCTGCGTGGCATCGGGCTTTGGCTTGTCGATCTCATCGGCCGGCGGCGGCGGCGCGCCGACATCCACCTGCTGTGCCAGTACCGGCGTAGCCAGACCCATGCTCATGATCGCGCAAAGGGCAACGTGCCCCCTGCGCCAACGCCCGCGCTTCATCCCTGATCCTTTTTCTGGTTGCGGCGCATCAAAGGATCAGGGCCGAAATGGTTGCGGGACATCGCAATCTTTCGCCCCGGTCGCGCACCGGTCGACTAGCGACCTAGCGCAGCTTGGGCGCGGGGGAGAGCTATACCAAGGACTAAGCCGCCCTCCCCCTCCCCGCCAGATGGGATTACGGAATCAGGCGGCGATCAGGCCGCTCGCCGCGGCGCGATCGGGGCAAACCTCGAGGATCTTCAAGAAACCGCTGATCTCGAACAACTCGCGCACCGCCGGGGAGAGGCCGCACAGCAGCAGCCGCCCGCCCGATCGCTTGGCACGCTTCGCCGCCATCAGCACCACGCGCAGCCCGGCGCTGGAGATATAGGCGAGGTGCTCCAGATCGATCACCAGCGCCACCGCCCCGCTGCCGTCGAACAGCGGCTGGATGGTCTGCTCAAGCGTGCCCGATGTCGCGCTGTCCAGCCGGCCGTGCAGCGCCAGCCAGTGGATGCCGTCCTCGGCGATCAGTTCGGAGTGAAAAGCCATGGCTGCTCCTACCATCTCCGCTACGCTTGAGAAGGGGTCGACGCCTGCAGCGTCTTCAACAGAATGATCAGGTTGCCGTTGCCGTCGTTATAGGCATGGGCGATGTCCATCATCGTCTTCACGAGGTGAACCCCGAGCCCCCCGATAGGGCGGTCGTCCAGCTCCAGGTCCAGATCGGGCACCGGCGCCTCGGCGAAGGGATCGAACTTCGGCGCATCGTCCTTGACGATGATCTCCAGCCATTCGGAAGAGCGATTGACGAACACCTCGATCACATGATCCGGCGCGCCGCCCAGGCCGTGGACGATGGTGTTGGTGATCAGCTCTTCGAGACAGACATTGGCGGTGAAGGCCAGATCCGGGCGATCGGGCAGCACCGCTTCCACTGCCTCGGCCAGGCCGGCCAGCTCCCCGACGCGCGAGGCGAGCCGGTGATGGAGCAGTTCCTGCTTGTCGCCCAGGATCACCGGCGGCGGTGCTTCCGCACCAGAGGGACGGGTATCTTCCATGCGGACTCCGGACTTTCGACACAGGACCAGGCACGTCAAGTCGTCTGAGGCTTCCTCGCCGTCGACAAAGGCGGAGACGTCGGCGACCAGTCCCTCCACCAAGGCCCCCGCCCCGGCATCGCGCGAGGTCGCCTCGAACCAGGCGTGGAGGCGCGGATCGCCATAGGCAACACCGTGCCGATCGAACGCCTCGGTCACGCCGTCCGTGTAGAGCAACAGGCATTCCGCCGGCGCGAGGCGCGCGTCGATGCCGCCATAGGTCATGCCCGGCAGCACAGCGAGGGCAATATCGCGGTGGCAGGGGAGCGGCTCGGCGCGACCGTCCGCGCGGCGGACCAGCGGCGCGTGGTGCCCGGCATTGGCATAGCGCAGGCCGCCATCGGCAGGATCGAACACGGCGTAGCAGGCGGTGACGAACAGTTCCATCGGGTTGCGTTCGCACAAGAGATCGTTGGCGCGTGCGAGCACCTCCTCCGGCGCCAGGCCGGACAGCGCCAGATCGAGGATCACGGTGCGCGAGACCGCCATGAAGAACGCCGCGCCGACGCCCTTGCCGGATACGTCCGCCACCAGCATCCCGTAGCGGCCGTCGGCAAGCGCGAAGAAATCATAGAAGTCGCCGCCCAGTTCGCGCGCCGGGTGCATCGCGGCGCTTACCGACCAGCTCGGCTCGTCGGGGAAGGTCTGCGGCAGGATTGCCTGCTGCATGTTGCGGGCGAGGTCGAGCTCTTCCGCCACCCGCAGGGCAGCGCGGCGGAGCTCCGCGTTGCGCTCGGCGAGCTCGGCGGTGCGCAGGCTCACCTGCGACTCCAGCTCGGCCTCGCGCGTCTCGTTCTGGCGCTTGATCACGCCGAGCAGCCGGCCGAACTCGGTCGCCATCGTATTGAAATTGCGCGCGACGAGGACGAGCTCGTCATGCGTCTCCAGCGTGATCCGCGTTTCGAACTCGCCCGCGCAGAAGCGTTCGGTGCCGTCAGACAGGCTCTTCAGCGATCGCAGCGTCGAAATATAGATGCCGGCGAACAGATAGCCGATCGCCCCCAGCGCGCCCGCGATCAGCAGGCCGATGACCCACTGGAAACGCTGGAGCTTGGCCGAGCGGTGCGCCAGACGCGCGTCGACCTCGGACTGCACCTGCTGGAGCAGTCCCTGCGCCGAGGCGACATTGGCGCGGGCGATCCGCGCCAGCTCGCCCAGGGCGGAGGGCATGCCCAGGCTTCGGTCCGCCGCATCCTGCTGTCGGGCGATGCCGGCGAGCAGACGATCGAGCTGCCCGGACAAGGCGCCGCCGCTGCCGCTCAACTGCGCGATACCCGCCCGCATCGCCGGCGCGCTCTCGGTCAGCACCACCTGCGCGCCCAGCGCATAGGAGGCAATGTCGGTGCCGCCGATCGCCAGCGCGTCGTGCTGCTTACCCAGCGTGTCGATCACCACCGGCAGGCGATCGCTCAGCATGTCGAGCGTCGCGTCCAGTTCCGGATCGACATTGAGGCGATAGACGCGTGCCTCGTCCCGGATCAGCGCGAGCACCGCGTTGATCACGCCGGTCGAGGCGGCGAAGCGTACCTGCGGGGTGTCCCCCGCGCCACCTGCGGTACGCCACGCCTGCTCCAGCCGGTCGGCCCCCGCCACCAGCCCGTCGCCACGCGCCACCTTCGCCTGCGCCTGGACCGCATGGTCCAGTGCCGACATCCCTGGCCCCGCACTGCCCCCGAGCAGCGCGCTGCGCCAGCGGATCAGTTCGCCCAGCAGCCGCGTCTGGGCGGCGATGCGCCCGAGCCCCTTCCGCTCGGTTGCGGTGCTGTGCACATCCTTGCGTAGCTGTTCGAGCAACGGTGCGCTCAGCGTGCCCAGCGCCACCAGCACCAGCAGCCCGATCAGCAGATATTTGCGCGGGAAGCTCAGCCGCCCGGAAATCCACACCGTCGGCCCGAAGAACCGGGCATAGGCCTGGTGCCAGGAGGAAGGCGCCGCGCTCGCCATTGCCCGTTAGTGGCTCACGTCCAGCACGACCTTCACCGCCGGCGTTGCGGCCTTGCGACTGACATAGCCGATCGCACCGGGGGTCGCCTGCACCATCCGCGCGACATCCGCCGCGCTCGCGGCCTGGCGCGGGCGGAAGCCCATGCCGGTGAATTCCTGCCGCGCCCAATAGGCCCGGATCTGGCCGACGCTGCGGCCGGTGACCTTGGCATAGAATTCGGCGCGCAGCGGCGAGCCTTCCGCCACGTCGACCGGGGTAATCGGCTTGCCGTCCGACCAGGTCTGGATCTGCTTGAGGAAGATTTGCGTCGCCTTCTGGCTGTCGAGCCGCTCCACGGGTGCCGAGCGGTTGGCAATCACCACCAGCTCGTCGCCGCTACGCCCCGCGCCCGACTGGACCGCGAATGCGACCATGATGGGAAGGATGAGGTTCATCGCGGCTACTCCTAGAACACCAGGTTGAGGGCAAGCGTCGCCAGGTTGGCGGTGCGGTCGATCGGCAACCGCGCCACCGCGAACATGCCAGGCACGCTCGTGGCCGGCGTGGTCAGCCGGTCATATTGCACCTTCAACGCCATGTTGGCGCGCAGATCCCAGCGGGCGCCGAGGCTGAGCGAACGCATCGAGAGATCGGCGTAGGTGCGCGCCAAGGTGAAGGCGCCCTGCATCTGGCCAAGCCCCGCATCGAGCGCCGGATCCAGCCCGGTCGGCCCGAGCGCGTTGGTATCCAGCGGGCCGTCGGTCCGGTGATTCCGGGCATAGGTCATATAGGGCGTGACAGTACCGATGCTGTAGCCGATCGTGCCTTGCCAGCCCTCATACTTGCCGATCATCGCCGACTGCGAGTCGAGCTGCGTCCATTCGCCCAGCAGGCGCAGCGCACGATACGAGGCGTCAAAGCCGATGCTGGTGTAGATCGGGCGGTTGTCGAATGGGTTGGCAAGCGCGGTGATGCCCTGTGCCTTGCCCTTTAGCGCAGCCGCGACCTGCGCGGGCAAGAACGGGTTGCTCGCGGCGAGTGTCAGCCCGCCGGCCAATTGGCCGAGGCCGGCGTTCAGCTGGTCGATGTTCGCGCCCCGCATCGTGTAGCGATGCACCCAGGTGCGCGACGCGCGCAGCGTGACCCAGGGCAGGATCAGGCTCACCGAAGCGCCGTGAACCCCCTTCAGCCGGGCGCGCGCCGCTGTGCCCTGATTGTAGAATTGGTGATCATACCGGCTGTCGCCATAATAGCCCTGTACCAGCACCGCGGTATCGCCCCAGGCGTGGCGGAGCTGCACGTCGCCGCCGTCGAGCGCGCCCACGCTGTTGACGATGCTGTACAGCGGAATCGGCGGGCGGGCGGTGAGATAGGCATAGCCCACTTCCGCCACGTCCGAATCAAAGTAGAGCGGGCTGCGGATGCGACCTAGACGCACCGCGACGTTCCGGCCCAGCTCCTGGCGGACATAGGCCATGCGCAGATCGACGCGCATTCCGTCCCCGTCGGGCCGGGCCACTCCCTGCGCGGTGATCGAAGTGCCGCCGAACGGCCGCCATACGGCCTGCAGCCCTAGGACCGAATCCAGATCGGCGGACAGGCCATGGCGCGACGGATGCGCATCCGAATAGGCAGTAATGACGCCGACGTCGCGATTGTCACTATAGGTGGCGCCCAGCGTGGCGAATCCGGAAAGATGGAAGTTGCTCGGCGCCTTCTCGACAGGCGCGGCTTCCGGCACAGCTTCTTCCTGCGCTCGTGCCGCAGGCGATGCCAAGGAGGCCGCCGCGGCGAGCAGCAGCGTTGCTGCGAGCCGGGATCCGGCGGGCGCCGGCCATGGCTTCGCCGTCGCGCCTGATGCGGCGCCCGCGATGCTGTTCATCGTATGTGTACTCGTCCCCAAAGGATGGCGTGGCCGCCACCTTCCCCCTGCTGCGACAGCGATGCTCGCGTCCCGACAAGCGCGCCGCCTGATACTCGCCGACAGTTTCGTCGACCCTTTTCAGTTACTTCACCCACATCACCAGCAAGGCGCAGCGCCAACAGGCGCCCCCCCCAGCAGCACGATCGCAATGAAACAACGAAGCCACCTACATCGGCGCGTGTGACAGAGATATGACAAGCAGACCTCTGAGAGGATTTGCAGCAGATCTGAGACGTAATGCCATGCCCTTCTGCTGCGAGGGGCCGCTCTTTACTTGTCGCCGTCATGTGGAACGCGCAGGAAAGCGGCCGCACGGGGGGCGACGGACTCGCCTCCCTGCCAGCGCATTCGGGGAAACACGCGTACCATGGATTTCGTCGCCAGCCTGCTCGCCGGCCTGGGGCTGTTCTTCATCGGCATCCGGCTGATCGGAGCCAATCTCAAACAGATGGCCGGCCGCAAACTGCGCCGTCTGATTACCCGCGCAGTGAGCGGGACGGGCTCCACCGCCGCGTTCGGGTTGCTGGCGGGCGCGATCATGCAGAGCGTCAATGCGGTCACGTTCGTCCTCGTCGCGTTGGTCAGCGCCGGTGCGATCGACAAGCGCCGGGCGATGCCGGTGATCAGCTGGGCCAATCTCGGCACGTCGCTGCTGGTGCTGGTCGCGGCGCTGAGCATGCACGATTTCATCCTGCTGCTGATCGGCGTGACCGGCCTCGCCTTCTACTTCAACCTCGATCAGTCGAGCCGATACCGCTATCTCGTCAGCGCACTGCTGGGCGTAGGGCTGCTGTTCCTGGGCGTCGACCTGATCAAGACGGCCGCGCATGCGCTGCGCGATTCCGAAATGCTGCGTGAGGCGATGGCGATGTCGGCGCGCTTCTGGCCGGTCAGCTTTGCGATCGGCCTCGCAGTGGCGATGGTCATCCAGTCCTCTACGACCGTCACCGTCGTCGCCATGGCGATGGCCGGCGCGGCGCTGCTGCCCTTCGCGAGTGGCGCAATGATCGTGATCGGCGCCGGGCTGGGCTCCGGGCTGTCCGGCCTCACCCTTGCCGGCCGGCTTACCGGCAGCGCGCGCCAGCTGGTGCTGTACCAAATCGCGCTGAAGGCAGTTGGCGTCGCGGCGCTGATGCTGCTGTTCCTCGCCGACTGGATCGTCGACGGGCAGATGATCGTCCCGTTGCTCGACCGCATCGGCCTGTCCAAGTCTGCCGAGCTCGCCGCCGTGTATCTCGCCCTGCAATCGGCCTCGACCCTTTGCATGGCGCTGCTGGAAGGCCCGATCTGTCGCCTGATCGAGGCGCAGGCACCGCCCTCGATCGAGGAAGTGCTGGGCAAGCCGCAATATCTGAGCGAGGCCGCGATGGGCGATGCCGATACCGCGATCCTCGTCGCCAATCGCGAACAGGCGCGGCTGCTCGCCAGTCTGCCGCTGTACCTGAACGGCTTGCGCGACGACGGCGATGCCGGCGACCTGAGCGTGCAGGCGCGTTCCGAGGTAGACCGCACCATCGCCCGCGAATGCAACATGTTCCTGGCCGAGCTGGCCGAGCGTTACACCAGCCGCGACGTGCTGGATCAGGCGCTGCGCCTGCGCGACCGCAACGAGCTGATCACGTCCATGCAGTCCTCGCTGGTCGAGCTGGCGGAGAGCGCCGGCGGGGCGGACTATGAGAATGTCCGCGCGCTGCTCCACAGCCTTGTCGAGAGCCTGCATCTGATGCTGGAGACGCTGGCCGACGTCGCCGTAACGCCCGACGCCGACGATCTCGCGATGCTCCGCATGCTGACGCACGACCGCTCGGAACTCATGGACTCGATCCGCCGCCGGATGCAGGCGGAGGCGCTGCCGCACGATGCGCAGCAACGCGCCTTTGCCGCGACGACCGTGTTCGAGCGCTGCGTGTGGCTGCTTCGCCGCTACGTGCTGCTGCTGGATACAGGGCTCGAAGAGGCGCCTGCCGCATCCCGCAGCTTCGAGGAGCCCAGCCGCGCCGGTCCGACGCTGGCACGGGCGATGTAGCGCCACTCAGCCCGGCAGGCGCACCGCATCCATCGTGCGGATCCACTGCGGCAACAGCACCTCGCCACCCGCGACGCTGCGGGGTCCCGGAAGCACGGCGCCGCCCACCCGGGCCTCGCTGGGGGTGATCCCGAACGCCGACCTGAACGCGCGCGAGAAGGTCGACCAGTCGGCGAAGCCCCAGCCATAGGCGATTTCTGCGATCGACCGTCCACGGCAGGCGGGGTCCCCCAAATCGCTCAGCACACGCTCCAGCCGCTGCCGACGGATGAAGTCACCGACGCTCCCGAGCGGCGCGAAGGCCCGGTAAAGCGAGGCACGAGACATGCCCATCGCCTTGGCCACGCTGTCGGGGCCGAGATCGGGTTGGGCGAGATTGGCACGGATGAAGCGCTTGATGCGGAACAGCGCCGCCACCGCGACCGACGCACGCTGCGGCCCCTCCTCCACCATCGGTGCGATCAGGCCGCCGAGCATCAGGCCGGTAGCGCGCGCGACCGCCAGCGCATCGTCCGGCCTTGCGCTGGGCAGGCGCTCGACCAGCATTCGGGCATGGTCGGCCATCAGCTGTGCGCCCAGCGTATCGCGTCCCAGGATCAGTCCGTGCAGCCCATCCAGCCGCGGCTCGTCCAGTCCCAGCGCCGCGTGATGCACGACCATGCTGATATTGTCGCAGCCCTCGGTACGGGTCGCGAACGGACGCGTCATGTCGGCGATGCAGATGTCACCCGGCCGGGTGACCTGCGCCTCGCCGTCGTGCAGCCGCACATCGCAGCCCTTGGTGACGATCTGCACCAGCACCGCCTCGACCCCCGTCTGGGCGACCTTGCGGACATCGCGATCATAGTGGAACGACGCCCCCCACATGCGCGAGCGGCCGATCAGCACGGGTCCGGCGTTGAACCCGTCGAGCCCGACGCTGAAATCGCCCGCCACCTCCGTCCGCCGCGTATCGAAGATCGGATCGACGGACTCGGCATAGGCGTCGAAGCGCAATTCGGGCGGTGCATCGGAAACGTTGAAATAGGGCACGCTCGACGGCGCGTCGCGCATCTGCCCGGCCTGCTGGTTCTGCATGCCTGGCAGTCTACATCAACGAATGCGAAATTGTGACGACAACGTTCTGAACCGCAACGGCGGTGCTCGAACGAGCCTGTCCCGATCCTGTAAAGCTAGCGTTCCGGGCTGTCCGCGGTGAAGGCGGAGCAGCAGGGCTGCATCACCGGCTTAAACTCCATCAACTCCACCCGCGTCCCGTCGGGATCGTAGAAATTCGCCTGCCACTTGCCGTCCAGGCCCATTTGCGGGCCGTCATGCCGCGGGCTCAGCCGATTTTCGCGATACAGCGTGGTCACCGCTGCCTGCATGTTGGCGACGCCGAGCGAGACATGGTTGAGCACCCCCAGCTGCCGCGCATCGACCGATTCCAGCGCCACGTCGGAGCCCGGCCCGACCATCATATATTCCAGCCAGTCGCGCCCGTCGGGCACCTGCTGCGAGACCCAGTCGACCTTGTCGGCATGAAACGCTCCAAACCAGTAAGGCCGAAAGCCAAGCAGCGTGCGGTAGAAGCGGTCCTGTCTGGCGCGATCGTGCACCGCATAGCCGACATGCAGGATTCGCCCGCTGATCGCGCCTTTCTCGGCCGCGGTCGACGCGCTGCCCGGCTGGACGAACTGGACAGCGTTGCCCTCGGGATCCTTGCCGCCGAACCATTGGTCACCCCCCGCCCCGCGCTGCACCGGGCTGAGGTCGCGCATGCCCTGATCAATCAGCCATGTCCGCAGCCGGGCCGCATCGGCGGTGACATAGCCGACATGGGCGAGCATGCTCGGGCCGTGCTGCTTGGGTGCGGGCAGCACCTCCACGAATTGCCGCGGGCTGAAATAATAGCGCACGCCGGCGGGATCCTCCGGATCCGCCCCCTTCCGTGCGCCGAGCACGACGCGGTAGAAATGGTCGGTCGCGGCCATGTCCGTCGCATAGACGGCAAGGTGCGAGATGCCGATGACCGGCGGACGGCCTTGCGTGGCAGGCGCTGCCCCGATCATCGTCGCGGTGATCAGCGCAAGCGCGGTGCAGCGCGCGGCGGCGGTACGCAGGGTCGGCATCGTCTCTCTCCCAGCAGGCGTCGTCTTTCGGCCGCCTTTCCAGCATCATAGCAGCTCGCGACGACCTGTCACCGGGGCGTTGGCGCGGGCCCGGTGCTGGCGCGGCGGATCAGCTCATGCACCAGCGTAATCTGGCGCTCGGCGGGCTCCACGCCGCGCAGAATGCCGACAAGCAGTTCCACCGCCCGCCGCCCGATCATCCCCTTGGGCTGGGCGATGGTGGTCAACGCCGGGTGGAAGAAGCGCGCGAGCGGCAGGTCGTCAAAGCCGATGACGGAAACGTCCTCCGGGCAGGACCGCCCGCTGGCGCTCACCGCACTGATCGCTCCCAGCGCCATCTCGTCGCTGAAGCAGAAGATCGCGGTGACGCCCTTGGCCAGCAGCGCCCGCGCGCCCCGGTGCGCGGAATCGGCGCCGTAATCGCCCTCGTACAACTGGAGCTCGTCCGCCAGCCCGTGCCGCTCGGCCGCCCGCAACGCGCCGGCAAGGCGATCGCGGCTGATCGGACTGATCGGCGGCCCGGTGATCACGCCGATGGCGCGGTGACCGAGTTCCACCAGATGCTCGACCGCATCGGCACTGGCAGCGGCATTATCTATATGCACGCTCGGCACGCCGATGTCGGCGCTATATTCGCAGCCATTGACGATCGGTGCCGCGGCGCCCTGCCGGGCGACGAGCGCCTCGAGGCTGGCGGGCAGCCGATGGCCTAGGAAAACGAGCCCATCCACCTCGCGGCGCGACAGCATCTCGGCATATTGGTCCTCCACCTCGGGATCGTGGCGGGTATCGCCAAGCACCACAGCGTACCCCGTGTCGCGCGCCGCCTCTTCCGCGCCGCGGATGACGCTGGCGAAAAAGGGATTGGAAATGTCCGGCACGGTCAGCAGGATCTTGGCGGCGCGCAATGTGCGCAGCGTCCGCGCGGCGACGTTCGGGCGGTAATCGAGCGCCTCGACAACCTCCATCACGCGTACCCGCGTCGCTTCGGCCACCCGTCCTGGCTGGCTGAGCACGCGCGAGACGGTCGCCGTGGAAACGCCGGCAGCCGCGGCAACCTCGATAATCGTAGCCATGCAGGTACCTTTGTCGGTTGCGATGGGCCGTGTCGAGCCCCGTCGATGTAATCCTTTACATCACTTGTCGGAGTGCATAGGCTGCGATTCGAACAGCGGCAAAGCCGCATTCGGGGGAGAGGGCGCGCATGGTCGCTGCTGAAGGGTTTGTTGCGGGCCGCGCACAGTCACTGTCGGGATTGCTCACGGGGCGCCTCAGCGCGCTGATGTTCTTGCAGTTCTTCGTCTGGGGCGCGTGGAACGTTACGCTCGGGCTGGTGATGCAGACCGTCGGGCTGGGTAGCCTGATCGCCAACGCGTTCTCCGTCGGCCCCATCGCCTCGATTGTCGGATCTTTCCTGCTCGGGATGGCCGCAGCGCGGTTTCTCAGCCCCAGGATGCTGATGGTGGCTTTGCACCTCATCGGCGGCGTGCTGCTCTTTATCCTGCCGACGCTGCTCACGCCCGAGCATGGCGCAAGCTTCGTCTGGCTGCTGCTCGGCTACATGATCCTCTACATGCCGACCGTGGGCCTGGCGAACACGATCGCGCTCAAGAGCTTCGGCGAGCGCGTCGACCGCTTCCCCTTCGTCCGCGCCTTTGGCACGCTGGGCTGGATCGTCGCCGGGCTGATCATCGGCTGGGCGCACCTCTCCGCCAGCCCGCAGATCTTCCAGGTGGCGGGCGTCGTCTCGCTCGCGCTGGGCCTCTACAGCATCACCCTGCCCAATGTTCAGCCCGATGCGCCGCAGGGCAAGAGCCTGGCCGCGGAGGTATTCTGCACCGCAGCCTTCGGGCTGATGCGTAACCGCTCGTTCCTGATCTTCATCCTCTGCGCGACCCTGATCTCGATCCCGCTGGCGATGTATTATGCCTATGCCTCGCCCTATGTCGGGGTGGTGGGGATCGAGAATGTCGGCGGCACGCTGGCGATCGGGCAGATGTCCGAACTCGTCTTCATGTTCTCGATGCCGTGGCTCTATCGCCGCTTCGGGGTGAAGCCGCTGCTGCTCGTCGGCATGATTGCCTGGGCGGTGCGCTATGCGCTGTTCGCCATCGGCGACGGCGGTGCGGGGATCTGGGCGATCTATCTCGGCGTCGCGCTGCACGGCGTGTGCTATGACTTCTTCTTCGTCGCCGGCGCCATCTACACCGGCACCATCGCCACGCCCAAGGGCGTCAACGCCCAGGCGCAGGGCATGTTGACGCTGTTCACCTACGGCGTGGGCATGCTGCTCGGCTCGCAGATCGGCGGGCTCCTCTACGCCCAGCTGCCGGCGAACGCGACCGTCGCCGACTGGCACCATCTCTGGTGGTATCCGGCGATCGCCGCCGCGGTGATCGCGCTCCTTTTCCAGTTCACCTTCAAGAACAATCGTAACGAGGTGCACGCATGACCGCGATGCAGGGCCCCGGCATCTTCCTCGCCCAGTTTCTCGGCGACGCCGCGCCGTTCGACACGCTCGACCACATGGCCGAATGGGCCGCACGGCTCGGCTATGTCGGGGTGCAGATCCCGTGCGATCCGCGATTGATCGATCTGCAACAGGCGGCCGAAAGCCAGGCCTATTGCGACGATCTCCGCGCCCGGCTCGACAAGTTCGGCATCCAGCCGACCGAGCTTTCGACGCACCTCCAGGGCCAGCTGGTCGCGGTCCATCCGGCGTACGACACGCTGTTCGACGGCTTCGCGCCGGCCGAGCTCCACGGCAAGCCCGCCGAGCGCCAGGCCTGGGCGGTCGAGCAGGTCAAGCTCGCCGCCCGCGCCAGCGGCCGGCTGGGGCTGAAGGCGCATGCCACCTTCTCGGGCGCGCTCGCCTGGCCCTATGTCTATCCCTGGCCGCAGCGCCCCGCGGGTCTCGTCGAGGAGGCGTTCGCCGAGCTCGCCCGCCGCTGGCTGCCGATTCTCGACGTGTTCGAGGAAGCGGGCGTCGACTGCGCCTATGAGATCCATCCCGGCGAGGACATTCATGACGGCGCCAGCTGGGAGCGTTTCCTCGAGGCGGTGAACCACCACCCGCGCGCGCGCATCCTGTTCGATCCGTCGCATTATGTGCTGCAGCAGCTCGACTATCTCGACTTCATCGATCGCTATCACGATCGGATTTCCTGCTTCCACGTGAAGGATGCGGAGTTCAACCCGACCGGACGCAGCGGCGTCTATGGCGGGTACGAGAGCTGGGTGAACCGCGCCGGCCGCTTCCGCTCCACCGGGGACGGCCAGGTCGATTTCGTCGGCATCTTCAGCAAGCTCGCCCAGTACGGCTATCGCGGCTGGGCCGTGATCGAGTGGGAATGCGCGCTGAAGAACAGCGAGGACGGCGCCCGCGAAGGCGCGCCGTTCATCCGCGACCATATCATCCGCGTCACCGAGCGCGCCTTCGACGATTTCGCCTCGAGCGGCGTCGACAAGGACGCGATTCGCAATCTGCTCGGGCTAGGAAGCCGCGACGCATGATCCGGCATCCGCTAAGGCTCGGCATGGTCGGCGGCGGCGAGGGCGCGTTCATCGGCGCCATTCACCGCATGGCCGCGGCGCTGGACGGCGACTGGCGGCTTACCGCCGGCGCGTTCAGCACCGATGCGGGCAAGAACACCCGCACCGGCGACCTGCTCGGGCTCGATCCGGCGCGGGTCTATGCGACCTATGACGCGCTCCTCGCAGGCGAAGCGGCGCTGCCGGAGAGCGAGCGCATCGATGCGGTCGCGATCGTCACCCCGAACCACCTTCACGCGCCGGTCGCCATCGCTGCGCTGAACGCCGGCTTCCACGTCTTCTGCGAAAAGCCGATGGCGATGAACGGCGACGAGGCCCGCGCCATCGCCGCCGCCGCGCGAGAAAGCGGCAAGCAGTTCGCTCTCGCCTTCACCTATAGCGGCTATCCGCTGGTCGAGGAGGCGCGCGCCCGCATCGCACGCGGCGACTTCGGCGCAATCCGGCTGGTGCAGGTGGAATATATCCAGGGCTGGCTGAGCGGTTCGCTCGACACCGAGGGCAACAAGCAGGCCGAATGGCGCACCGATCCCGCGCGCGCCGGGCTCGGCGGTTGCCTCGGCGATATCGGGACCCATGCCTTCCACCTCGCCGAGCTGGTCTCCAGCCTGCGCGTCGAGCAGCTGTCCGCCGAACTGGCGACGCATGTCCCTCGTCGGAGACTCGACGACGATGTCAGCGCGCTTCTCCGTTTCGAGGGCGGCGCGCGCGGCACCCTGAAGGCGACGCAGGTCGCCGCCGGGGAAGAAAACGGCCTGCGCCTGCGCATCCACGGCGAGCGCGGCGGGCTGGACTGGGCGCAGATGGAGCCGAACACGCTCACGCTGCGCTGGATCGATCGCCCCGCGGAGATTCTCCGCGCCGGCGGGCCCGGCCTGGGGGCGGGTATCCCCCCCCTTCTCCGCACCCCGGCCGGGCATCCCGAAGGCTATATCGAAGCGTTCGCCAATCTCTATCGCGGGTTCGCAGGGCTGCTTCGCGGCGACACCGAAGTCCGCGTGCCCGGCCTGGTCGACGGGCTGCGCACCATGACGTTCGTCGAAGCGATGATCGCCAACGCCGCCGGCGACGCCAAATGGACCGACCTTCCCAACGGAGACTATGCATGAGATTCTGGATGGCCCTGGCCGCAACCGCGGCGCTCACGGCGTCCGCCCCCGCCTGGGCGCAGACCGCCGCCCCGCCCGCCTTCGCCGCGTGCAAGGCGTGCCACACCGTCGACAAGGGCGGCAAGAACGGCGTCGGCCCCAATCTGAACGGTGTCGTCGGACGGCCCGCCGCCTCGGCGCCGGGCTTCAATTACTCGACGGCGCTCAAGAATTCGAAGCTGACCTGGGATCCGGCGACGCTCGACCAGTTCCTCACCGCGCCGATGAAGAAGGTGCCCGGCACCCGCATGCCGATCGGCATGGCGGACCCCGCCAAGCGCGCACAGATCATCGCCTATCTCAAGGCGGCAGGCGGCAAATGAGCGTGTCGCGCCGCACCGTGCTGGCCGGTGCCGCCGCGGCGCCGCTGGTGGCGTCCTCGGCCGCGCGCGGCCAGTCGAACGCGGCACGCTTCTCGCTCCATTTCGCGCCGCACGAGGGCAGCTTCGCCAGCCGCGGCAACCGGTTGGAGCAGATCGCCTTCGCCGCCGATCAGGGCTTCACCGCCTGGGAGGATAACGAGGCCGCCAGCCGCCCGATCGACGAGCAGGTTGCGATGGCCAAGGCGCTGTTCAGCCGCGGCATGAAGATGGGCGTGTTCGTCGCCGCCATGCCGAAATGGGCGCAGTCCCGCCCGATCCTGGGCGCGAACGACGGTGCCGAGCGCGAGGCCTTTCTGGCGGATATCCGCGCCTCGATCGACGTCGCGAAGCGGCTCGAGGCGACGCGGGTGACGGTGGTCACCGGCTTCCTCGACCCCAAGGTGCCGCTCGACATCCAGACCGCGCGCGTGATCGACACGATGCGACGCGCCGGCGACATCGTCGCCCACCATGGTTTCGCACTGGTCATGGAGCCGCTCAACACCCGCACCAACCATCCCGGCGTCTACATGCAGAGCATCGCGCAAGGGTTTGCCGTGGCGCGCGGGGCGAACAGCCCGGGGATCAAGGTGCTCGCCGATCTCTATCACGAGCAGATCCAGTCCGGGAACCTGATCCCGACGCTCGACATGTGCTGGAGCGAGATCGGCTATATCCAGTTCGGCGACAATCCGGGTCGCAAGGAGCCCGGCACCGGCGAGGTCAACTACGCCGGAATCGTCCGCTGGCTGCGAGCCAAGAAATATGCCGGCGTGATCGGCATGGAACACGGCAATTCGGTGGAAGGGCGCGCGGGCGAGGAGCGGCTGATTGCCGCCTATCGCACGATAGACGCCGGCTAAGGAGAGAAGCAATGTCGAGACGCAGCGCCCTGCTGCTGGCCGTTCTGACAGCGATGGCAGCCACCCCGGCCGCAGCGCAGGAGAAGCCGGGCTTCAAGGATACCCCGATCCTGCCGGGCGGCGGAAACTGGCATGTCCATGACTCGGACCGGCCCTACCCCGCCACCGTCACCCCCGCGACCCAGCCGGGCGGCGCGCCTTCGGACGCTGTCGTGCTGTTCGACGGCCGCTCGCTGGATGCCTGGACCGCGCAACGCAAGCTATGGCCGGTCGAGGGCGGCGTGCTCACCGTGCCCAGCCGCGCGAGCAGTGGCGGCGAAAACGCGCTGATCTCCAAACAGAGCTTCGGCGACGTGCAGCTGCACCTGGAGTTCCGCTCGCCCAATCCGCCGACCAAGAGCTCGCAGGATCGCGGCAACAGCGGCATCTGGTTCATGCAGCGCTACGAGATTCAGATTCTCGACGGCTATCAGAACGCCACCTATGCCGATGGCACGGTCGGTGCGGTCTATGGCTGGAAACCGCCGCTGGTGAACCCGGCGCGCAAGCCCGGCGAATGGCAGAGCTATGACGTGGTGTTCGAGCGCCCCCGCTTCGCCGCCGACGGCAAGCTGCTGCGCCCCGCTTATATCACCGCGTTCCTCAACGGCGTTCTGGTGCAGAACCACCAGGCCATGCTCGGTACCACCAACTGGCGCCACGTCGCCGAATATGCCGCGCATGCCGATGCCCTGCCGATCCAGCTGCAGGACCATGACTCGCCGGTGTCGTTTCGCAACATCTGGGTGCGCCCGCTGCCCGAAGGCGCGATCGCGCAGGACCTTCCGGGAGACCGCAAATGATCCTCGACCGCCGCGCCGCACTGACCGGCGTGCTTGCCCTGTTCGGGTCGGCCGTGTTCGCGCCGCTCGCCCGCGCCGCGCAGATGACCGCCGCGCAGCTGATCCCGGACGGTCCGCCGAGCGTCGCCGTGTTCAGCCCCGCCCAGCGCGCGCTGATGACCGCGCTCAGCGAGCGGGTGATCCCCACCACCGATACGCCGGGCGCGATCGCCGCGGGAGTTCCCGCCTTCATCGAGAAGCTGCTGGCGGACTGGGCCTCGCCCACCGACCGCGTGCCGATACTCGCCGGGCTCGACGCGATCGAGGCGCGGTCGCAGCAGGACCACAAGGTCGCCGCCGACAAGGCGACGCCCGAGCAGCAGGATGCGCTGCTCTCCCTGGCGATGAACGGGGCGATCCCCGGCGGCCAGACCTTCTTCGAGGCGTTCCGTCAGCTGGTGATCACCGGGTACTATACCTCGGAGATCGGCATCACCCAGGAACGCGAATATCTGCCGGTGCCGGGCGAATATAACGGCGCCTTCCCCTATTCCCAGGTCAACAAGGTGTACAGCGCATGATGCTCGATCGACGCACTCTGCTCGCCGGCGCGGGCAGCGCCACCGCTCTCGCCGTGATGGGGCGCCTGGTCCCCGCGGCCCACGCCGCCCAGATCAAGGCGGTGGGCATCCAGCTCTATACCGTGCGCGACATCTTCCAGAAGGATCCCGCGGGCACGCTCGCGGCGATCGCGAAGATCGGCTATCGCGAGATCGAGTTCGGCGGCGGCGGCTATGACACCATGGACCCGGCAATGCTCCGCCGCGCCATGGACGAGGCCGGCCTGCGCTGCCCCTCGCTCCACATCGGCTATGACGCGCTGCTCGGCCAGTTCGACAAGTCGGTCGCGATGGCGCGCGCGCTCGGCGCGCAGACGGTGGTGCTGCCGTACATGACTGACCAGCACCGCACCGAGGCCGGCTGGAACGCCGCACTGCCGAACTTCAACAAGTTCGCGCGCGAGCTGAAAAAGGCGGGCTTCGGCTTCGCCTATCACAACCATGATTTCGAGTTCACCAACAAGCCGGGCGGCGTGACGCTGTACGATCGCTTCCTCAAGGAAACCGACCCCGCGCTGGTGAAGATCGAACTCGATCTCTATTGGGCGAAGCGCGCTGGCCAGGATCTGCCCGCATTGATCGACCGGCTGAACACCCGCCTCTATTCCTATCATGTGAAGGACATGCGCGCCGATGGCAGCATGGCTGCGGTGGGCACCGGCACGATCGACTTCGCCGCGCTGTTCAAGCGCAAGGCAAGCGCGGGCGTGCACCATTTCTACGTCGAGAATGATCAGGCCCCCGCGCCCTATCTTCCGGACATCACCACCAGCTTCAAGACGCTGCAGACGCTGCGCTTCTAAACCAACAACACTCCCTGGGAGAGGGAACATCATGGCTGCAACCAACAGGTTCGACGCGATCGTCATCGGCTCGGGCGTCAGCGGCGGTTTTGCCGCGAAGGAACTCACCGAAAAGGGACTTCGCGTGCTGATGCTCGATCGCGGCCGCATGGTCGAGCATGGCGAGGACTATCCGTACGACGGCAAGCCCGCCTATGACGTTCCCGCCCGCAACATCATGCCCAAGGGCCTGCAGGAACGCGACTATTTCATCGCCAAGCGCGGTTATGTGCAGCCGAGCAATGTCGGCTTCTACAACAACGATCGCCTCAACCCCTATGCCTTTGACGAAGGCAGCAAATTCTACTGGATCCGCCCCGGCGCGGTGGGCGGCAAGTCGCTGATCTGGGGGCGCTGGAGCTTCCGCTGGGCGCCGGAGGACTTCGAGGCGAACAAGCGCGAGGGCGTCGATGGCGCCTGGCCGATCGGCTATGACGACCTCGCGCCCTGGTACGCGAAGGTCGAGGACTATATCGGCGTGTCGGGCTCGCGCGAGAACCTGCCCTATCTGCCGGACAGCAACTTCCAGCCGCCGATGCCGATGAACGTCGCGGAGAAGTGGCTGAAGGAACGGCTGGAGGCCAAATTCCCCGGCCGCAAGCTGATCCACACCCGCCTGTCCAACATGACCGAAGACAAGCCAGACCAGGGCCGCACCAAGTGCCAGTTCCGCAACCAGTGCGGCAATGGCTGCTCGTTCGGGGCCTATTTCTCGACCCAGGCAGTCACCCTCCCCGCCGCGCGCGCGACCGGCAAGCTGACGCTCCAGTCGGACGCGGTGGTGACCAACATCGAGTATGATGCCGCGAAGAAGCGGGTCACCGGCGTGCGCTATGTCGATGCCAAGACCGGGCAGGCGCAGGTGGTGAACGCCGACCTCGTCTTCCTCTGCGCCTCGGCGATGGGATCGAACCAGATCCTGCTCAACTCACGCGCGCCCGGCAGTGAACGCAGCCATTTCGACAGCAGCGGGACGCTGGGCCGCTATGTGATGGACCATATCTTCCGCGTCGGCATCGACGGCGAGATCCCGGGCATGACCGACCTGATCGAATATGGCCGGCGCCCCGGCGGCGTCTACATCCCGCGCTTCCGCAACATCGGCGGCGACGAAGGCGTGGGGTTCCGGCGGGGCTATGGCTATCAGGGCAGTGCGCGGCGCGATCCGGCGGCCCCGGTTGGGTTCGGCGCCGCGATGAAGCACGGCATGCGCCGCTACGGCCCGTGGCGCTTCAGCATGGGCGCGTTCGGCGAGTGCCTGCCCTACAAGGACAATCGCGTCTCGCTCCACCCCAGCAAGGTGGATCGCTTCGGGGTGCCGCTGATGCGCTTCGACGTGACTTTCCGCGAGAACGAGCTGCGGCTGATCGCCGATGCGCGCACCCAGGGCGAGGCGATGCTGCGCGCGGCCGGGCTGCAGAACGTGAAGAGCAGCGAGGGCGATCACGTCCCCGGCGATGCCATCCACGAAATGGGCGGCGCGCGCATGGGCGCCGATCCGCGCAGTTCGGTGCTGGGCAGCTTCAGCCAGGCGCATGACGCACCAAACCTCTACGTCACCGATGGCGCGCAGATGGCCTCGGCCTCGTGCGTCAACCCGTCGCTCACCTTCATGGCGCTGACGATGCGCGCCGCCGACCACGCGGTGAAGCAGCTCCGCGCCTGACGATGCCCGAGCGTCGTTACTGCCCCGGCCGGTAGCGACGCTCGACATGCCCGGCGAGTTCGTCCGGGTAGAAATAGACCTTCCGCAAATTGCCGCTGGCGTAGCGGACGATCTGGTCGGCAAAGTGCGGCGAGGCCGGGTCGCCGCTCTGGCCGCCGGCCATCACCGCGCTGGCGGCGACGCGCGGCCCGAACGACACCACCGCCACGAAGCTGTTGCCGCTGCTGCCATAATAGCGCTTCGTGCCTGGCCAGGTCTTCGCCCCGAACGAAGCGAGGCTGCCCCACTGCGCCGAAGTGAACGGCACCGGCACCGAGGGCTTGGCATCGTCGAAATGCGGCTGGAGCGCATCGTCGAGCCGCTGGAAGCGATTGATCTGCCCCCAGGGCGTGCGCCAGCTGCCGAAGTCTCGCGTCAGCCGATCGACCGCCACCGACAGCGCCGCCAGCCGGGTGGCCGCATCGACCTTGGCGGCGATATAATCGGGTACGTTCATTCGCTCGGCCTGGGCGAAGCTGCCTACCTCGCGCCACAGCTGGTCGCCCCAGAACACCGTGATGCTGGTGGCCACCGAATCCGCGCGCCAGCGATGGTCCCAGCCCGCCAGTGTCGCGATCGGTTCGGCCAGTGCTGCGCGACGCGGATCGCTCTCCGGCAGCGCGCGCCATGCGGCAACCAGTTCGGGCACCAGCTTGGCGAAGGCCGGAAGATACGGATCGAACGCCGCCGCGCGCAGCCGCTCCGCCGTCCAGCCGCTCTTGCCGGTGAGCAGCAGGTCCGCATGGACGCCGCGGGCATTGCCGCCCACCTGGTCCATGTAGCGCGGATAATCCTTCGCCCTGGGGCTGTCCGGCCCGGCGGCCTCCCACGGCCAGTCATTGGTATTGTGCGCCCAGCCGACCTTCGGGTTAAGCACGCTTGGCAGGCTCGGGAGCGTGTGCAACCCCTTCCAGTCGGTCGCCGGATCGCTGCCGTCGACCGGGCGGGTATAGTCGAAGCGATCGTCGCGCACCGGCATACACTGCGGCATCAGGAACGCGATCTCGCCCTTCGAATCCGCAAACAGCGTGTCGTTGGAGGAATTGGCCTTGCGCTCGGCGACCTGGAGGTAGCGCGCGAGATCGGTCGCCTTGGTGCGCAGGAAGCTCTGCTCCAGCGCCGGCACCGGGCGCCACATCAGCGCAGTGGCGATCCACCGCCCGTCCTTCGCTGCGACGATCGGCCCGTGATGCGTTCGCCAGGTGGTGAAGCGCCGCTCGCCCGTCGTGCCGTCAGCCTTGCGATAGCGCAGCGTCACCACCCGCGCCGTCACCGGCCGGGTCTCTTTGCCATAGCGATAGGCCCAGCCCTGCCCCGCCCGCACGACCCGCTCAGCAAAGGCATCGACATTGTCGACGGTGGACGAGGTGTGCATCCACCCCGCATGCGCGTTGAAGCCCTGGTAGATGAAGAACTGCCCCCAGGTGCTCGCGCCATAGGCGTTCAGCCCCTGCTCGCTTGTCACCTGCGCCTCGGAGCGGAAGTAGAAGCTGGTATGCGGGTTGATCAGCAGCAGCGCGCGGCCGTCTGCGGTGCGCGTCGGCGCGATCGCGATGCCGTTGGAGCCCGAAGGCTCGCGCGGCACGATGCCCTCCTCCTCTGGCGTCGGCGGGGTGGGATTGCCGTAGAAGGTCTTGAGGTCGCTCAGCGAGATACGCTCGATATCGCCGCCGATGCTGCCCTCGGTGAAGCTCAGCGCCATCCACGGCTCGAAGCGGGTGAGCACCTTGGGCTTCACCTGCGGGTGCGTCGCCAGATAATAGTTCAGGCCGTCCGCCCAGGCCTGCATCAGCGCCTGCAGCCAGGACGGGCTGCGGGCATAGTCTTGCTTCAACTCCTCCGGATCAACGAACAGCTGCTGGCGCAGATCGGCCCAGAGCGCGCCCTCGCCCTCCGCCTCGGCGGTGCGGCCCAGCGCGGCGAGATAGTTCGCCTCGATCCGCCCGAAATCATCCTCGGCCTGGGCGTAGATCATGCCGAACACGGCATCGGCATCACGCTTGCCGCGGATATGGGGAACGCCCCAGTCATCGCGGGTAATCGTCACGCGGTCCGCCTGTGCCTGCCACCGGGCGCGCTCCGGATCCGGCGCGGCGGCCGTCGCCCCCAACAAGGCCAGCAAAAGCAGCGGATTGCGCGCACGGCGGATCAGCGTATCCATGGCGCGAGACTAGAAGAGGGGGAGCAGATGGCCAAGCACTGGTTCGCGGTTCTGGCCGCGCTGGCACTGGGCGGCACGGCGACAGCGCAGCAGGCAGCGCCGCCCGCCATCCTGCTCAAGCCCGCTGCCGTGTTCGACGGGATCGACGGGCAGAGCCATGCCGGCTGGCAGGTGCTGGTGCGCGGCGACCGGATCGTCGCGGTCGGCCCTAACCTCACCGCCCCCGCCGACGCAAAGGTGATCCCGCTCGACGGCGACACGCTGATGCCCGGCATGATCGAGGGCCACGCCCACCTCTTCCTCCACCCCTATAACGAGACGAGCTGGGACGATCAGGTGCTGCACGAGCCCCTCGCGCTCCGCACCGCCCGTGCCGTGGCGCAGGCCCGTGCGACGCTGCACGCCGGCTTCACCAGCCTGCGCGATCTCGGCACCGAGGGAGCCGGCTATGCCGATGTCGGGCTCAAGGCGGCGATCGACCAGGGCATCGTCGAGGGCCCCCGGCTGCAGGTAGCGACCCGTGCCATCGTCGCCCTCGGTGCCTATGGCCCCAAGGGCTTCGAGCCGGGTATCGAGGTCCCGCAGGGCGCCGAGGAAGTCTCCGGCCCCGAACAGATGGTCGCCGCGGTCCGCCGCCAGATTGCCGCCGGGGCCGACTGGATCAAGCTCTACGCCGATTATCGCTGGCGGCCCGGCGAGGAAAGCCGTCCGACGCTCAGCCTCGAGGAAATGAAGGCCGCCGTCGCCGCCGCGCACGACGCGGGCCGCCCGGTCGCGGTGCACGCCGCCACCGCCGAGGGCATGCGCCGCGCGATCGAGGCCGGGGTCGACACGATCGAGCATGGCTATGGCGGCACGCCCGCGATCTTCGCCGCGATGGCCGCGAAGAAGATCGCACTGTGCCCCACCCTGGCGGCTTCGGATGCGACGTCGCGCTATCGCGGGTGGAGCGGCGCGGAGCCTGCGCCCGCTGCCGTGCGGATCAACCGGGAGAGCTTCCGCCTGGCACTGAA
This sequence comes from Sphingomonas sp. R1, assembly GCF_025960285.1. Lineage (GTDB taxonomy): Bacteria > Pseudomonadota > Alphaproteobacteria > Sphingomonadales > Sphingomonadaceae > Sphingomonas. The sequence goes on along the minus strand of NZ_CP110111.1, from coordinate 3,796,809 downwards.
GGCCGGGGTGCCGATCTGCATGGGCGGCGACGTCGGCGTCTTCGCGCATGGCGACAATACCGGAGAGATGGTGCTCATGGCCGCTGCCGGTATGCGCCCCGCCGACGTGCTGCTGGCCGCGACGTCGGGCAATGCGCGCTGGTCCGGCCTGGCCGGGCGAGTGGGCGCGCTGAAGCCCGGGCTGCTCGCCGATCTCGTCGCTGTCGCGGGCGATCCCACCCGCGACATCGCCGCGGTCCGCACTGTCCGCTTCGTGATGAAGGGCGGCAGCGTGGTGGGCGGCTCTCCCGCCAGGTAGCGGGCATCCGGGGCCGTGTAGAGACAGTGTAGTGGAATGGCTGGGGCGGGAGGAGCCCCAGCCAGGAATAACCCAAGCAATTGAAAAGACGGGTTTCTTGCATCCCCGCCCCGCCAAGGCACCACGACAGGGTGCCACGGCAGGGTACCACGGCAGGAAACCAGGCGCATGTCCCGCATCCAGAACGTCACCCGCAAGCACGGAACCTATTACTACCGTCGCCTGATACGTTTAGGGGGCGATAAACCTTTCAGGATACGCTTCTCGCTTCGAACCACATGCCGGAAGCGGGCCGGTCAGCTGGCGCCGGCCTTGACGTTGATCTGCGAGCGCATTGCCATGGACATGATCGCCAATCCCGGCAGGGATGACCTGACTGCGGAACAACGCGCCGAGATCTTTCGCCGACAGGTGCTGATCGAGCGTGACCGCCTGGCGGTGATGCACGCCCGGCTCCACATCGTGCCAGCCGAGGATCACGAGGATACCGAGAAGGCGCTCGCCTTGCGCTTGGACGCAGGCGAGCTGGCTGCGATGGATGGCGCGGTGCGAGGCAAGATCGAGGACTTCCTGGTTGCCCACATCGACCCCGAGGCGGCCGACGAGCCGATCGTGGTCATGGCGTGGTCAGACCTAGCTGCATCGATAGAACATGAGGGCACGGAAGACGCAGCGGTAGCTAGGCTCGCCGACATTGGTGTCGAGCAATCCAAGCTGCGTGCAGCTATGGCCGGGAAGGTCGTCAACCAGGCGCGGATACAAGCCATTCGCGAGTTCCGCGATGCGCTGACCAACCCCGGCGCAGCCTACCCGCCGGTGCCGATTACCGGATATCAACCGTCTTCGCCCGCCCAGCCAGCAACGCCCATGAATCATCCTGCGCCGCAGCCGGTTACGACGGGTCCGTTCGCACTCATGATGCCGACGGAAGCCGTCGAGAAGTTCTTCGCGCACAATCCGCGAACCGGCGGCGTGGACGGCACAGCCCGCCGCAAAGGCGGCGACCCATGGACCGAGAAGACGCGCGAACAGTTCAAGCTACCCGCCCTTCTGCTCGAGCAGGTGATGGACGGCAGGCCGCTAGCGACCGTCACGCACGACGACCTGGTCCAGCTCAACGACTGCTTCGCGAAGCTGCATGGCCCTTCGTTCCGAAAGTCACCCAAGCATCGTACCATGACGATCCACGAGATCGTCGCGGAAACGGAGGCCCGTGTCCGGGAAGGCGAGAAGGCGGTTGCGCGGGCTGCGAGGCGGAAGGACGAAGCGGGTCCGCCGAAAATCCCTGCCGGCGCTCTGACCAAGGCTCAGCTGGGCCTCGGCCTCAGCACGACCAACCGCCATTGGGGCTTCCTGCGTCAGCTGACGACCTGGTTCGCAAAGCACCAGCCGCTGGGCGTGCTGGACTACAGCGCTTTCATCGAGAACGATCATCGCGATGCACGCGAGCAGCGGGACGCCTACACCGAAGAACAGGGTAAAATGCTGTTCAGCCTTCCGCCTTGGACGGGGTCGAAATCACTGGTGCGCCGTATGCAGCCCGGCAATCTGCTCGCCCACGGTGCCTGGTACTTCGTGCCGATGATCGGTTGGTACACCGGGATGCGGCGGGAGGAGATATGCGGTCTCATGCTCGATGACATCGAGGTGGTGGACGGCCAGTGGCAGTTCAACGTTCGCCCGACGGAAATCAGACGACTCAAGACCACCACCTCGGCGCGCAAGCTGCCCTTCGCCGAAGAGCTGATACGTCTCGAACTTCCCGGCTATGTGCAGGCCCTAAGAGGCGCTGGCGAAACGCTGCTGTTCCCCGAACTACGGGCAGAAAGCGGCAAGGGCAACCTTGGCGACCGCTATTACAAAACCATCTGGACCAAGATCGCGGCCGCCCTGCCGTTCCTGAAAAAGGGACAGGCGAACCACTCGTTCCGGCATACGGTGATCGACAGCATGAAAGGAGCTGGCGTCTCCGCTGAGGTCAGGGCTGACTTCGCCGGCCAGAAGTTATCGAGCGAGACCGAGGGGCGCTACTCAAAGGCGCACGCCAAATTGCTGCGTGACGCGACAGAGGCGATACCCGCGGTGACCCGGCATCTCGACCCGTTCCCGGTGGAGCTGTTGCCGCCCGGTATGCGCGCTCCGCGCAAGGCAAGGGTGTCGAAGAACAGGTCGTGACTTCGGCCGGTTCTGGATCCATTAACACACCGCCGCCATACCGAAGCCGTGGGCACATCACCGGCGCGATCGACGCCTTGAGGTAGCGGAGCCAATCCATGTACGAGTCTGACGTCAGGGACATCAAACGCATAGCGGACCACATGGCCGCAAACGACGGCGGTGGCGGTTTCGACAAAGCCGAGCGCATCGCCGGCGCCTTGGTGAATGATCAGCGGAAATGGTTGCCCGATGAATTCGTCACCGCGCACTACGTCGACCTGCTTCTCCAACTCGGCAATGATTGGACGCTGGCCGTGATGGAGGTCCGCTTCCGGAACAGAAATGGTCTCTGGGACGAGGAAGGCTCCCCTACAAGCACCCCGGAATGATCACCCCCGAGTCCGAGCCCCTAGCGTGTGGCGATAACGCTCGCCGCCGTTGAGGATTGTCCCCAGAAGCAATAGGAACGTTCATGTAACCGAGGGGACGAACACGGGTGCGGATCGTATCGAACAGCGGCGCAGACCGCAGCGTTGACTTCCTATTGAACCGGCCCGGTGATGTTGACGCCCTCTGTGAGCAGATTTCGGTATTCGGGCTGGAAGCGCTGCGGGGGCGGGTAGATATTCGTCACCTGCTGGTCGGAGAGAGCGAGCACGCAGCGGCGCTGTACGGCGGCGGAAGCGACCGGAGCAGGCGCAATCAGCTGCGGCGACGCTCGCTGTTCCGCCACGCGCGCAACGTCCTCGATCGCGCTGCGGTACGCCAGACGCGGCTACCGACCGCCCAGTCTTTGCTGCTGACTTCTACCAGCGCGCTGGCGGGCAACTGCAGCCTGACGACCGCCGGGCTGGGCATGGCGCCGCAGGCACAACTCGGCTTTGTTCAGGGTACCGAGAGCCCAGAGGAGATCGCTTTCTTCCGGCAGTGGTTCGTGGATCAGTGGAACGCCGGCGCTACCGACGGACCAGCGGTGACCGCTCTGCGTGACGCTGTATGCCAGGGCGCTTCCGACCATGCGCCATCGATGGTCTACACCCAGGCACTCCACCAGCTGTTCGCCGAAATGGAAGCTGGCACCGACGAATCGCGGATCGTCGACTCGGCCACGGGTATCCGCGAAACGCAGGTCTGGTCGAAGCTATACCGCTTCCAGAAGGACGGCGTGATCGGGGCGATCGACAAGCTCCAGCGCTTCGGCGGCTGCATCATTGCCGACAGCGTCGGCCTCGGCAAAACCTTCGAGGCGCTGGCCGTCATCAAATATTTCGAGCTGCGCAATGCCCGCGTGCTCGTCCTCGCCCCCAAACGCCTGCGCGAAAACTGGTCGCTGTGGACCCGCAACGACGTCCGCAACATGCTCGCAGCCGATCGCTTCGCATTCGACGTGCTCAATCACACCGATCTGTCCCGCGAACGCGGCCAATCGGGTGATATCGACCTCAGCCACATCAACTGGGCGAACTACGACCTCGTCGTCATCGACGAGAGCCACAATTTCCGGAACCGCCCGGCTGGCAAGGGCGAGCGCGAGAGCCGCTATGACCGCCTGCTCAACGCTGTCGTGCGGGCGGGTGTAAAGACCCGCGTGCTGATGCTGTCTGCTACCCCGGTCAACAACCGGCTGAACGACCTCAAGAATCAGATTGCCTTCGCGACCGAGGGCGACGACCGGGCCCTCGCCGGCTTCGGGATCGCCAGCGTGTCGGGTACGATCCGCATCGCACAAGGACAGTTCAACCGCTGGCAACAGCTCCCGGAGGCGGCGCGCACCCCCGCCAAGCTGCTGGAAATGCTGGGCTTCGACTATTTCCGCCTGCTGGACCTGCTCACCATCGCCCGCAGCCGCAAGCACATCGAACGCTATTACGGGACGGCGGAGACCGGCACCTTCCCCGAGAAGCTGCCCCCCGCCAACATCAAGTCGGACGTGGACGCCTCCGGCGCCTTCCCGCCGATCGTCGAGATCAACAACGAGATCCGACGCCTGAAGCTCGCCGCCTTTGCCCCGCTGCGCTATGTGCTGGAAGACCGCCGTGGCGCCTATGAGCGCCGCTACAACCAGGACGTTGCGGGCGCCGGCGGTGGCGCCAGCGTCTTCCGCCAGCTGGATCGCGAAGAAAGCCTGATCGCGCTGATGCGCGTTAACCTGCTGAAACGCATGGAAAGCTCCGTGCATGCATTCGCGCTGACGATCGGACGTCAGCTCGAGGCCGTCGAAGCCCTGATCGGCCGCATCGACGCGCATGACGATAGCATCGAAGCTCCCGCCATCGATGATCTGGATGACGACGATCCCGCCTTCGACCAGCTAGGCGTCGGCCGCAGCGTCAAGGTCCTGCTCAGCGACGCCGACCTGGTGCGCTGGAGACAGGACCTGGCAGAGGACCGTCAGCGCCTTGCACGCCTTCACGATCAGGCCCGGCGCGTTACCCCGGAACTGGACGCTAAGCTGGCGGATCTGAAACGGCTGATCGACGAGAAGCTCGCGAACCCGTTCAACCCGGGCAACGTCAAGCTGCTGGTCTTCACCGCCTTCGCCGATACGGCGGCCTATCTCTATGATGCCCTGCGCGCAGACTATCCGCGCCGCATGGCGCTGGTGACCGGCTCTGGCCGCAACGGCACTACACATCCCAAGCTGCGCCCCGACCTCGGCTCGATCCTTACCGCCTTCGCCCCGCGTGCCCGTGCACGCCCGGAGGCGCTGGCGAGCGAAGAGGAGATCGACCTGATCATCGCCACCGACTGCATCTCCGAGGGCCAAAACCTGCAGGACTGCGACTGCGTGGTGAACTATGACATCCACTGGAACCCGGTGCGCATCGTCCAGCGCTTCGGCCGCGTCGACCGGCTGGGCTCTCCCAACGAGGTCATCAAGCTGGTTAATTTCTGGCCGAACATGGACCTGGACAGCTATATCGGGCTGGAGCGCAGCGTGTCCGGCAAGATGATGCTGCTTGACGTTTCCGCCACCGGTGAGGAGAACCTCATCGAAGCGCAGGCTGGCAACCAGATGAACGATCTGGCATATCGCCGCCAGCAGCTGGAAACGCTGCAGTCGCGGGTCGTGGATCTGGAGGATCTTTCATCCGGCGTCTCGATCACCGATCTCACGCTGAACGACTTGCGCCTGGACCTCGCACGGCTGACCCCGGACGAGCGCGCCGCGCTGGAGCGAAGCCTGCCCGGGACCTTCGCTCCGATCTTCGCGAGCGACGATTTGCCCGCCGGCGCGCTGTTCGTGCTGCGCGCCGCTACGTCCGCAGCCGAGCGCGCGATCGCCAAGGCAGATCCTCTGTTCCCGCATGCCCTTGTCTATGTCGGCGCGGACGAACGGATCATCCTGCCTCATAGCCAGCCAAAGCGCATGCTGGACCTGCTTCGCCTCGCCGCCGCTACGCCGGAAGCCGAACAAGCCGAAGCCTGGGCCCGCTTTGACGCCGAGACACGCGGCGGCGAGTCGATGGCGCGCTGGCAGTCGCTGCTTGCTGCCGCCATTCGCGGCGTCACCGGCAAGGCGGAGGAGCGCGCGGTCGAAAGCCTGTTCACCTCCGGCGGCATAGAAGGCGCGGGCGGCGAAAGCGGCCTGGACGACTGGGAGGTCGTCTGCTGGCTGCCGGTGCTGGGGCCACAGTGACCGGCTCGCCATGACCATCACCCCTGCCGACGTCTTCGCCGCCATGGCGCTGCCGCCGATGAACGCGCCGGCTCGGCGCCTGCCGAAGGATCTACTTGCGCAGCACAGCGCTTCGAGCACGGCCGACCGCAAGCTGATCGACGGCACCATCGAGCGCCTTGACTGGCTTGCCACCCTGTCGCCGGCAACCATCGGCATTGCCGCCGACATGGACGACGAGCGCCCCGTTCCCGCGATCCAATTGCTGGCGATGACGGCACGTGCAGAGCCGACACAGCGCCTGTTGACCTTGATCCACCGCGCCATCCCCGTGCCGATCGTCTTGGCGACAGCGCTCCCGGGCAATGCCGGGACACGCCTCAGCCTCGCGCCGCTCCGCCGCGCGGAGCGTGTCGCCGAACAGATGGTGGTCGAGCGACTGGTACTGGCGCCGGATCTCGCCCAACCAGAAGGCCCCGGCGCTGCGGCTTTCCTGGCGAACCTCGCTCTGTCGGCGCTTCCGAGTACTACCCTCGCCGCCACCTATGGGGCGATGATCGAGCGGGTAGAAGCGCTGACGGTCGCGCGGATCACCACTGGTCCCTTCGCGCTGTGCCGAGACCCGGCATCGTGCGAGGCACGACGAGAAGCCCTCGCCCGCCACGCGCAGGCCGAGACCGAGTGGCTGGCAGCACGTGCCGCGGCACGCAAAGAAAAACGGCTGGCGCAGCAAGTTGTCCTTGGCGAAACGGCGCGAATGCTCAAGGATCGGCTGCACGAGATCGAGGGGGAACTGAGGGCAGTCTGATGGGCCGCGGGGGGTATCACGGTGGGGGCACGGTGATCGGCTACGGTATGGCGTGGTCGGATAGCGGAGACTTCCCGGCGCGGGAGCGGCAGCACGACTCCCCCTTCCCGTCCGAGCTGAAGGAGCGCCAGCGGCGCGCGGCGTCCATCCGTGCCGCGAAGAAGGCGGCGAAGAAGAGAAAGGCAGCCACTTCACCGGCAAAGCTGGCCAAGGGCGCACGGGCGTCCAAAGCGCTGCAGCCCCCCTTTCCACCGGAGCGCGTCCCCTTGATCGCGAGTGTCATGCGTGACATCGGACAGCCCCTTCCGAAGAAGGCGATGCAGCGGAACCGTGTGCTGCACCGGTTGCTCGCCAAGGGCATCGTTCTGCCGGACGGAAAACTGAATACGAAGCATGCGAGCCTGCAGTTCTGGCTGCGGCTAATGGAGAAGACCAAGAGTGACTGACGCCCCCCGCGCCGCTGGCGCCGATCCCATTCCCCAGATCACACGCGACGACGAAGCTGCGGGTAGCGGCGACATACGCGGTGACAACGTCGCCCAGTTGAAGGCGCTGTTCCCGGAGATTGTGACGGACGGACAGGTAGACTTCGACGTACTGCGTCAGTTGCTGGGCGATGCGATCGAGGATGGGGAGGAGCGCTATGGGCTCAACTGGAAAGGAAAGCGCAAAGCGCGCGCGTTTGCACTGACACCTAGTCTGGGCACGCTGCTACCAGTTCCAGATGAAAGTGTGAATTGGGACAGTACCCAAAACCTTATGATCGAGGGCGACAATCTAGAGGTAATGAAGTTACTTCGCAGATCATACGCAGGTCAGGTCAAGCTCATTTACATCGACCCACCCTATAATACCGGAAATGATTTCGTTTATCCTGACAGTTACCAAGACCCGCTGTCAAACTACCTTACTTTGACAGGGCAGTCCGGTATCTGCGGAGAATCGCTAACAAGCGAACGAGAGGCAGCGGGACGGTTCCACACCAGTTGGCTGAACATGATGTATCCGCGCCTATTGATTGCGAAAGAGCTTCTCCGCGATGACGGCGCCATATTCGTCAATATAGCAGATGAAGAAGTCACCAATATGCGCAAAATGCTAGATGAGGCATTTGGCGAAGATAATTTTGTAGCTAGCATCATTTGGCAGAAGAAGTACGCCGTATCCGCAGACGAGCGCGGCCTGGGAGCCATGCACGATTACATTCTTCTTTATCGGAAGAGCGACAAATTTGTGAGAGGCTTACTGCCCAGGACTGCCGAGCAGGATGATCGCTATACCAATATAGACAACGATCCTCGCGGTAGGTGGGCATCAGATAATTACGTTAGTAACAAATCCAGGGAAGAACGACCTACATTGTGGTATCCCATAAGACACCCGAAGGATGGTCGAGAGATTTGGCCCGAGCCGCATGCAGTTTGGCGCTATACGAAAGATAAGCATGAAGAGCTCGATTTGGATAATCGGCTTTATTGGGGCCCGGATCAATCATACGAAAAGCCCAGAATGAAGCGGTTCCTTTCCGAGGTTCAACAAGGCATAGTACCATCGACCTGGTGGCCGTTTCAAGAAGTAGGGCACAATGACGAGGCTCAAAAGGCAGTGGGAGCAATGCTCGCCCGGAAGGTTTTTTCCACTCCGAAGCCAGTACGGCTTATTGATAGAATAATAACGATCTGCGACGATCCAAAAGCAATAGTCATGGATTTCTTTGCTGGCTCTGGTACCACCGCACAAGCCGTACTGGAGAAGAACGCGGCCGATGGTGCAAATCGACGATACATTATGGTCCAGCTTCCAGAATCGCTCGATGTCAATGATGCGACACAAAGGACTGCGGCTGAGTTCTGCGATGCTATCGGACGCCCTCGTAATATAGCAGAGCTAACCAAGGAACGCCTTCGTCGTGCGGGTACGAAAATCAACGAAGAAAATCCGGGTGCGAAGATCGATACTGGGTTTCGCGTTTACAAGTTGAGTACATCCAATCTTAAACCATGGCAACCGGACACAGAAGACTTGGAATTGAGTATCCTCGATGCCGTCGAAAATGTCTTGCCGGGCCGAACCGAGGAAGACCTGCTGGTAGAGCTATTGCTCAAGACCGGCATCGACCTTACCTTGCCTGAGAAAAAGCGTACAATCGCTGGCAAAACCGTCCACGCTCTGGGCGGCGGAACGCTAATGGTGTGCCTAAGCGACATTGGCGCCGACGATGCCGAGACGCTGGGGCAAGGCATGGCGGATTGGGTCGAGGCGCTCGATCCGGTGCAGACCACCGTGTACTTCAAGGACACCGGTCTTGGAGCGGACGGCAATCGCGCGGCAACCAAGGCCAACCTTGCCGCCATCCTCCGTCAGCGGCTCGGCGATCGAATCGCCAAGATCGCCAGCATCTGATCGGGCCGGTAATGAAGTTCGTGTTCGAAGCAGAGCTGCCGCACCAGGTGGCGGCCATCAACGCGGTGGTCGACCTGTTCGCCGGCCAGGAGCAGCGCCAATCGCTGTTCACCATCGCCCCCCGGCAGGTGGCGGGGGAACTCGACTATGCCGAGAAGCTGCTTGGCTATGCCAACCGCTTCGATCTGCTGGACGAAGCGGTACTGGCGAACCTGAACGACGTTCAGAACCGCCACGCCCTTCCCGCTTCGTCCACGCTGGAGGTGACAGCCAAGGGTAAGCGAGACGCCGTCGGCGACTACAAGATGGATTTCACAGTCGAGATGGAGACCGGCACGGGCAAGACCTATGTCTACCTGCGCACCATCTTTGAGCTGAACCGCCGCTACGGCTTCACCAAGTTCGTGATCGTCGTGCCCTCGGTCGCGATTCGCGAGGGCGTGAACAAGACGATCGAGCAGACGCGCGACCATTTCCGCCAGATCTATGACGGCGTGCCCTTCGAAAGCTTCGTGTACGACAGCTCGGACCTGCCACGGATCATCGACTTCGCCTCCTCGCCGTCGATCCGGGTGATGATCGCTACCGTGCAGTCGCTGGCCAGCAAGGCGGCGGTCTTCCAGCAAGCACGCGAGCAAACCCGGGACATCCCAGGCCTGGAATGGGTGAAGAGCACACGGCCAATCATCATCGTCGATGAACCGCAATCGGTGGGTCGCGCAGCCGATAGCGCCGGCGGCAGGATCCTGCGCGCCATGGAGCCGCTGGCCACCATCGGCTATTCGGCGACGCACCGGTTCCGCTTCCACCCCGTGTACCGGCTCGATGCCTTCGATGCGCACGATCGTGGGCTGGTGAAGTCGATCGAGGTAGACGGCGCCCGCATCCAGGATGCGGACAACAGCCCCTATGTGAAGCTGCTCGAGGTCGAAGCCAAGAAGGGGCAACTGCCCCGCGCCCGCGTTGAGATCGCCAAGCAGATGAAGGGCGGCGTGTCGCGCCAGGTCGTCTGGGTATATGACGGAACCGAGCTAACCGAGGATCAGGTTTCCGGCGGACGTACGGTCTATGCCGGCTACCGCATCGGCATCATCGAGAAGATGCGCGGCTCGGGCTCGATGCAGCTAATCGTCCCTGGCGACGGCGTGAAGCAGCTGCACGTCGGCGCCAGCTGGGGCGACGTCGACAAGGATTCCTTTGCCCGCGCCATGGTGCGGCAGACGATCCAGCATCACTTCCGCAAGGAGCTGCGCAACCGACCGCTCGGCATCAAGACGCTCAGCCTGTTCTTTATCGACGCCGTCGCGGACTACCGTCGCTACGACGAGGAGGGCAACGCGACCCGCGGTCCGCTCGCCGTCATATTCGAGGAAGAATATGCCAAGCTGGCGGCGCAGCCGGAATTTCAGTCGCTCTTCGTGGAAGTGCCGGCGGATGCGGCGCGCGCGCACAACGGCTATTTCTCGCAGGACAAGAAGGGGCGCTTCACCGAGCCGACGCTGAACGCGTCGGGCGAATTCTCCAACGCGCGCTCGCGCGAGGATGCCGAACGCACCTTCGACCTGATCATGAAGGACAAGGAGCGCCTGCTCGACGAGGCCGAGCCGCTGCGCTTCCTGTTCTCGCATTCCGCGCTGCGCGAGGGCTGGGACAATCCGAACGTCTTCCAGATCTGCAGCTTGCGCGAGATCGCGAGCGAGATGCGGCGCAGGCAGTCGATCGGCCGCGGCTTGCGTCTCTGCGTCGACCAAACCGGTCAGCGCCGACGCGACGAGGGCATCAATGTCCTGACCGTCATCGCGCAGGAAAGCTATGCCGATTTCGCCAAGGGCCTGCAGTCCGAAATGGAGGAGGCGCTGGAGATCAAGCTTGGCATCGTCACCGTCGATCTGTTTGCCGGCCTGACCTATGCGCTGCCGGAGGGCGGCACGGGCATGGTGTCGCTGCAGGAAAGCCGCGCGGTATTCCAGGGGCTCACCGAAGCGGGCCTCATCACGGACAAGGGCGAAGCGAAACCGGAGCTGCGCACCGCACTGGCCCAGAACAACGTGCCATTGCCGGCCGAGCTGCCTGCACCTGCCGCGAAGTTGATCCGCGATATGCTCCACCGCCTTGCGCGGAAGGTGCCGGTCAGCGACGCGCGCGACAAACGCCAGGTGAAGCTCAATCTCGCCGTGCTCGAAGGGCACGACTTCAAGGCGCTATGGGACAAAATCAGCCGCAAGACGACCTACCGGCTCGACTTCGACGATGCGGCGCTCGTCGCACGATGCGCCCAGGCGGTTCGCGATATGCCCCGGCCAGGCGAGGCACGGGTCACTTTCGAGCTGGCCGAGATGCTGATCGGCCGCGAAGGCGTGACGCCGGAGAAGGTTGGCACGTCGCAGCCGCAGCGGCTGAAGGCGGCAAGACTTGATGTGCCGGATCTGCTGGGCGAGCTGCAGAACCGGACGGAGCTGCCCCGCAAGGTGCTGGCGGACATCCTCGTCCAGTCCGGCAGGCTGGAAGATGCCGCCGTCAATCCGTCCGCGTTCGTCGATGCCGTTACCGCGATCGTCCAGGCGGGCAAGCGCCTGATGATGACCAACGGCATCGTCTACAAGCCGCTCGACGACTGGTGGGCGCAGGACCTGTTCACCGCCGAAGATGACGTACCGATCGATCGCCTCGTGGAGGTGCGGCACGCCCCGCTTGATCACATCGTGGTCGATTCCAACATCGAGAGGGAACTGGCGAAGGCGCTGGACCTCAGCGGCGCGATCAAGGTCTTCGCCAAGCTTCCTAGCGGCTTCAAGATCACCACGCCGCTGGGTACCTACAATCCGGACTGGGCCATTGTCCGCCAGCACGATGGGCGTGAGGACGTCTACTTGGTCAGCGAAAGCAAGGGCGACCTGAACACGCTCCGCGAGGCCGAGAAGGCGCAGATCGCCTGCGGGAAGGCGCACTTCGCTGCGCTGAACGTACCGTTCGTAACCGCCACGAACCTGGACGGTATCCTCGTGCAATCCGAAGCCGCTGAATAAAATGGGACAGCAATAACGTCATGCCGATCCGTCACAGCATCTGGAAAGTCGGCAAGCGCCCGGCAGCGCTGCGCGAGGCAGCACTACCCAGCGAGGCGTTGCTGGAGGACATGATCGTCGCCGAGCCGGCGATGCTGTCCGATCAGTGGATGATCATCGGGCGCCAGGTAAACACCGGCTTCGGCGGCCGCATCGACCTGCTGGCCCTCGCGCCGGATGCCTCGCTCGTGCTGATCGAGCTGAAGCGAGGCAAGACGCCCCGCGAGGTGGTCGCGCAGGCGATCGACTATGCCAGTTGGGCTGAGGATCTGGACGGCGATGAGATCAGCCGTATCTACACCCAGTTCAGCAGCGGCGGAAACCTGACCGAAGCATTTCGCGCCCGTTTTGGACAGCCCCTTGACGAGGACGTGCTGAACGAGAGCCATCAAATCGTGATCGTCGCCAGCCATCTAGATCCGAGCTCGGAGCGCATCGTCGACTACCTCAATAAGCGCGACATTCCCATCAATGTGCTGTGCTTCCAGGTGTTTGAGACAGAGGGTGGGCAGCTGCTAAGCCGTTCGTGGTTACTTGACCCGGTTGAAACCCAGGTCGCCGCCAGCGTCAGCTCGGGCGGGACAAAGTCGGCGGACAGGGAGCCTTGGAACGGCGAATACTATGTGAACTTCGGCGAGGGCGAGAGCCGCTCTTGGGAAGACGCGCGGCGGTACGGCTTCGTCTCTGCGGGCGGAGGGAGCTGGTACAGTGGCACCCTGAACCTGCTGCACGAAGGCGATCGTATATGGGTTCGCGTGCCGAAGCGCGGCTATGTAGGTGTCGGACGCGTGACGGGAGCGCCTGTTGCGGCAGGAGATTTCCGCGTCGGAGATAGCGCGGGAGCCATGCGACCCGTCCTAGAGGCTCTGACGGAACGAAGCTACCATCGGGCCCTCGCTGATGACCCGGAGCGCACTGAATACTTCGTCCCAGTTGAATGGCTTCGCACCGTGCCGCTCAGTGACGCCGTGGACGAAGTGGGCATGTTCGGGAACCAGAACACGGTCTGCGCTCCAAAGAAGGCGAAGTGGCGTCACACGATCGAGCGGCTGAAGGCGATTTTCCCGGAATGGGACCATCGTACCTGACGCCGATAGTCCGCCGTAGGACGAAAATCGTCTAATCGGGACGTCCGGTTAGCCGAACCGTGTCCCTTAACCCTTTCAACCGAATGACTTATCCCGGACCCATGAGGAGTCGAGCAAGCAAAGCTCCAGATCCGTTAGCCGGCCAGATGGCTGATGAATGTCGGCTAGTTTGAAGGCGGATCGGGGAACCCAAGCTTGGCACGCGCCTCAGCCCATTCTCTGTCAGTGGCGATTTCGAACGCCATTTTGCGTTCGCTCCATTGGGACAGCAGCGCCTCAGCCGCAGCTTTGCCGTCGCTGCGGAGCGTGGCCAGATATGCGTGCGCGAGCGGTGACTCCGTTCCTTCTGCGATGTGGTCCGTTAACGCATCAACCAAAGTCTGCTCTGGTATGCCGTCATACCAACGAACGCCCCATGTCCGCCGCTCGCGGTCGCTAAGATCCTCCGTGCCGTTCTGAAACCTCTTGGCGACCTCCATGAATGCGGCGGCAGCCTCTGCGCTCACCGCGGCTGGCAACTCCCAGCCGTCGTTCGCGATGGGGTAAGCGCCTTCCAGTGACCCGCCTTCATTTGCCATACTACGGTTTTGAGATGGCATTACAGGCACAACCAGGTCTGCGTCATCAGCCGAGCGACCATCAACTTCCGCTTCGGCTACGCGATCAGTGCCGACCCGCTCGGTAACGGATGTCCCAGCCGGAAGAGCGACTATCTCGGCGCTGCCCACCTGCACGGCCTGCTGAACATTCTCGTTCATGAAGGTTTGCTCGCCAGCCGTTCCGGTTTTGACGCCGTGTTCGTCGTCGGCTTCCAATACGACATCAATGCTGTCCGAGTTTTCCTCGCCATGCTCCTCGCATTCGACTTCGACATTGTTCTGCGAAGCAGCCTCAGATGCCAGCTGACTGAGCGTCTCTGCTAAGCGGGATCGCTCGATTCGGCCTAGTGCCGTGCTCGTTAAGCCAAGCGTCTTCAAATACTTGACGAGCGCCGCATCCTCCGGATCAACCGCATCTGTAAGCGGCTCGGCATAATCCCGGACCTTGTCTAGATCCGCGGCTTTGAAAATAGCAGCCTTGTTCCGCACGTACTTCAACGCGACCAGCGCAATTTCGAGGTCAGCCTCAGCCGCGATCCGGGCTTCCTGCTTGAGTTGCACTTCGCATTCCGCCTCTAGCAGAGCTCTGCGTAGGGTACGCCTGAGCACGACTCCAGGTATGGTAACGAAGCCTTCCGGATTACGCATGCACTGGCGCGCACGCTTGGCCTCTTTGCCCCCCTGTTCACCTTTGAGTTGAAGCTCCTTGATGAACACGGTTGCGCGTTCGATCATATCATCTGCCCGTTCCATGGCAGCAGCGAAGACGGCATCGTTGCGTTTATCTGACTTGCTCATTCCAAGCTTAGAGGATGGCATGCCGCGATTCTGAAACTGAATCGCACAGCCAGTTAACTTTTCACGAACCCTGTGGCATTTTGGCAACTTCGTTTCATAATCCACCCAATGAAAGGCTCACAGAATCAAGACAGGCTCAATATCCAGAAATCCTCCATTTTGGGCGCAACACCGCTAATGTGTGGCAGGACCACACCTTAGCTAACAATCTCCATTGACGGCGATTAGCTGCAGCTAACGCCACCATCATTCAGCGGTTAGCCAATATTATTAGGCGCAATACCTCAAACGTTCCGACTGACGTCGAGAACATTTGACGCGCAGCCATTCACCCGCATGGGACTCCGCGAAATCCGATCGTCGGCGGCTTCCCAAGCCGCAACAGCGCTCGCGTGCCGAACGGCACGCGTCGCCCTTGGCAGGGCTCTGGGCGGTCCGCGCCGCGGACCTTCGGTTGCACCAGCCCTTCGAGCGGCGCCGCGTTTCCAGCGTTCCCTGCGCGCCGTGATGGCGCTTCGATCGATTGAAGAGAGTGGAAAAAGGCAGCGCTCGCTGCAGCTCGCGATCGGTCCGCGTCCGCCATCCGGCGGCGCGTCCCCGTGTGAGAGAAGACCATGCGCAAAGCGCCATATCCCCAACGCACTGAATACAACCCGCACCATGTCGTCGCCTACGACATCGAGACCATCGTCGAGGACGAACCGGCAGACGGCTCCTTCCCGCCATGGCCACGCCACAAGCCCGTTGCCGCTTGCTTCCTGTCCGCCTGCTGGACACCGGCGGGCTACCGGTTCGCCATCGACGCGCTGGTCTGCGAGCCCGGCGAGGAGGCTGACTTCTACGAGCAGGTCGATCGGCTGCTGCCGGTCAATGCCACGGGTATCACGTACAACGGCCGGGGCTTCGACAATCGGGTACTGGCGCTCGGCGCCATGCGTCACCTGCCGGGGGCATCGCTGCAAGGCCTGTCCCGGCAAGCGCGCGCCGGGCGGTATGACGGCACGCACTGCGATCTGGCCGACGCCTTTGCCGGCATGGGGGCGACGCGGCCCGTCGCCATGGCCGAAATCTGCGCCGCCCTCGGCATCCCCGCGAAGCTCGACACCGATGGTTCGCAGGTCGGCACGCTTTGGCGTTCAGGCCAGCGTCGCAAGGTACTCGAATATGTGATGCAGGACTGCGTCTGCACCCTGCTCGCCTGGTACCACTATATCGCGTTCGAGAAGAGCGACGACCGGCTGTGGTATCTGCCGATGGCAGACCTGGCGGCTTGGATCGAAGCCGATCCGGACCTTGCGCACCTGCTGCCGTTCGTCGACTGCCGACCGGTGAAGCTGGCGCGCCAATGGGCGCCAGCTTTGCGAGCCTCCGCCGCCCTCGAAGATGCCGAGCTTCGCCTGAACCAGCTTCGCGACGAAGCCGCCTTTGCGAGCAGCGACACCGATCCGTTCTGATCGGCCGCGCTTCCACCCTTCCATCCCATCGTCCGCACGTCGCCGCCCGCGGCGGCGCGTGCGCGCGCGACTACGAAAGACCTTCGATGACCACGGCTACTGTCACCACCTGTGTTTCACTCACCCTGTCCCACGTACCCGTTCCCGCGTCTGCAGACGGCGCACATCCGGAGGGACGCCACCTCGTCGGCCTGGGCATCCTGGTTGCGCAGCGCAACTTGAGGCGAGGCTGGCGCTTCGAACTGCACGGCCACGCGCTATCAGCCGGCACGCCGGAGGAGGCGCTGCTCGAATGGGCAGCCGACCGGCTTCCCGGCAACGCCACCTTCATCGGCTGGCAGGTCGATCACGGCATGATGCCGATGCTGCTGGACGCCGCAGCGACGGCGAAGCCGGAGATCGCCCAGCACTTCCTTGTGCGGCTGCACCGGCTGCTGTCCGGCGGGGTGGTCGATCTGGCCGTGCCTCGCGGGGGTGCGGCCGCACCGCCTCTTGCCGACGTCGCAGCGGAAATGGCGATTTCCGCGCCACGCATGGATCTGCCGTCCATCTTCTCGGCCTGGGCAACGGGTCGCTGCGAGCAGCACCGGGCCGACCTCGAGGCGCAGGCGCTGGCACTGTGGCGGGTGTTCACCCGTGACGCCGGGTTGGCCGGCCTGTCGGCCGAGGCAGCGACAGAGGACTGGCTGCGCCGCGGCAGGACCGCAGGCTTCGTCAGCGCGACCAGATGAGCCGGGACAGAGCATCGGAAGAACGGCGTCCGCCGTGGAGTGGAAAAACGCCTGTCGGCCCGCAGGGCCTTATCAACATTGGAGAAATGAATGACTGACCTACCCCCGTATCTGGCGATCGCGCAGAACTGGACCTTCGCGCTGCGCGTGCTGATGGGATATCCGCGACAGGCGCCCCCGTTCCACACCATCGGGTGGTGCGCCACGGGCTGCACCGGTCCGCTGCAGGCGCCGCAACTGACGCGCCTCGCAGCCGAACTGCAGCGCGACATGGTGCAGATCTTGATGCCCGCGAACAACGAGGCGCCGCGCGAGCTCGCGCTTGCGGTCCGCGAGGGCATGAACATCCGCTTCCGGGGCGGATTGCGGCTCTACGCGGCCAGCGACAATGCACGGCTCGAACTGCTGGCCGGCGATCGCCGCTGGTTCATCGGTCCGCGCCATGTCCTGACCAGCGCCAAGCTGCCGCCAAACCACCGGCGTGATGCCGGCGAGCGCATCGCACTGCGGCGCTGGCGTCAGGTCTTCGAGCAAGAGCAGTCGCTTCGGCTGGAGGGCAATCTGCTCGTGCCTGCGGGCAGCGGCATCGCCGAAAGCCAGCGGTTGGACGACCTGAAGATCGCCTGCTGATCCGCTTCCCCAATTGCCCCCCTGCAACGCCGCCCTGCTTCGGGCGGCGTTGCCGTTTCTGGAGACCAACATGATCGAGATCACTACTCCGTTCCTCCGCCAGGAGGACGTGGACACGGCGCGCCGCGCTTGGACCAGCTATCGTCGCGAACGGCGACCTGCCTCCGGCCTGCAATTCAACATCCGGCCGATCAGCGAGGCATGGCGGATCGCCGGCCGCTCACCCGCCTATCGGACGGCGGTCGCCAACGTCGCGTACATCTGGCGGGACAGCGGACCCGTCGACCAATTCGGCCCCATGCCACGCGCCTTCAGCGAACGTCGCTGCGAGCTCCGGAGCTCGGGCCTGTTGCTGCCGGCCACGGCGCCCGTGTGGGCGACCGAAGGCTATACGATCTGGGACGCCGCCGATCGGGCCGCCAGGGCGACCGACGACTTCACCGAGGTTTCGGCCTGGCACGTGGTGATGGAGATCCCCAAGGCATTACCATCGAAGAACTGGACAAGGCTGGCGACCAGCTTCGTCGAAGGCGAGCTTGTGGCCAAGGGGGCGATCGTAGCCTGGGCGATCCATGCTATGGAAGGCCATGCGGACGACTGGATCATCGCGCCGCACGTCCATCTCGTCGTGACGGCCAGATATTGGCGGCGCGGCGAACGACACGGGAAGCGCCATCCAGGGTGGCTGCCGTCGTGGCAGGCACACCGCAGGCTCGAGCTTAGCTGGCGGAGGCATTGCGCGCTCGCGGTTGATGCCATGAATATCGGGTGGCGGCTGGATCAAGCGGTCGGTAGGCGCTAACTGCCCAACCGCCGTCGATCAGGTCACGGCCACGGGTGGCACGAGACAAGCTTCTAGCAGTTGCCTCAGATCGGGCGCTACTTCGTGATCAGGCGAGATACGGTACGCATTCAGCAGCTTGTCGTCATGGCCATCGGCCTTCACAACGACCTTCAGCGCCGCCAGCAGCTTCTTGCCCTTGGCTGTCTCGGGCTGCACGCCGCCGGCGGCGTTCCACAGGTCATCCGAGCTTGGCGAGCCCCCGTCAGGAAAAAGCTCGCGGTTCACCAGCTTGCGTTTAGCAAAGAAGGTGTCCTTGACCTGCCCGACCTTGGCGGCTGCGGTGGCGCGCCAGCCCTCGGCAGTTTCTGGCGCGACACCGTAAAGGGCAGCCAGATGGGCGGCCGAGCAGAAGTACGCCTCGACGTCGCTCCCTGTTGTCACCCAGGGGAAGGTGCCATCAGTCTTGAAACGGTCGGCCCACATGATTGCCTCGTCGGCCGACATGAAGTCGCCGTCTCGGTGGATGATGGCCTTGATCTTGAGCTGCCCGTCCACGAGCAGGCCGCTCAGCAGCTTGTCCTTCGGCAGGTTGTCGATGCCGAAGCAGCGGCATACGGCGAGCTGCCGGGACAATTCAGGCCACTGACGAAGGATCGCTCGAAGGGCAGTGTCGTCCTCGTCTTCGACAAAGAACAGCGCCGACTTGTCGAGACCGCCCCACCCAAGAAGGCGGCGGATCGCCTCACCATCATCGGTTTCGATCCGCCCGTCGTTCATCCAGACGAGCTTCACCGCAGGGCTGGCGCTTCGCGTTATATGCGGGCTGTGTGTGGTCAGAACGATCTGGGTATCGGTTTCCGCAGCGGCGAGTTCGAGCGCCTCGATAAGCCTCTCCTGCTTGTCGGGGTGCAGATGGGCGTCGGGCTCGTCTATGAGCATGATTTTTGGTTCGAAGAGAATCAGGTAAGCGAAGATCTGAATAACTTGGAGCAATCCAGTTGCCGCCGTTTCCAGGGGGCGATTCTGGTTACCCAAGCCCGGCGAGGTGTAAGTTGCCGAGATGTGGTAATCCTCGCGCTCGTCGAAAGACACATCGACCTTGATCCCCGGGTGAACGGTTCCGATGTAGACGTTCAGCTGAGCGAGCCGCGCTACACCTCCGCTCTCATGGGTTTCGTTAAACCTGCGGCTGCGCAGGCTCAGCAGTATGTTCCTCAGTACGCCGCCAGCGTCACCGCTGGCCGCCTGTCGGCGAAGCGACGGCTGAGCAAGGATGCTCTCACGCTCAGACAGACCCGCCAGTCCTGGGATGTAGGCCGTGATGAACTGGAAGCGCTGCTTGTACGGCGTTACCGCCGCGCCGCCCTCCATGTACGCGGTGATGCCGCCGCGGTTGCGAGCAGCCCGGATCTTGATCGTTGCCTGGGAGCGCTCCTCGCCGATTGGGACGTGACCGAAGACAACTTCGACGGGCGTGGACGATTTGTCCGTCTTCAGCTCACTCTTGTGGGCGGTGCGTAGGGGTTCGCTCGACGGCACGTAGTCAAGTCGCTCGAACGAGATCATCTCCGTGGTGTTTTTCGGGGCGATGTAGCTGGCAGAACGCGCGGCCCAATGGACCGCCTGGAGAACAGATGACTTGCCCGAGCCGTTCGGGCCGACGAGGATTGTGACCTGTCCCAATGGGATGACGGCTTCCTGAGTCGCCTTGAAGTTGCGGACAGTGATCGACTCGAGTCGCGTCCAACGTCGGGCGCGGATGGAGCGTGTGTCCGCAACGCCAATGACCGGCTGCCCGTCCGCGATCGCTGCGTCGTATGCCGGCTCTGGTATGTCACCCACGAAAGCCACCGAACTCGTCAGATCGCCGGCGTCCTTCAGGATCTGCACTGCCTCACCAGGCTCCTCCATCAGAGCGATGTCCGGATGCTGCGTCCTTTCGGCGCCGGCGACAGCGGATCCGGTCGCCTCTTTAGCAAGCTCATTCTCGTTCAAGTCGGTGCCCCTTCCAGGCTAATCGTAGGATCAAGAGCCGACGACGCCAACGGCTTAAAGCGGCATAGCGGCCGAAAAGGTTTCCAGCAGCAGCTCCCTTGATCGGAGAGCAGCCGAATACGTAGCTTGCGAACGACCGCTTCGTCTCGCTTATGGCCGCCAGCGCAGTTTCCGTTGGCTCCGCTAGCCGGCCGGTTCGTCGAAGACTACTTGCGCCAGCGCGCATCGATTGACGCGCCTCACCACAAATATAGGCAGGAAGCGGTGTACCCAGGCACCCACATCTCAACCGCCATATCCCTTGCACAATGTTCTTTTTTTGTTCTAGCTAACTCCATACCGCTTCAGCGGCGATTCGACAGCAATGGGAGCTTCAGCGTGGAGCACGATCTCCAGCTGCGCGCGGCTGCGCGCGCGATCTACGATGCCTGCTATCCGAGCGATGAATGGGCACCGCTCGGCTTCAACGAGGCCGAACGCTATGCCACCGTCCAATATCGCCAGGCCATCGGCGCTGCGCAGCAGGCACGCTTGTTGCTGCTCGACCAAGCGGTACAGCCGGGCTTGTTTCCGGAGCAGGCGCGCGCCTGAACTGCTGCGCCGTGGATGCGATCGAGCGAACCAACTGGCTGGCGCACCGCTGGCCGGTCGAGCTGGAAACCTTCCCTTATGGTGAATGGACCATCCATGTCGGCAAGGTGGAAGGTCACCGCGTGGTGCAGACCCACTCGCAGGCGCAGTATGAGGCTTGGGCAGCCGAGCAGCGCCCGTCATGCCTCGCCCGCTTCATCGCCGCGCGCCGCGAGCTGCATCCACCGGTAGTGCTGGTGGTGGCGGGCAGCTACCGCCTGGGCCGTGTACCGCCGGAACTCTGGTGCGGCTATGACACGACTTTGCTGATCGACATGCCGGCTGCAACACTGCTGTCCGCGAAGGTCCGCGCGATGTTTCCGGCTTGGCCGGGCGCGCTGTTGCGGGTCGTGGCTCAGGCGAAGCTACCGTCCCTGGACCTACAGCGCGCACCGGAGGCGACAGGACCAACGCTTCGACTGGTCGGCTGACATGGCCCGCTACGACGCCGATGGCGGTCAGGTCCCGCGCACGCTGTTCGAGGCCGCCGCCTTCCATCGGACCCTTCGGGCTCGATGCCGGGCTTGCGGCAACGAGGCCGTGTTCCATGCCGCCGCCCTATGGTGGTTGTTCCAGCGGCGACAATGGCCGGACCGTCTGGTCGACGCCGGCGCTCGCCTGCGCTGCTCGAGATGCGGACGAAGGGGAACGGCGCTTGAGCTCACCCGCGACCCACCGACGATCGTCGATCTGCCGCTGCCCAGTGACGTAGCCTGGCGCCGCGCCGTCAGCAGGTTTCGGGCCTAGAGAAGTGAAGGCGCCGGTTCCGCCGCCTTGCGCTTCACCCAAGGCTCGCTCGTGCGGTCGGTGACGATCAGCGCGTCCGGGAAGCATCGCTCCTGAAGGGCGATGATGTCGTCGAAGCTGCCATGAAGCCAGCGATCATGCTCGTCGCGGTGGAGCAGCACCGGCATGCGGTCATGCACCGGGCGGATCGCGGCGTTGCAGTCGGTCATCACGCCGGAATAGACCGGTCCCCATTCCGCGCTGTCGCGCCACAAGCCGGCCCAGGCGAAGATCGGCTCGTCCTTCACGCTGAACCAGGTACGGGTCTTGGCACCCTTGGCGCCTTCGGCCTCGGCAAAGCCGGTCAGCGGGATCAGGCAGCGCCACTCCGGCTTGCGCGCCAGGCCCACCCACATCGGCTTGCGCAGATCGGCGATGTTGTTCACGGGCTTCGGCTTCGCCGTGGGGCTCATAGTCTTCAGCCGCAGAGGGAAGCCCCAGACCATCGACTGGACGAGGCGCTGCCCTTCGGCGACACGAACCACCATCCCGGGGTAGCCGGGATATACCTCGTCACCCGCATTCGACCCAGTGACGTGCGCCGCATCAAAGTGAGCCGCCACTTCGGCCATCGAGCGGCGGAGGGTGTAAAGATTACACATGACCCATTTCTAGCCGACAGCCTCGACCCGCAGCAACGTCGACGACGGGTTTGCCGATTCCCTAGACCTGCGCATCCCGGCCGGGCAGCTGCGGCGCAGCCGGGCTGCGCAGCCATGCAGTTTCCTGTGGATAAGCCGGCCATTGCAGGATGGGGGCTTGCGCCTCGAATCCGGTCGAATCATGGTGTCGAAATCAACGCCACAAAAGGGTACCACGGTAGGGTACCACGACGAATTTACTCGAAGAGAAACCCGTTATTTTTCAGCAACTTGGGCCAGAAAAAAGTGCTGGCTGGGGCGGGAGGATTCGAACCTCCGAATGACGGTACCAAAAACCGTTGCCTTACCACTTGGCGACGCCCCAACGGGAAGCGGGCTTATAGAGCCTCAGAAGAGACGTTCAAGCCATCCGTGCGGATCCGCGACCGTTCCGCGCTGAATTCCCACCAGTTGCTCGCGCAGACGCTCGGTGAGAAGACCCGGGCCGCCATTGCCGATCTGGAATTCGAAACCGGTGCCCCGCACCGCGCCGATCGGCGTCACCACCGCGGCGGTGCCACAGGCAAAGGCCTCGCGCAGGCGACCGGTCTTGGCGTCCTCGCGCCACTGGTCGATTGAATAGCGCTCCTCGCGGACCTCCACCCCGGCGTCCCGTGCCAGCGTGATCAGCGATTCGCGGGTGATGCCCGGCAGGATCGTGCCCGAGAGCGGCGGGGTCGCGATCGAGCCGTCGTCGAACACGAAGAACACGTTCATGCCGCCCAGT
The DNA here is from genome assembly GCF_025960285.1 of Sphingomonas sp. R1. Lineage (GTDB taxonomy): Bacteria > Pseudomonadota > Alphaproteobacteria > Sphingomonadales > Sphingomonadaceae > Sphingomonas. The sequence continues at coordinate 3,773,596 of NZ_CP110111.1, read as the reverse complement.
TCCTCGACATAGCGGTTCTCGACCGCGTCAAGGAACACCACCTGGTCGCAGCCCTGGCGGATCGCCTCGGCCTGGGCGACCAGGCTGCCGGCATAGTTGCCGCCGCACTTGGCCGCGCCCGTGCCACCCGGCGCCGCGCGGGTATAATGATCGGACACCCACAGGGTGACCGACGGTGCGCCGCCCTTAAAATAGGCACCTGCCGGCGAAGCGATGACGAGATAGAGATATTCGCTCGCCGGCTTCACGCCGAGGAAGGTCTCGCTCGCGAACATGAAGGGGCGAAGATAGAGCGAGGCGCCCTCGCCCTCCGGGATCCAGTCGCGATCGGCCTTCACTAGTTCGCGGATCGAGGCGAGGAACAGGTCCTCGGGCAGCGGCGTCATCGCCATGCGCTCGGCCGACTCGCGGAAGCGGCGGGCATTTTCTTCCGGACGGAAGAGCGCCGCGCCGCCATCCGGCAGGCGATAGGCCTTGAGGCCTTCGAAAATCTCCTGCGCATAATGGAGAACCGCGCAGGCGGGATCGATCTGGAGCGGTGCATAGGGCTGGATGCGCGCATCGTGCCAGCCCTTGTCGGCCGAATAGCGGATCACCGCCATGTGGTCGGTGAATACCTTGCCAAAGCCGGGGTTCGCGAGGATCGTCGCGCGGTCGTCGCCGGTGCGCGGGTTGGTGTGGGCTTCGAATTCGAAATCCAGGATCGTCGCGTCTTCCATCACTCGGTCTTTCTTGTCCCCAGGGGCCTCGGGTTGCGCAGGACTAGGCGCGGTGGCAGAAACGGTCAACATGGCTGCCCCAATTCCTGCGTCTCCCCTCTTCCTGCGCGAACCCGAAATCCGGCGCGGTATCGAATTGCTTTACTTCGGCTATTCGCATCTCACCCGCTCGATCGATGACGGGCTGGCACGCCAGGGGCTTGGCCGCGCACACCACCGCGCGCTCTACTTCATCGCCCGCAAGCCCGACCTGACGGTGAGCGAGTTGCTCTCGCTGCTGGCGATCACCAAGCAGTCGCTGGGACGGGTGCTGGGGGAACTGGCCGATCGCGAGCTGGTGGAAACCCGCGCCGGCACGCGGGATCGTCGGCAGCGGCTGTTGCGCCTTACCGACGCGGGCGCGAAACTCGAATCCGAACTCTTTGAAGCGCTGCGCGAAAAAATGGCCGGCGCCTATTCAAGCGCCGGCCAGGGAGCCGTCGGGGGATTCTGGGCCGTGCTCGAGGGGCTGATGCCCGAGGACGAACGCGGCCGGGTGGCGACGCTGGGGCGCTGACGCCCCGGCGTCCACCCTTGTTCAGGCGACCTTGAAGCCTTCCTTGTTCATCGCCAAGGTAAGCGCCTTGTTCTTTTCCTCGCTCAGCTGCGCGCGCAACTCGGGGAACAGCTCATCTTCTTCCTCGCGGATGTGCTTTTCCAGCGCCGCGCGGAATTCCTTCACCTTCTCCAGCCACTTGGGCGAGGTGCTGGGCATGTTCTCCAGTTCGTAGAGAAACTGCTTCACATAGCCATGCTCGGCGTTGAGCTCATCGGCCTGCTCGGTCTTGCCCGCTTCGCGGAGCGCCGGATAGATGACGTTCTCTTCCTCGATCGCATGCTTCACCAGCGCGTGCTTGATATGCGCGAGCAGCATGTTGCGGCGAATCGTCGCCTTGTCGTCGGTCGCTTCGAGGGTATCGAATACCTTCAATACGGCCTTGTGCTCGGCCTTGAGCGCATCGTCCCAATTGCCGGCAAGCGCGCTGGGGGCCTGCACTGCCGCCTTGCGGCCGAGCATCGCCAGCAGGCCCAGCGCCGCGCCGCCGGCGACCGCGCCGGCGATCACGCCCACGCTGGTCGAGCCGCTGGTCTTGGCCGTATCCTTGGCCGTCGTCTTCGTCGTGCGCTTGGGTTCGCGTTCGGTCGTCGTCGCCATGTCAGCCTCCGTCGATACTGAGATCGGAGGCTTAACCGCTGGAATTCGCAGCCGTTCCGTAGATGACCGCGCTATTTGCGCGCTTCGGCGGCCATTTCGGCGTTGCGCCGGGCGGAAGCGGCGAGCGTGTCGCGCAGCAGCGTCTTGAGCGCTGCGCCCCTATCCAGCACGTTCAGACCTTCGCGTGTCGAGCCGCCGGGGCTGGCGACACGATCGGCGAGCACGGCCGGGCTTTCGCCAGCCGCCGCTGCCATCAGGCCGGAGCCTTCCACCGTGGCAAGCGCCAGCCGCTGCGCCTGATCGGCAGGCAGGCCCAGCGCCGTGCCGGCCTCGGCCAGCGCATCGACGAAGCGGAACACGAAACCAGGCCCGCACCCTGCGAGCGCGGTGAGTGCATCGAGCATCGTCTCGCTCGGCACCCATTCCACCAGTCCGAGTGGTGCCATCAGCGTCTCGGCGGCGGCGCGCGCCTCGGCATCGTCGCTCGGCGTAGTGAGGCCGACCACGCCCTTGCCGATGGCTACCGGCAGGTTCGGCATGGCACGGACCACGGTTTGCGTGCCAAGCACGTCCGCCAGCGTCGCAACTTCCACCCCCGCCAGGATCGACACGAGCAGCGGCATGCCCGCAACGAAGGGCGCGAGCGCTGGCGCGACGCTATGGAGTTGCTGCGGCTTTACCGCAAGCACGACGGCGGTCGGGCGCTCGTCCACGGGCGGCGCGGTCAGATGCCGCACGCCTTCAGGAACGGCAGGGCTCCCCGGATCGATGACGGTGATCGCGGCAGGATCGATCCCCGCCCCTGCCCAGCGGCGGAGCATCGCGCCGCCCATATTGCCGGCGCCGACCAGCCAGATCCGATCCAGCAATGCCATGATCAAGCCTCGCCCTGGGTCTCGATCAGGGCAGCGGCGATCGCCTCGCTCGGCGTCTTGCCGCCCCACAGGACGAACTGGAACACCGGGTAGAAGCGCTCGCACTCGTCGATCGCGCTTTCGACCAGCAGCTCGGCCTGGGCGAGCGTGAGCGATGCGCCCTCGTCGCCGTCGATCAGCGCAGCGTGGCGGAACAGCAGGATGCCGGTCGACGACCAGAGCTCGAAATGACCGATCCACAATTGCTCGTTGACCAGTCCGATCGTCTCGTAGACCAGCCCGCGCCGCTCCTCGGGGACGCGCACGTCAGGAAAGCCCATGAACTGCAGCACGCCGTCGTCCTCGCGCCAGATCGCGCGGAGCTCGTACTGGGTCCAGCTGCCCTTCACCTTGGCGACGATCTCGTCGTCCTCGCGCTCGTGCGTCCAGCCGTGCGCGGCGAAATAGGTCTCGAGCATGTCGATGGGAGCCGCGGCGTCGCGGTCGAATTCCGCTTCGTCTAGCATGCCCATGTCGCCCTCGGTCGTGTAGCCATGGCCGCTAGTGCCAAGCGCGCGGACGGGGCACAAGCTTGCGCCTGCGCCCCGCCGCTCAAAACTGTGGACAAGGAACGCTCAGCCAGCGTCACGCATTTCCTTGAGGGGTCAGCTTCGCTTCGAGCGCATCCAGGCGCGCCTTGAGCGCATCGGCCTCGTCGCGTGCGGCAGCGGCCATGGCCTTCACGGCCTCGAACTCGTCGCGGCTGACGAAGTCCAGTCCGCCGATCCACTCGCGGGCGCGCTCGCGGGCGCCAGCCTCGGCCTCGCGCGCCACACCGGCGAAGGTGCCGGCGGCACCGTTCACCATCTTCACCAGATCGTCGAACAGGCGGTTGTCGGTCTGCATGTCAAATCTATCCCACTCAAAGCGTGTGGAGGGCGATGTGGGCGTTCGCGGGCGCGAGCGCAATCTTTTCCGCGTTGGGATTGAGGTCGCGGACCTGCGAGAACAGCACGCTGGCGAAGCATACCCAGGCGAGATAGGGCAGCAGCATCAGACCGGCGAGCGCGCGCACCCGCCAGAAGGCCACCATCGTCACCGCTACCAGTACCGCCAGCGCCACGATCACGATCAGCGCGAGGTCGAGCAGGTGGAAGCGGAAGAAGATCGGCGACCAGACAAGGTTCACCGCCAGCTGGACGACGAACAGCGTTACCGCTGCGGCACGCCCCCGCGCCCCACGCGCGCTCAGCACCAGCGCGAGGGCGAGCCCCATCAGCACGTACAGGATCGTCCAGACGATCGGGAAGGCGATGTTGGGCGGCTGGATCGCGGGCTTGGCGAGCGCGGTGAACCAAGGGTTCCGGTCGCCGGCGGGTGCGACCATCGCCGAGCCGAAGCCTAGCAGCAGCACCAGCGGCACCGTGACCAGCGCGCGTTGCCAGAAGCCGCGGCGCAATTGCGCCTTCGATGCCAGTGCGTTCACGCGCGTTTCCCCATCTGCGATCCCTTCGTACCCGCACGCCTATTCGATCGTGCGGGAACTGCAAGGGGCCGTAAGGCCAGCGTGCTCAGAACAATAGCGTCAGCGCATAGAACAACGCGCCCACCGCCGCCGAGGCGGGCAGCGTGATCACCCAGGCGACCACGACGTTGCTCGCCACCCCCCAGCGTACCGCCGAGGCACGCTTGGCGGTGCCTGCACCGATCACCGCGCCGGTGATGGTGTGGGTGGTCGACACCGGAATGCCCAGCCAGGAGGCGCCGAACAGAATGATCGATCCGGCGAAGGAGGCGCTGAAGCCCTGGTGCTGCGACAGCTTGGTAATGCGCGAGCCCATCGTCTCGATGATCTTCCAGCCGCCGGTCATCGTACCGAGCGCGATCGCCACATAGCAGCTGATCGCCACCCAGTGCGGCACCTCGAACTTGCCCTGCAGATATCCCGTCGAATAGAGCAACACGGTGATGATGCCCATCGTCTTCTGGGCGTCGTTGAGCCCGTGGCTGAGCGAATAGGCACCGGAGGAAATCAGGTGCAGCACACGAAACGAGCGCTCCGCCCGGCTGGCGGTGGCGCGGCGGAACAGCCAGCTCGTCACCAGCATCACCAGCATCGCCAGGATCATGCCCAGGGTCGGCGACAGGACGATGGCGAGCAGCGTCTTGTTCAGCCCTCCCCACTGGATGCCGGTGACACCTGCATGCGTGACGCCGGCACCGATCATCCCGCCGACCAGCGCATGGCTGGAGGATGAGGGAATGCCCTTCAGCCAGGTGACCACGTTCCAGAACATCGCGCCCACGAGCGCGCCGAACACCACCCCCGGGGTGACGAGATCCTTGTCGATCAGTCCCTTGCCGATCGTTTCCGCCACCTTGTGCAGGCTGGGGAAGAGGATCGTCACGAAATAGGCCGCGAAGTTGAAGAAGGCGGCGAACGCAACCGCGTGGACCGGCTTTAGCAGGCGCGTCGCGACCACGGTGGCGATCGCGTTGGCGGCGTCGTGCAACCCGTTCAGGAAATCGAACGCCAGCGCGACGATGATGAGCCCGATGAGAAGCGGCAGGGCGAGTTCGTGCATGATGGATCAGGCGTGATCGATGACGATGCCGTCGATCTCGTTCGCCACATCCTCGAATGCGTCGACGATCCGCTCGAGATGCTTGTACAGCTCGCGCAGCACGGCGAACTTCAGCGGATCGCTGGGGCCGAGTTCCTTGTAGGCGCGCTTGAGGCCTGCGGCGTGAATGTCGTCGGCATGGCTTTCCATGCGGACCAGCCGCTCGGTGAGCTCGTGCAGCCGGGTGCCGTTACGCGCAACGTCGCGCAGCAACGGCATCGCCTCCAGCGTCAGCCGCGCGGCATCGACGACGATACCGGCCATGTCTTTCATCTCGTCTTCAAAGCCGTCGATCTCGTAGAGGTCGATGGCGCGGACCGTCGCCTGCATCTCGTCGATCGCATCGTCCATCGACCCGATCAGCGCGGTGATCGCACCGCGATCGAATGGCGTGAGGAAGGTGACGCGCACCGTCTGCAGCACCTTGCGCGTGATCTCGTCCGCATCGTGCTCGCGCTCGATCACCTCGCGGATATGGTCCGCGCCGCCGCTCTGGAGCACCCGCGCCAGCGCGTCGGCGCCGGCGACGACCGTCGCAGCATGGGCCTCGAACATCTCGAAGAAATTGCCCGATTTCGGCAACAGCCGTTGGAACCACGCGAACATTCGATTGACCTTTGATTTCTGGACTACGGTGTCGAGCACGCCCGCGCGGCGGGTCACTGCCCGGAATTCCTCGGGACCGAAGGAGCGGATCAGATCGCGCAGATCCGGCTCGTCGACGGCATTCGCCGCCTCGGGCAGGCTGAACCAGCGCCGCTGGCGTTCCGACTGTTCCTTCCAGGCCGCCATCTCGCCGGTGACGGCGAACGGAAAGACCTCCACGTCCACCATCAGCGAAGCACCGTTGCCGCGCCGCTTGCGGTAGCGATACGAGCCGAGCGGCGTCGGGCAGACCATCCCGGTGACACCGGCTTCTTCCTCCGCCTCCAGCGCCGCAGCGGCATGCGCAGTGCTGCCAGGCTTCGGATTGCCCTTGGGAATGACCCATCGCCCGCTATCTCGCGACGTCACCAGCAGGACCTGGGTAAGCGCGTCCGCATCGGCGGCGGTACCGGTCGAACGATAGGGCAAGGCGGCAATCTGGCGGATGACGTGAAGCTCCCGTGGCGGGCGGCGCTGTTACAAGCTTGCGCCGCAATGGCAAGCAGGCACCGATCAAAAGCGGCGCGGGGACAGCCCATCGGCAACGAACCGGTCCGCCACGCGTCTCTCTGATAGCGGAACTGGATCAGAAAAGGACAGAGGAATGGCAGACCCTCGAGAAGAACCCGTCGAGGTGCGCGCACGGAAGGGGCTGGGGCGCGTGGCGATCCTCGTGCTTTTGATCATCGTCACCATCTTCGTCGGATACAATCTATACTATATACTCACGCCAGGCTGATCCGCGCAGCGATGCCCTTCCTTGGGCGCGAAGGGCCTCCGCCTCTTCACATGCCTGTGAGAACGCGCGGCCACCTGCCGCGCATCAGGGGCCGAAGCCCAGAATGATGTGCCGGCTGACGCTCGTTCGCGCCAGTCAGGCCAACCTCAGGGACGCACCGCGCCGATCAGGAACTCCACATTGCCCTCGGGCCCGGTGATTGGGCTGCGCGTCACGCCGAGCACCTGCCACCCCTTGCCGTCGAGCCATCCGGCCACCTCAGCACAGACGCGGTCGTGCACCACGGGATCGCGGACGACGCCGCCCTTCCCCACTTCCTCTCGGCCTGCCTCGAATTGCGGCTTGATCAACGCCGCCAGACGCGCACCCGGCCGGGTGAAGCCCAAGGGGATATCCAGCACCTTGGCCAGCCCGATGAAACTTGCGTCGCACACTACCAGGTCGATCGGCTCGGGAATATGCGAAGGCGTAAGGATGCGCGCGCTGGTCTGTTCGTGGACGATCACCCGCTCGTCCTGACGCAGCTTCCAGGCGAGCTGGTTGGTGCCGCTGTCCACCGCATAGACACGCGTCGCGCCGTTCGTCAGCAGCACGTCGGTAAAGCCCCCGGTGGAGGAGCCGACGTCGATCGCGACCGCGCCGGTCACGTCCCAGCCGAAATGCTCCAGCGCGTGGGCGAGCTTGATCCCGCCGCGCGAAACCCAGGGATGGTCGCGCCCGCGCACTTCCAGCGCGGCATCGTCGGCCAGCATCTGGCCTGCCTTGTCAATCTTGCGCTCGCCGGTGAAGGCGAGCCCGGCCATGATGAGCGCCTGCGCCCGCGTACGGCTCTCGGCGAGCCCGCGGTCGACGAGCAGTTGATCGGCGCGAAGCTTTGCCATGACCGCCCTTTAGGCGCTGGCCACGCCCTGGCGCAACCGCTGCTCCATTGGACGCATGCCCATTGCCCACTATTTTAGTAGGGATTATAGCACAGGTCCGGCCAGTCCCTCCAAGGACACATGAGAGGAACGCAATGACGATCTTTTCGCCGATCGATGATCGCTCGCCGATCATCCTAACCGTCCCGGGCCTTGGCGGCTCCGGTCCGTCGCACTGGCAGACCCTTTGGGAGCAGTCGCGGCCCGACACCCATCGTGTCGAGCTTGGCATGTGGGACACGCCGCATCGCAATGCCTGGGTGACCAAGCTCGATCAGGCGATCCGTGGCGCGCAGGCACCGGTCGTGCTCGCCGCGCACAGCCTGGGCTGTCTGGCGGTCGCCTGGTGGGCGGCGCTGGCGGGACAGACCTTCGGTACGCCCGTCGCCGGCGCGCTGCTGGTGGCGCCGGCCGATGTCGATCGCGACTCGGCGCCTGCCGAACTGCACGCCTTCCGCCCCACCCCGCCGGCACTGCTGCCGTTTCCGAGCGTGGTGGTAGCGAGCAGCGACGATCCCTGGATCAGCATCGAACGCGCAGGTGATCTCGCGCGCGGCTGGGGGAGCTTGTTCGTAGACGCGGGGCCGCAAGGCCATCTGAACGCTGCCAGCGGGATCGGCTGGTGGGAGGAAGGCCAGGCGCTGCTCGACCGGCTGCTCGACACCGCCACCGAACGCAGCGGCACGGTGCGCACTACCGCCGAAGCGCGCTCGCTGCTGGCCGTGAATGCTACCGATGCGGCACAGGCACATTATATGGGCGGCCGCGCGGTGGCACCGCGACAAAACACTCGCAAATCGACCTCGGCGCGCTGGTAAAATCAGGGAGGATCGCCTATAGTATTGGCTATGGGAATGGCCGGGTGACGTACCCTAGAGCGGCGCCCGGCCTACCCTTTCCAAGCCCTTGGTGACTTGCGGTAATCGACTCGTTGATTGCCGGATATCTGCTTGCAAATCCTGCACCTGCACTGCACTTTCGTGCAATGACTGGAACCAGCAGACGCGCCCTTCTTGCAGGCGGACTTGTCGCGCCGCTGATTCCGCACGTCGCGAGAGCCGCGGCCGAGCCGCAGCCCACGACCCAGCTTCGCCTCTGGCCCGGGGACGCCCCGGGTCTCGGCGCGCCCGCACTCGCCGATCATGTGGTCGACCGCACTGCACCCGGCGGCCGGCGCGACCGCGCCTATGATTCGATCCGGACGCCGCGACTCGACATATTTCCGGCCGACCGCCCCAATGGTGCGGCGGTGCTGATCACGCCCGGCGGTGGCTATGCGCGCGTGGTGATCGACAAGGAGGGCTATGAACTCGCCGCCTGGCTCCAGGCACGCGGGATCACCGCCTTCGTGCTGTTCTACCGCCTCCCCGCACAGGGCTGGGACGATCCGGCGAATACGCCCCTTGCCGACGCCCAGCGCGCGATCCGGCTGATTCGAGCCCGCGCGGCGGAATGGCGGATCGATCCTGCCCGCGTCGCGACGATCGGCTTTTCCGCCGGCGGGCATCTCTGCGCCGATGGCTGCACCCGCTTTGACCGCCGGACCTACGCCCCCATCGACGCGGCCGATTCGCTGTCGGCGCGACCGATGCTGGCGGCACCGATCTATCCCGTGATTTCGATGGACCCCGCCATCGCCCATGCCGGCTCGCGCACCAACCTGATCGGCAGTTCTCCCGACTCCACCATGGCAGCGGACCATTCGCCCGACCGGCAGGTTCGCGCCGACACGCCGCCCTGCTTCCTCGTCCACGCCGAGGACGACGCGACGGTTTCGGTGGAGAACAGCCTGCGCTTCCGCGCTGCGCTCAAGGCCGCGAGTGTGCCGGTGGAGATGCACCTGTTCGAGCGGGGCGGGCACGGCTTCGGGCTGCGCGGCGCCGCGCAGCTGCCCGCGGCGGCGTGGCCGGAGCTGTGGCATCGCTGGGCCGCCGGGCACGGCCTGTTCGGACCGCCACCGCGTTAACAACGATTTTGCGCGATGATATGTTGTACCGCCGCACCTGCACGTCTATATGCCGTCCATGTCGCTGAGTACCCCCATAGCCCGCTGGTGGGCGGGCCTGGATGGCGCGTTCGATCGTATCGCGATCGGCATCAGCGGTCTTTGCGTGCTCCACTGTATCGCGACGACGGTGTTGTTGACCGTGGCATCGACTGCCGGCGGGCTGCTCAATCCGCACATTCACGAGGTGGGGTTGGTGCTCGCGATCGGTTTCGGCGTGTTCGCGCTGGGACGCGGCATCCTGCATCACGGCTATATGGCGCCAGCGGTGGTCGGCGCATTTGGCCTGGGCATCATGACCGGCGCACTCACCCTGCCCCATGGCGGGTTCGAAACCTTCTGGACGCTGGTTGGCGTCGCATTGGTGGCACTCGGCCACGATCTCAATCATCGGGCGACGCATTGATCGGCGACGGCGCCGTGCTTGCCGGAACCCGCAGCAACGCCTAAATCGCTCGCATGTCCGCGCATCATCATCATGAACATCACGGGGCCGATCTCACCAAGGCCGCGCGCGCGCGGCTGGAAGAGGCCGGCGAGCAGTGGACGGCGATGCGCGAACGGGTGTTCGATGCACTGGCGGGGTTCGACAAACCCGCGTCCGCCTATGACATCGCCGAGGCCGTTTCCAAGGCGGAGGGCCGCCGGGTCGCGGCCAACAGCGTATACCGGATCCTCGATTTGTTCGTCGGCTCCAACCTCGCGCGGCGGGTGGAAAGCGCCAACGCCTATGTTGCCAACGCCCATCCGGAATGCCTGCACGACTGCATCTTCCTGGTGTGCGACAGCTGCGGCCAGACCACCCATCTCGACGACGATTCGATCACCAAGAACGTTCGCTCGGCAGCCGAACATGCAGGCTTCTCCCCCGTGCGCCCGGTGATCGAGGTGCGTGGCAAGTGCGGCAAGTGCGACTGACCTGCCCGATTGACCGTTCGACTTGGCCGTAACACTGCGCTAACAAACGCCATGGCTGACCTACCCAAGACGCCGCTGCTCGACACGGTCGACACGCCGCAGGACCTCCGGAAGCTCGCCCCCGCCCAGCTGCGCCAGCTGGCCGACGAGCTCCGTACCGAAACCATTAGTGCAGTCGGCACCACCGGCGGCCATCTCGGCTCCGGCCTCGGCGTGGTCGAGCTGACGGTGGCGATCCATTATGTCTTCAACACCCCCGACGACCGGCTGATCTGGGACGTCGGGCACCAATGCTATCCGCACAAGATTCTCACCGGCCGCCGCGATCGGATCCGCACGATCCGCCAGGGCGGTGGTCTCTCCGGCTTCACCAAGCGCAGTGAGAGCGAATACGACCCGTTCGGCGCCGCGCACTCGTCAACCTCGATCTCGGCGGCGCTCGGCTTTGCCACGGCGAACAAGCTGAAGGGCGCGCCGGGCAAGGCGATCGCGGTGATCGGCGACGGCGCGATGAGCGCCGGCATGGCCTATGAGGCGATGAACAATGCCGAGGCCGCCGGCAACCGGCTGGTCGTGATCCTCAACGACAACGACATGTCGATCGCGCCGCCGGTGGGCGGGCTTTCGGCCTATCTGGCGCGGCTCATTTCCTCGTCCGAATATATGGGCTTGCGCAGCCTTGCCCGCCGCGTGACCCAGAAGGTCTCGCGTCGCCTGACCGCCGCCGCCGGCAAGGCGGAGGAATTCGCCCGCGGCATGGCGACCGGCGGCACGCTGTTCGAGGAACTGGGCTTCTATTATGTCGGCCCGATCGACGGTCATAATCTCGAGCATCTGATCCCGGTGCTGGAGAATGTCCGCGACGCTGAACAAGGCCCGATCCTCGTCCATGTCGTGACCAAGAAGGGCAAGGGCTATGCCCCTGCCGAGAAGGCGGCGGACAAGTATCACGGCGTCCAGAAGTTCGACGTGATCACCGGCGCCCAGGCCAAGGCGCCTCCGGGCCCGCCGGCCTATACCAAGGTCTTCGCAGACGCGCTGCTCGCCGAAGCCGAGCGCGATCCCACCGTCTGCGCAATCACCGCCGCGATGCCATCGGGCACCGGCCTCGACAAGTTCCAGGCGATGTTCCCGGAGCGCACCTTCGACGTGGGCATTGCCGAGCAGCACGCGGTCACCTTCGCGGCGGGGCTCGCCGCGCAGGGGATGCGGCCGTTCTGCGCGATCTACTCGACCTTCCTGCAGCGCGCCTATGACCAGGTGGTGCACGACGTCGCGATTCAGAACCTGCCGGTCCGCTTTGCGATCGACCGCGCCGGACTGGTCGGCGCCGATGGCGCGACGCACGCCGGCAGCTTCGACGTGACCTATCTCGCCAGCCTGCCGAACTTCGTGGTGATGGCCGCGGCGGACGAAGTGGAACTCGTCCACATGACCCACACCGCCGCGCTGCACGACAGCGGCCCGATCGCGCTGCGCTATCCGCGCGGCAACGGGATCGGCCTGGAGCTTCCGGAGGTTCCGGAGCGGCTGGAGATCGGCAAGGGCCGCGTGGTTCGCGAAGGTAAGAAGGTAGCGATCCTGTCGCTCGGCACCCGCCTGGCCGAGGCACTCAAGGCCGCTGACACGCTCGACGCCAAGGGGCTGTCGACGACGGTCGCCGACCTGCGCTTCGCCAAGCCGCTCGACGAGGATCTGATCCGCCGCCTGCTGACCACGCACGAAGTGGCGGTGACGATCGAGGAAGGCTCGATCGGCGGCCTCGGCGCGCATGTACTGACGCTGGCGAGCGACACGGGGCTGATCGACGCCGGCCTCAAACTGCGCACCATGCGCCTGCCCGACCTGTTCCAGGACCAGGACAAGCCCGAGAAGCAGTATGACGAGGCGGGGCTCAATGCCACGCACATCGTCGACACGGTGCTGAAGGCACTCCGCTACAACGAAGCGGAACTGCCCGGGGGCGTGCGAGCATAATGGCCAGCGCCCTCCCCGCACGACGGGGAGGGCGCCTGGCTTCCTTGAACTTCCTACATGCACATGTTATGTACATGTGCATGGCAACGCAGCTTCCAGAGACTCGCTCCAGCCGCGTGGTCGTGCTGGTATCGCCCGAGGAAAAGCGGCGGATTTCCGCCAATGCGGAAGCGGCGGACATGACCGTCAGCGACTTCATGCGTACCGCCGCCGAACGCTATACCGAGCCTACACCCGCCGAGATGGCGCTGATGCGCGACCTGCTCGCGCAGCTCGAAGCGGCCAACGCCCGCACGGACGCGGCCTTTGCCCAACTCGAAGCCGCCCGCACCGCGGCCGCCGCGTTCGATGAGGACGCCTATCGCGCCCAAATCCGCGAGCAGTTGCTGGCTGACTCCTCGGTCAATTGGGATGTGCTGTCCACCGCCCTGTCCGGCTGGGCGCGGCAGTGAGCTTCTGGACCGATGCGCTGCGCGCTCTGCAGCAGGTCGCGCTCCTTCAGCACAAGGTCGACCAGGCGCTGACCACTGCCGAGGAGGCCCGCCGCCACTCGATCGAGACGCGCGAGCGGGTGATCCGCCTGGAGACACTGATCGATATCGCGATGAAGCGCCAACCCGCGGCACCGCCCGCGCCCCCCGCGCTTCCCGAAAGTCCACAAGCGGGCAGCTAGCGCCCGCTTCCTCGAGGGCGTACATCGCGGTACGTGCTGAAGATGACCCTGCTCCCCCTCACCGCCCGCCCCCGCGCCCTCGCGCATTGGCTGTTCGTCGTCGCCGCGATGATCGTCACGATGGTCGTTGTGGGAGGCATTACCCGGCTCACCGAATCGGGCTTGTCGATCACTGAATGGAAGCCGATCTCGGGTATCGTGCCCCCGCTCAACGACGCGCAGTGGCAGGCCGAGTTCGAACACTACAAGCAGATCGGCCAATATGAGCAGCTCAACCAGGGCATGACGCTCGCCGGGTTCAAGGGCATCTTCTTCTGGGAATATGTCCACCGCCTGCTCGGGCGTCTGATCGGCATCGTGTTCGCCCTGCCGCTCCTCTGGTTCGCGATCCGCCGCCAGATCCCACAGGGCTATGGCTGGCGCCTCGTCGCGCTACTCGCGCTGGGCGGGCTGCAGGGCGCGTTCGGCTGGTGGATGGTGAAGTCGGGGCTCAACCACACCCGCACCTCAGTCAGCCACTTCTGGCTGGCGACCCACCTGATGACCGCGCTGTTCACGCTGGGCGGGATCGTCTGGACGATGCTCGACCTGCGCGCGCTCGCCGCCAACCACGCCGAGCGCCCCGCCCGGCTGAACGGCCTCGGCGCGGGTGTACTGGTGCTGCTGGCGATCCAGCTCTTCTACGGTGCGCTGGTCGCCGGGCTCGATGCCGGGCTGGTCACCGACCAGTGGCCGCTGATGAACGACCGCTTCTTCCCGGGCGTGAGCCAGATCGGGGAAAGCCCGCTGCATGCCGCGCTCTACGATCCCGCGATCGTCCATTTCATCCATCGCTGGTGGGCGTGGGTCGCGGTCGCCGGGCTGATCGTCCTCGCTCGCAAGGCCAAGGCGGCCGGCGACCGCCGCGCGTCGATCGCGATCCACTCGGCATTCGGCATCCAGATCCTGCTGGGCATCGCGACAGTGATGACCGGGGTGAACCTCCACCTCGCCGCCACCCACCAGCTGGTCGGCGCACTGCTGGTGTGCGCGACCGTCTGGGGTGTTCACGCCGTCGGCCGCACCCGGTGAGCGACACCGCGCTGCTCTACGTCACCTTCGCCAGCCGCGTCGATGCCGAGCGGGTGGCGGAGACGGTGCTCGCGGAGCAGCTCGCCGCCTGCGTCAACATCCTCGCGCCCTGCACCTCGATCTACCGCTGGCAGGGCGGCATCGAGCGTGGCGAGGAAGTCCCCGCGCTGTTCAAGACCCGCCCCGCCCTGGCACTTCGCCTGCGCGAGCGGATTACGGCAATCCACAGCTACGACCTGCCGGTGATCGAGCAATGGCCCGTCGAGACTGGCAATGCCGTCGCCCGCTGGATCGCCGAAGAGACACGCTGAACCGACAGGTATCATTTTACCCGTCAGCAAACCCACGCATTTCTTGACTTTCAGGCCCTCTATCGGCATTGGGGCGTGGATCGCGCTGCCGGCAACGGTGGCGCGTATGCATTTCCTACGCGAAAGGTCACAGGCCATGAAGGCGCTGATGAAGACCACCAAGTCGGCCAAGCCGGCCGAGGTGGAGAAGAAGTGGCACATCGTCGACGCCGAAGGGCTCGTCGTCGGTCGTGCAGCGGTGGTGATCGCGAACGTCCTGCGCGGCAAGCACAAGACCAGCTTCACCCCGCACGTCGACTGCGGTGACAATGTCATCGTGATCAACGCCGACAAGATCCGTTTCACCGGCAAGAAGCTCGGCCAGAAGGTGTACTACAAGCACACTGGCTATGCGGGCGGCATCAAGGGCGTCACCGCCGCCAAGGTTCTCGAGGGCCGCTTCCCGGAGCGCGTTCTGGAGAAGGCCGTGGAGCGCATGATCCCGCGCGGTCCGCTCGGTCGCCAGCAGATGCGCAACCTGCGTATCTTCGCCGGTTCGGAGCATCCGCATGAAGCTCAGAACCCCGAGGTTCTCGACATCGCCGGCATGAGCCGCAAGAACAAGGTGGGTGCATAATGTCTGACAACCGCCAGTCGCTTTCCGACCTGGGCGCAGCGCTGGGCCAGCAGCCCGCCGCGCCGACCGAAGGCCAGGCCGCTGCTCCGGCTGCTGCCGCCGCTGCCGACGCCTATCTCGCCGGCCAGATCGACGAGCCGGCCGCCCCGACCACGCCGCTGCGTGCGCAGGAGCTGGACCAGTATGGCCGCGCCTATGCCACCGGCCGTCGTAAGGACGCCGTGGCCCGCGTGTGGCTGAAGCCGGGCACCGGCAAGATCACGATCAACGGTCGTGACCAGGAAATCTATTTCGCGCGTCCGACGCTGCGTCTCGTCATCAACCAGCCGTTCGGTGTCGCCGAGCGTGAGGGCCAGTATGACGTGATCTGCACCGTCAAGGGCGGCGGTCTCTCGGGCCAGGCCGGTGCCGTGAAGCACGGCATCTCGCAGGCGCTGACCAAGTATGAGCCGGTGCTCCGCGCGCCGGTGAAGAAGGCCGGCTTCCTGACCCGCGACAGCCGCGCCGTCGAGCGTAAGAAGTACGGCAAGGCCAAGGCCCGCCGCAGCTTCCAGTTCTCGAAGCGCTAAGCGTCTCGGCTTCGGCCAGGAACAAGGGGCGGTCCGGCAACGGGCCGCCCTTTTTCGTTGTCCGTGCTGTGCGCCTTCGGCCGGCGCGGCACCCGCATGCTCACGCCGGCAGCCCGTACGTCGCGACGATGGTGGCCAGCGTGATGGCATGTACCGCAGCGATGAGCAGGTTGCTGATCACGACGGGATTGCGCAGCGTGCCGACCGTGAAGGGCGTTGCGATCTTGTAGAGCAACTGCATCAGCAGCAGTGCCGCGACCATTTCGGGCCGCGGGAACAGAAGGAGCGTGGCCGACAGCAGGAGGATCGCGCCGTACACCGCTAACAGGATGCCACGCGCCGGTGCGCTGCCGCCATAGCATGCATTCGCCCAGGCGGCATGGCGGGCGATACCGATGCACACGGGCAGCAACACTGCCACGTTGAGCAGCAACGAAACGACCATCCAAGCGTTCATCGGCTCCCTCGCCGCCGAATCCCCATCCAGTTCTACGCCTAGGTCGCCCCGCCTGCGAGGCGGCCTTTCGGGCAGACAAACCTGCCCAAAATGAGGGTAACGCACGTGCGAAAGCACCTTTTGGATGCATGTTTGCCGGGCATGCACCCCGGCTTCGCCACGGTCGACCGCAGAGATCGCCGGAACGACTCCGCAACAAGCGCGGTTTTTCCGGCTTTCTTAAATTTCATCCGCAATTTCCCGTAATGGGACGGATCTTCCGAACGCAGGATTTCCGCGTATGCTTTTGGTGCA
Source organism: Sphingomonas sp. R1 (assembly GCF_025960285.1). Lineage (GTDB taxonomy): Bacteria > Pseudomonadota > Alphaproteobacteria > Sphingomonadales > Sphingomonadaceae > Sphingomonas. The sequence goes on along the minus strand of NZ_CP110111.1, from coordinate 3,757,009 downwards.
ACGCGGCATTTGCGGGCGGGGAAATTTGGTGAGAGCATTTTGGAAGGCGGCTGCGCTGGGCGCGGCGGGCGTCCTGTCGGCCTGCGACGGCAGCAGCAGCAACGTCAACCTGGCGGACAGCCACGTCACCGAGGGCCTGGTGAACGTCAGCGTCGCCAATGCGGGCAAGTCCGCATCGGAGTCGCAGATCAGCGACGTGATCCGCCTGTCGCGACAAGCGAGCTTCGGGCCGACGCCCGACATGCTCAATCAGATCGGCACCCTCGGCACCGCCGGATGGATCGACAAGCAGCTGACCACTACCGGCAGCACCTATGCGGATCTGGCGGTTGCGCGCCGCAGCGAAACTTGCGGCAGCAACGTCACCTGCCTTCATCGCTATTTCAGCCGCTATACCGTGGCGATGCGGTTCTTCGCGGATGCCGTCTCCGCACCGGATCAGCTCCGTCAGCGGGTGGCGTTCGCCCTTTCCCAGACGATTGTCGCCTCCGAGCAGGAAGTGCACAACACCGCCGGGCTTGCGCAGTTCAACCAGTTGTTCCTGACCCACGCGTTCGGGAACTATCGCTCGCTGCTCAAGGCCGTGACGCTGAACGCCTATATGGGCGACTATCTCGACATGGCGGACAGCAGCAAGGCCGCGCCCTCGGAGAACTATGCCCGCGAATTGCTGCAACTGTTCTCGATGGGCCCCAATCAACTGAACGCCAACGGAACGCCGCGCCGGGACGCGACCGGCGCCACCGTGCCCAATTACGGGCCCGACGACATCCGCGGCATCGCCCGCGCCCTGACCGGCTGGACCTATGCCCGCATCGGCAATGCCGGGCTGCGCGATCAGACCGCGCGCGATTATGTGCGCCCCATGATCCCCGTACCGGATCGCTATGATGCCGGCGAGAAGCTCTTCCTCGGCACCCGCGTGCCAGCAGGCGCATCGCAGCAGGCGAGCGTCGATGCCGTGGTGGACGCCGCCTTCAACCATCCGTCGACCGGCCCCTTTGTCGCGAAGCACCTGATCGTGCATCTGGTCACCGCCAACCCCACCCCGGAGTATGTGGGCCGGATCGCCGCCGTGTTTGCTAACAATGGCAGCGGCGTGCGCGGCGACCTCAAGGCGGTCGTGCGCGCGATCCTCACCGATCCGGAAGCGCGCACCGCGCCGCGCACGGACAGCGGCAAGTTGAAGGAGCCGGTGCTGGCGATGGTCGCCCTGGCGCGCACGATCGGGATGACGACCGACGGCTACGCCTTCATCGCGAACGACGCCGCGCTCGGCCAGCCGGTGATGCGCGCGCCCTCGGTGTTCAACTTCTACCCGATCGACTATCCGCTGCCGGGCAGCAGCACGCTGCGGAGCCCCGCGGCGAAGCTGCTCAACAGCAGCACCGTGCTGCGGCTGAACAACTTCGTCTATGGCTGGACCTCCGCAAGCGATCGACAGCCGGCCCAGTTCCGCACGCCCAGCGGCCTTGGGGCAACGCCGGGCACGAAGCTGGTTTGGTCCACCTGGGAATCCTTTGGCGACAATGTCGACGCCATGGTCGCCGCGGTGGACGTGCTGATGCTGGGCAACTCGGCGACGCCCGCCCAGCGCAGTGCGATGCGCCAGGCCGCGCTGGCAATCAAGGACACCAATCCGCGCCTGCGCGCCCGCAAGCGCGCCCAGATGCTGCTCAACATCGCCGGGACCAGCCCGCAATTCCTGGTCGACCGCTGAGGAACCGACACCATGACGCTTTCCCGACGCGACTTCGTACGCCTCACCGCCGGCACCGGCGCCTTGGCGACCATTGGCCAGTTCGGCCGCACGGCGGCGATCGCCGCGCCCAGCGGCAGCTACCGGGCGATGGTGGGGATCTTCCTGTTCGGCGGCAATGACGGCTGGAACATGGTGATCCCGACCGACGAGCGTCACGCCGCCTATCAGGCGGCGCGCGGTGCGGTCGCCCTGCCCCGCGCCGCGCTGACTCCGCTGACCAACACCAGCTACGCGCTGCACCCGGCCATGGCCGCCCTGCGACCGATCTGGGACGAGGGTGCGCTATCGCTGGTGCTGAACACCGGCACCTTGTTCGCGCCGCTGACCAAGGCGACCTATGAAAGCCGCACCGATCTGCGGCCCAGCAACCTGATGAGCCATTCGGACGAACAGGATCACTGGCAGGGCCTGAACGCACGTCAGGCGAGCAGCGACGGCTTTCTCGGGCGCATCGCGGATCGCATGCCGGGCGGCCGCCTGCCGGCCCTGATGTCGCTGTCGGGATCGACCTTGGCCGTGCTGGGAAAACAGGCGATGCCGCTGGTCGTGCCGGCAAGCGGGCTGCCGATGCGGCTGGGCTATAATGCGGCCGATGGCATGCGCGCCCAGGCGCAGGATCTGCTGACCCGGGGCAGTGGCGGACCGATCCTGGGCAGCGTCGCATCCACGCTCAGCACCACCTATGATCAGGCCGTGCTGGCCAACAGCCTGCTTTCCGGCACCAGCAGCGTCAGTCGCTATTTCGTCGACCCCGCCACGCGCAAGCCGCTGACCAGCGATCTTGCCATGCAGTTGCTCGGGGTCGCGCGCATGATCGAGGCGCGCGGCACGCTCGGCCATGGCCGGCAGGCCTTTTTCGTCAGCCAGGGCGGGTTCGATCACCACGCCAGCCAGGTCGTTGCAAACTCGCCCGCCACCGGCACCCATGCCGGCATGCTGGCAACCGTCGCGCAGGCGATGGCAGCCTTCTATCGCGCGATGCAGGGGCTGGGCCTCGGCGCCAACGTCACGGCGTTCACGATGAGCGACTTCGGCCGCACCTATCTCAGCAACGCGCAGTACGGCACCGACCACGCGTGGGGAAACAACCATCTGGTGGTGGGCGGCGACGTCGCGAAGGGCGGCATCTTCGGCCGGTATCCAGATCCGGTGCTCGGCGGCGCGGACGATATCACGCGCGAGGGCCGCTTCATTCCCGGGGTCGCGCAGGAGGAGTATCTGGGCGCCATCGCGCGGTGGCACGGCGTGAGCGACGCGGACATGCCCTATGTCTTTCCCAACTGGTCGACGTGGTCGACGGGCGGGCGCGGGCCGCTCGCGCTCTTCCGCAGCTAGAGCGCGACGCTCGGCTCACCGAGGAAGCGCGCGCGGGTGGAGAAGCTGCCACCGTCGACGGAGATCTCGTTGAACGAGGGCGGCTGGTCGCGGGTACGCTCCGAGAGCGTGCCCGCCCCGATCAGCCGCACGGTGCGATCGCCGACGGGATGCGCGATGTCGAATGGGTCATGCACATGACCGCTGAGCACCGCATGGGCGCCGGCCTGCGCCAGTGCTTCCAGCGCCCTGCGCCCGCCGCGCGTGCGGGAGGTGGCGCGCGTGCCTGCCTCCACCAGCGGATGGTGCGCCGCGACGAACACGAGGTCGCCGGCCGGCGCTGCCTCGGCCAATGCCAGCGACTTCTGCAAGGCGTGGCGGCTCACATGCCCTTTCGACCAGTTGGTGCGGAACTGGAAGCGCGCGGTGGTCTTGAGCGGAACGACGGCCACGCCGCGTACGTCCAACGGGCGCTCGATCAGCCGCTCAAGGGCGCGGTAGCGTCGATAGGGCATGGCCAGCCTGGCGAAGGGATTGAAATAGGGCAGATCGTGATTGCCCACTTCCACCGTCACCGGAACGGCGAGGCTTTCCAGCCATTCCGCCGCCGCGGCGAACTCCTTTGCGCGTGCCCGCATGGTGAGGTCGCCGGTCATGATCACCGCCGCCGGCTTTTCGTCGCGAACCTTGGCGTTGAACCAGTCGATCGCCTCGCGATTTTCGCGGCCGAAATGCACGTCGCTGACATGGAAGAACCGCGTCATGCCGCCAGCCCTTCGGCGCGCGTGGCAATGAACGTCTCCAGGCTGCGCCCGGCGCGAATGGCGGTGCCCGGATCCAGCGTTTCCGGCTCGCCGTCGAACAGGGCCAGCACCGGGTGACGCTCGGCCACGCGGAGCTGCTCGGTGCGGCTTTCGGTGACCGCGCGCGCGCGCACCCAGTCGCCCGTTACCCATTCCCAGCCAAGCTGTGCGATCGCGCCCCAGTCCCGCGCGTCGACCGCGGCGACCTCCAGCCCCTCCAGCGACGGGGTGACGAACACCGCCTGATAGCGGTCGCCCAGCGCGCGGGCGCCCTCCACGCGCACACCGCGGCGATGAAAGGTGTTGCGCCACGCGCCGCGAACGGCTGCCAGCAGCCGCCCGAACCGTCCCTTGCGCACGACCTCGCGCGCGCGAAACCAGCTTGCCGCCGGCCCCAGGATCATGCCGACGAACGCGCGGTGCTCTCCCGCGATCACATAGGGCAAGGCGACCCGCCGATCACAGCCGTGCGCGGCATGAATGATCTTGTGCGGATCCGTCTCGTCATGCAGCGCCTTGGCGAGCAGGTTCATCGTGCCGCCCGGCAGAATGAGGAAGGCCCCCTCCCACTCCGCCAGCGCGGATAGCGCGGCGTTGATCGTCCCGTCGCCAGCGAACAGGACCACCGTGTCGACGCCGGCTGCATCCAGCGCTGCGCCCTGCGGCAGCGGATCGGCGGGAAAGCGGGTACGGCCTGCAAGCGACAGGCCGCGTTCCTCGAATACCGCCTCCATCGCCTCGCACTTGGCTTCGGAGGTGGTGCCCGAATTGGGATTGGTGATGAACCAGAGAGTCTGCATGGCCCTCGTAACGCCCAAGAACTGATTTCGTCGCGTCGTCGATCAGCGCCCCTTGAAGTGCGGTTCGCGCTTGGCGAGGAACGCGGCGATCGCCTCGCGGCAATCCTCGGTTTTGGCGGCGATGCTCTGGTGCTCGGCCTCGAGCTCCAGCGTCTCGGCCAGCGTGCCGGACAGCGCGGCGCCGACCTGCTTGCGGATCAGCCCCAGCGCCACCGTCGGCATCGCGGCCAGCTTGGCGGCGAGGCCATGCGCAACCTGCCAGAGCCCGCCATCCTCCACCACGCGCGTCGCCAGCCCCGCCTGCAGCGCCTCTTCCGCCGGCATGCGCTCGCCGAGCAGCGCCATTTCCAGCAGTCGGGCACGCCCCGCCGCCTTGCCGATCAGCCACGTCGCCCCCGCGTCAGGCACCAGCCCGATATTGGCGAACGCCAGCAGCAGATACGCCGATTGCGCCATGACCACGATGTCCGCGGCCAGCGCGATCGACGCCCCCGCTCCCGCCGCTGCGCCATTGACCGCGCTGACGATGGGAATCGGCAGCTCCGCCATCGTAGCGATCACGGGGTTGTAGTGCTGGCGCAGCGCCTCGCCCGAATCGCGCATGCCGACACTGGCGGTAAGGTCCGCGCCCGCACAGAAGGCCCGGCCTTCGCCGGTGAGCAGCACCGCGCGCGCGCCGTCTTCGGCTGCCTGCCGTAGCGTCGCTGCCAGCAGGTCGAGCATCTCGGCGGTCAGCGCGTTCAGCCGATCCGGCCGGTTCAGGCGCACCACCGCGATGTCGCCTTCCCTCACAAGCAGCACCGGCGCGTCGGACATCCTCATTTCTCCCTATGGCTTGGGGGATGGGATGCCCGCACGCGCGCGGCCGCGCAACTCAAAGCTCCTTCAGCACAACCGCCGGATCGGCCAATTGCGCCGGGTCCACCACCATGCGTTCGGCGACCAGCCGCTTGCCCTGCACATAGTCTCGCATGGCATTGACGCAGTCGAGAGCAATCACCCGCCCATGCTTCAGATAGACCACCGAGAACGACCGGGCAGCCGGATCGCCGCGCAGCACCGTCGCGTCGTGGCCGGTCGACAGACCGACCGTTTGCAACTTGAGATCATATTGGTTGGACCAGAACCAGGGCACCGCGTCATAGCGCGTTGCCTGGCCGGTGAGCGTCTTGGCGACGACGTTCGCCTGGTCGTTGGCGTTCTGCACCGACTCCAGCCGAATCTCGGCGCCATCGGCATACGCGTTGACGTGAAGCGCGCAGTCCCCGATCGCAAAGATGTCGGGCAGGCTGGTGCGGCACTGCGCGTCTACCCGCACGCCGTTGCCGCCCGCCGCGCCGGCCTCGAGCAGCGGCGCGACTTCGGGAATGATGCCGATCCCGACGATCACCATATCCGCCGGCAACACCTCGCCGTCCGCCAGCCGTACCCCGCAGACCCGGCCATCGCGTTCCTCCAGGCACTCTACCCTGGCGCCGGTGCGGATCGCCACCCCCTGGGCACGATGCTCGGTCTCGTAGAAGCGCGACAGCGGCTCGCCGGCGACGCGGGCGAGCACCCGGTCCATCGCCTCCAGCACCACCACCTGCTTGTCGGCCTTGACCAGCGCCGCGGCTGCCTCGAGGCCGATATAGCCGCCGCCGATGACCACGACCTGCCGGGTTGCAGGCAGCTCGGCGAGCAGCTGGTCGACATCCCGTCGGGTACGGATCGCGTGCACCCCGGCAAGGTCATGCCCGCTGCATGCCAGCCGACGCGCGCTGCCACCGGCCGACCAGACCAGGGCGTCATAGCCGATCGTCGCACCCGCATCGTCGGTTACCGTCTTGGCGACCGCATCGACGGCGACAACGCGCCGGCCTCGCAACATCGTCACATGCCGCTCGTCCCAGAACGCGGGAGCCCGGATCAGGATGCGCTCGAACGCCTTTTCGCCCTTCAGATAGTCCTTGGAAAGCGGCGGCCGTTCATAGGGCAGTTCCGGATCCTCGCCGATCACGGCCATGGTTCCGGCAAAGCCGGCCTGTCGCAGGGCGATCGCGCACTGGGCCCCACCATGGCCGCTGCCGACGATCAAGACATCAAACCGTTCCAACCAGGCTCTCCCTCAACGCGTTCGTGCGGATGCTATACAGGTCCGCGAATTGGATCCAATACCTCTTGCGGGATCGCCGTGCCTAGCGCAGCGACCGATCGTCGCCAACCGCGACCTGCCACGCCGTGGCCGCGCCTTTGGCCAGCGGATCGGCCCGGATGCTAGAAGGTAGGGGAAATCTGCATCTGCGGCAGCGGACGGGGCGCCCCCTCGGTGAAGTCGGGGCCCAGATCCTCCCATTCCCGTCCCTGCGCCTCGAGCCGATGGAGCAGCGCCTCGGCCGCCTCCTGCCGTGCCGCCGAGCGGAAGCGGTAGGACGGCGCCGGCGGGGTGCCCGTTCGCGCGATCGCATAGGCCCCGGCATATTCCGGGATCGGCGGTGCGGAATCGGCATTTTGCGCGATCCGGATCGTGTAGCGCTGCAGCGCGGAGGCCAGGTTCCGCCACCGGATCCAATAGTGGTTTTCGAATGGGAATGCGGCAAAGGCCTCGCCTGCCCGAGTACCCTTCTCGGAGATCCGCGTGAGTATCGCCTGGGGCATGTTCAGATTCATTCCCCCCTCGTCCCGTTCCAGCGGCACCGGCACGATACGATCGCGCTGCCCCGGCGCGCGGGCGAGCAGCAGGTCCCGCCAGTTCTGCATCGTGCCGATGATGCCGAACAGAAATCCGGCGATCTCGGCCGCCGCAACCGGCGCCGCGATCGAGCGGTAGGTGCGCTGCCACCCCACCTTGTTGTTGCTCGGCAGGGCGATATCGGGCGCCGGGCCGTCCTGCGGGCCGGGATAGACGAGGTTGATCGCGAAGGTGGGCCAGGCCGGCAGGGGCGCGTCGAACAGATGGACGGGGAAGTTGCTGCTGATGCCGCCGTCCGAGAACCAGCATATGCGGAAGGCGGTGGGCAAGGGCCCGCCGCCGCGCCCGCTGCTGGCAAGGCTGTTGGTGCTGTCGAACAGACTGCGCTCCGCGGCATCGCGGGCTGCCGCCTCGGGCACCTCGGTCTCCGAGGCCCCCTCCCCCGTCGCCGGTTCGTGCAGCGGAACGGCACTGATCAGCAGCGGGAAGCTGAGGCTCATCCGCATGCCCACCAGCACCGGCAGATCGCCGCCATCGACGAGCCGGTAATAGTCGCCGCCCGCATAGGCGACAGGATCCCCCCCGCGCGCGACGAGCCAATCGACCACCTCGGCCGGGAACAGGCGGGCGAACTCGTCGCGACGAAACCAGAAACGGCCATTCTCGAACGGCAGCGTCCGCGGCTCGTGATGCGACACCGAGGTGGTGATCATCTGCAGCGTGAGCGCCTTGGCCGTGTTCGGCTCCCCTTCGTAGCGGGGCGCATCCCAGAGGTCCGCAAACGTCAGCGGTGCGTCGAGCGGCTTGCCCGAGAGCCGCTGCAGGACGCCGTGGAGCCATTCGGTGAGCCCCGGGCCACCCTTCCCCGACCGCGTGCGGCGCGCCATCCCGTTGCAAAGCCCCAGCATATTGCCGCGCGCGACCCGCGCCACCCGAAAGAGTGCGGCGATCGCGCCACCGGCATAGGCGCAAAGCACGGCCGGAACTGCCGCACCCAACACCCCCGGCACTCCCCCAAGCAGGACGGCGATCCCCAGAAACGTAGCGAGCAGCGCCAGCGTCTCGAGCGGCGCGATGCCGATAACGCCGAGGAGCGCGCCGCCGAACTTGGCGGCCGTGCCCGCATTGCCGGTCAGGCGGACCAGCAGGCGGTACGCGCTGCCGGCGCCACGTACGGGCTGAAACAACCCGTAAATGAACCCCTCCTGCGCGAGTTGGCCGGCAACCTGCTCCAGCCCCGCAAAGCCGACCTGCTCGGCAGCCTGGTGCACCGGCCGCCCTGCCATCCTGCACCGGTCGCCATAGGCGGCGGCGGCCGACGCTGCCGCCGCGATCGCCCCGGCCGAGGTGCCACCGATATTCTTGAAGCGATAGGAGCGGGCCAGCGCTAGCACCGCATTCGGATAGACGATGCCGCTGGTGATGCCGCCCTTCATCACGAGATCGCAATATTTCATGCCCGCCCCTCCCTCGTTCTACCCCCGACCGCGCGCGGTATCTCGCTCGATAGGTACTGGTCCTGCCGCCAGGGCCGGCTATCCATTCCGACACCAGTGCGAACGCTTGTCACAAGCTTGTACCATACCGAACGACCGCATCGCACCCGGCACGGCGATGATCGGCGTTGACGACCACGCGGCGAATGTGGCACTCGCCCGCTCGACAGCATGACGATATGCGGCGCAGGACATGCCTGCCGGCATGTCATGGCGTCCGAAACAGCGGCCCGCCGCGGTTTCGCGGGTGTAGCTCAATGGTAGAGCAGAAGCTTCCCAAGCTTACGACGAGGGTTCGATTCCCTTCACCCGCTCCATTTTCCGATCTCACTAGATCCCATATCGCTTTGTAAACCACGGAAATCTGCGGTATTTTGCGGGCTGTCCGGTTCGTGATCGCTCGTCTCATCTCATCAAATCGCAACTGGAGATGGGGCCTTCTCAAAAATCGCGGGCCCCACTTTTTTGCACGAGGCACCAATGTGGTGGGACCTCGAGATGAGAGGTCCGAACCATGCCATTGAGTGATATGGCGATCCGCAAGGCCAAGACCCGCGAAAAGGCCTACAAGCTTTATGACGAGTTGGGCCTCTACGTCATCGTGTCGCCGTCGGGCTCCCGCCTGTGGCGGATGAAGTTCAAACACCGTGGCGTCGAGAAGAAGCTCAGCTTCGGTTCCTACCCGGAGGTCAGCCTGCGCGACGCGCGTAAACTGCGCGATGACGCGCGCGAGGTGCTTGCCGAGGGGAAGGACCCTGTTCTGGAGGAGCAGCGCGAGAGAATTCGGGCCGAAGCACTGGCGGAAAACACCTTCACTCGCATCGCCAACGAATATTGCTCGAAGCGGCGGCGCGACGGCGACCGGGCGTGGGCGCCCTCCACCGCTGCGCGGTGCGAATATCTCCTCAGCCTGCTCGATACCTCCATCGGCACAATGCCGATCCATGAGATCGAGACCATCGACGCGCTAGCCGCGATTCGAAGGATCGAGAAGCGTGGCAAGCTGGAGAGCGCGCGACGTACCCTGCAGTTGACCGGCGCCGTATTTCGCTATGCTGTCGCCACCGCCCGATTGAAGTCAGACCCGACGAGGGACCTGCGCGGCGCGCTGCTAACACCAACCGTCAAGCACTACGGCGCGGTCACCGAGGCGAAGGACGTTGGCGACCTGCTTCGTGCAATCGATGCATGTGAGGGCCAGGGCATGACCAAATGGGCGCTGCAACTGGCGCCGCATGTGTTCGAGCGCCCCGGCGAACTACGCCACGCACGATGGGACGAGATCGACTTCGACGCAGCAGTTTGGACCATCCCGGCCGAGAAGATGAAGATGCGGAAGCCGCATCACGTCCCGCTCTCGACCCAGTCGATCGCCCTCCTGCTGGAGATCCGGTCGATCACCGGGTCAAACGGCTATGTACTCCCGTCAATGCGCTCGCGCACGCGGCCGATGTCGGACAACACTCTCAATGCGGCGCTCCGCCACCTCGGCTACGCCAGCAGCGAAATGACGGCACACGGCTTCAGGGCGATGGCCAGCACCCTGCTGAACGAGTCCGGCAAGTGGTCCTACGACGCGATCGATCGGGCTTTGGCGCATGGCGATACCGACAAGGTGCGTGCGGCCTATCATCGCGGTACCCACTGGAAGGAGCGGGTCGCTATGGCACAGTGGTGGTCGAACCTGCTGGACAGCTTACGATGCGGAGCGACCATCCTCCCTTTTAGAGAGGCTTTGGCCTCCTAGGCGCTGCGCTTACAGGACGCACATCCGACCCTCTAACCTGCGGAAAAGCGTAGGTTCTGGCCCGGCTTGGGACCCGTGGCCTCCTCGTGGTCCACCAAAAGACGTGGTCCAAAACCCGGACACGATCCCTCGTCTGACGAACCGAATTGGTACAATCTAACCCGACCCTCTGCAGCCACCGCACGGGCGATTTTGCCAGCGAGTCGGGCTGTGCGGGCCGCTAAGCGCTATAGGCAAGTTCCTCCCCTTCCAATCGCGCAATCCGAGAAATTGCTGCGGGCACAGAAGACTCGCCATCGTGCCTACCGACCTGCTGAGGAGGCATCGGCCGAGCATCACCTTGTCGTGGCCATCCCAGCCGAACGGGCGAGCCTCAATGCTCGAACCGCCCCTTCAAAGATTCAGTACATGTGACTTACACGGGAAGGCCAAACAGGCTATCCCACCTCCGAATCGCAGCAATACATTACGTGAAAGGGGGGGGGCAAGTTGTCGGAGGAATCAGTACACCTGTTTCAGATCAGTCACTTAGCGGCAGCATTTGTATGTGCATTCTCAGTGCCACAGGCCATCGCGCAGACACATTCCATCCAGCCGGCGGAAGCGGTTGCTGAGGATGAGCAACGGGGCGAACTTGCCGAGGTGGTGGTGACCGCCCAGCGCCGAAGCGAGAACGGCCAGCATGTACCAGTCGCGGTCCAGTCGATCACCGGCGAAGCGATCCGCGACGCGGGCTACAAATCGGTGACCGATCTGCAATATCTGGCGCCCGGCCTGCAATATGATCCAACCCAGGGCGCGGCATTCCAGATCAGGGGTGTCGGGACGACCTCGTTTGACTTCTCCAACGCGAAATCGGTCAACGTGGTGGTCGACGACGTCGTGATGGACGGACAGCGTGCCAATGGGCTGATCGGCCTTGTCGACATTGCCCATGCCGATGTGCTGATGGGTCCCCAGGGGACGGCGTTCGGGAAGAATTCAACGTCAGGCGTCCTGTCGATCTCGACCAACAAGCCGCAGTTGAACACACGGTCACTTGAGGCCAGCGCCAGCCTGGGCGCGTATAACGACCGAATCCTGAACGCAACTGTCAACGTCCCGGTCGGGGATCGGGCAGCGCTGCGCATCTCCGGCTTCGATCAAGGGCAGGACGGATTCGGCCGCAATGTCACGTTGAACCGGCTGGTTGGATCAACCCACGATTATGGCGGCCGCGCCAGACTGTTGCTTCAACCCAATGATCGCTTCGATCTGCTGGTGTCGGGCGACTATGGGCATCATTGGGACAGCGACGTCCGCACGCCCGTTTCCGGGCAGCCGGCACCGGTGGCCGCGCTTCTCAGGTCGCTCGGAGTCACCCCGGGGCCGCGCAGCGCGGACACCGCGGACGGCATCTTTGGCCAGTTGGAAAGCGAAGAATGGGGAGCCTCCGTGAGAGCGCACGCCCGGATCGGCGATCACGATCTCACGTCCATCAGCGCATATCGCTACACCCGCTACAACAACAACACCCCCGTAAATCTCACGCCGATCGACCGGTTTGCCTATGTGCCGTACAACATCGGCTACCTTCATACCGACAAGGTGAGCCAGGAGGTCCATCTCGCCTCGCCTCAACGCGGCTGGTTCCAGTATCTGGTCGGGGGGTTCTACAACCGGCTGGAGGCCACCCAGGCGCAACTCCAATGGGCAACGCTGGGAACGCCGATCGTCACCACGAGCGTCACGCCGCGGCCCCTCTTCGCCGTGTCCGGCGCGATCGGTGCCAGCGGGAACGCCTCGCTGTTCCATGCCGTGAACGAAACCGAAGCAGTGTTCGGCGAGGTGCGCATCGTGCCGACAGCCTGGTTCCGCATCGACCTCGGCGCCCGCTACAGCCACGACGATAATGCCCAGCGTCTGGGCTACGTGACGATCGACCCTGTCCCGATCACGGGCTTTTCCCCCCGGTTCCTGCCGACGAGCGCCCCGCCGGTGATCCCGTTCGGGCGCGTCAAGGGCGATGATGTCTCCGTCCGCGTATCGCCCACGTTCCAGATCGCGCCTGACCTCATAGTCTATGGCACCTTCACGACCGGCTACAAGCCGGCGGGGATCGCCTTCGTCGGCAACAAATATGATCCCTATGCCTCGGAGGCGGTGCGCGCCTGGGAATTCGGCCTCAAGTCCGAATGGTTCGGGCGACGGGTTCGCGTCAACATCGATCTTTTCCGGTCCGACTTCTCCAACTTCCAGGCTACCATTCTCACCAAGATCCCCGACGGGGCTGGCGGTTTCCTCCTCGCAACAGCGATCGGCAACGCGGGTGGCTTGCGCAGCCAGGGTATCGAAACCAGCATCACGGTGCGCCCTTCGCGCGCGCTGTCGCTCGCTGCTTCCGCATCGTACACGGACGCGTATTTCACACAGTATCGGTTCGACGCCACGACCGACTATACGAACACACGCCTGCCTAATGCCCCCGCCCTCTCCGCCACGGCGTCGGCAACCTATGCACGCGCGCTGTCCGCGCACGTGAAGCTGCGCCTCCATGCCGACTATGCCTATCGCAGCGAGACCTGGACCGTCGTCGGCCAGCCCGGCTACTCCTATGTGCCGGGGTTCGGCCTCACCAATGCGCGCGTGAGCATCCTGCACGAACCATCGGGCGTCGAAGCGGGCATCTATGCGCGCAATCTGTTCGACACCTATTTCTCCACCGGATGGCAGATCTACGGTGCGCTAGGGCTGCTCCACTATACCTCGCCCAACGCGCGCCGTACGCTGGGTGCCTTTGCGAACGTGCGGTTCTGATGCAGGGCCTCCTCGCGCGATTTCGTCCAACCGCGGCGGCGACGGCCTGTGCGCTTCTGCTCGCTGCCGGCGCACCGCAACGGCAAGAGGCAGCCGGGGCGCCAGAGCCCGAGGCTAGCGACCTTGGGGACTCCACGCCCCTGAACCATCTGCAGGTTCTCGGCACGCACAACAGCTATGCACTTGGCGTCGACCCGAGGATTGCGGCGCTTCTCGATGCACGATTACCGTCCACCGCCAAGCTGCTCTCGCTCTTGCCGCTCGACAAGCGGCGGGAAATTGCGCTGGCGCATCCGAATGACGTGCTTTTTTCGGAGGCGTTGAACTTCCGACACCCGAGCCTGACCCAACAGCTGGACCTCGGCGTGCGTGCGCTGGAACTCGATGTCCACCCGGACCCAAAGGGCGGCGCCTACGCCGATCCCGCCGCCTATCGGCTGCTGCGAACCCAGGGGATCAACGACCTCTTGCCGTTCGACGCGGCCGCCCTGGCCGCGCCCGGACTGAAAGTGCTGCATATGGCGGACGTCGACGTTCGCAGTTCGTGCCCGACCTTCCGCCAGTGCCTTGCCGAGCTGAAAGCCTGGTCGAACGCACACCAGCGGCACATCCCGATTTTCGTGATGATAGAAGCCAAGGTGGAGGCGCGTCCGCTCCTGCCCGGCACATCGCCAGTTCCCCCCTTCGCGCCCCAAGACTATGCGGAGATCGATGACGCGATCCGAGCGGCGATCGGTCGCGATCATCTGGTCACGCCCGACGACGTTCGCGGCTTCCACACTACGCTCGAAGAAGCGGTGTTCGCAGCCCACTGGCCGACGCTAGGGCAGGCACGAGGGAAATTCGTCTTCCTGCTGATGACGGCGACCGGCCACGATGGTGCCGACGCTTATCTGCGCGGTCATCCCAATCTGGAGGGCAGGTCGGCCTTTCTTGACTCGCAGCCGGGCCAGCCGCACGCGGCGTTCATTCTCGACGACAACGCGCTGGCGCGCGGCGCCGAGATCCGGCGCGAAGTCGCGCGAGGGTACATGGTCCGCACGCGCGCAGACATCGATACCTATGAGGCGAAGATCAACGACAAGGCCCGCGCTGATGCTGCGGTCGCCAGCGGCGCGCAGATCGTTTCGACAGACTTCGAACAGCCGGGCAACGCCTATGGAACATCCTATGTCGTTCGCCTGCCGGGCAGGGGGCCAGCACGGCTGACGCCCAGCGCACGCTGACCCGCTCGTTTGTGCGGAAAATGATCCTGTCGAGAAAGCATGCCCCTATGCGTCCACACGTCAATGGCGGTAAAGAACTCCGTCGCCTGCTGATCGGCTATGCCTCGGTACACCTTGGCATCAGCCTGCTTTGGGCGGGTGAAGAACTGCTGGGCCTCTATATCGTGGTCCGGTTTCTGGCACTCGAGCCTGGTCTTGCGGGAGGCTTGTTTCTTGCGAGTGCGATGGCGAATGCGTTCTGCGATGGTGCAATCGGCCGCGCCATCATCCGCTTCGGAGCGTTCCGCAGGGCGTTGCCGTTGCTGTCGACGCTGGCGATTCTGGCAGCGTCCGCAAGCTTTGCGGCCCTGCCCATCTTAACGCCGCGGAACGTCTGGGAGGCAACGCTGCTTCTGCTGGTTTTCAGGCTCAGCTACAGCGTCGCAGATGTACCGCATAACGGCCTGACCCGCCGTCTCGCAGCGCGCGGCGCCGACTTGATGGCGGCCCGCATCCGTGCGTTCGGCTCCGCCATCGCGACCTTGGTGATCGGTTTCGCGGCGGCATTGCTCCAATCTAGCGCCAGCGACACGCCCTTCAAGGCATCGTTGCTATGCGGCTTCATCGCGCTGGCCGCGCTTGCACTGATGGTGCCTTTGCCGTTCCTGCTGCGCGGCGACAACCTCTCATCGGGCCCATCCGAGGTTACACCGACGGGGCGGACATCGTCCGCGCTCCTGCGGTTCTCCACCGCGACCATGTTCGGTATCGCGGCAATCGCGGCGACGGCGAAGGCGCTGCTACATATCGACACCGTGGACAACGCGCTCGCCCCCCTGGCGTTGTTGATCGTGATCGTTGCGCGATTGGGCGCGATATGGCTGTGGTCGCCCCTCGCCCGCGGGATCGGTAGCGGGCCGGCAT
The DNA here is from genome assembly GCF_025960285.1 of Sphingomonas sp. R1. Classification (GTDB taxonomy): domain Bacteria; phylum Pseudomonadota; class Alphaproteobacteria; order Sphingomonadales; family Sphingomonadaceae; genus Sphingomonas. The sequence continues at coordinate 3,741,491 of NZ_CP110111.1, read as the reverse complement.
TGGGCTGGGCCTACGCCGCCTGCGGGGCAACGGCGCTGCTTCTACCATGGGCCGGACAGCTTGGACCTGCGGTGATATTGCTCTTTGCCTGGTTCGGCGTCGGTAGCGGGGGCGTCGCGTTCCTCAGCTGGGCTGTCTTGACGAAAGCGATCGCACGGGACGGTCAAACGGGAGCGACGCGCTTCACCGCAGCCTTCAGCATCTACACCATGATGACGAAGATTGCGCTGGGCCTCGCAGCATTGCTGGTGGGGACTTGGCTATCCAGCATCGGAATGCGAATCCACGCCGATCCACGCCAGTTCCTGCTGCTCGGCCTACCCATTGCCCTCACCTGCACGCTGGCGGGCGTCGCCATAGCGCGCGACCATTGCCAAGCGGAGCGCCACGATCCCTCATAACTGCCGCAGTCTGGCAAGATCCTCGATCGTTATGCGCCCGGAGCCATCACATGCCCCCCGTGCTTCCATCGCCAGGAAATTGCCGACAAGGATCAACGCGGCGGACTGTATGGATGCTTCGTCGATCGGGACACCTCGGGAAAGTGCGCCCCGGATCGCTTCTCTCCCGTTTTCCGCACGCCGCCGCCGCATATCCAGTGCGAACGGCATCAGTTGTGGATCGCGCGCGGCCGCGAGGGCGATCGCATGGGTGGAGCGCATTAACGCGGACCAGGACTGGAACCGCGCCGGGGCACCCAGATCCTGCAGTTCGTTCCGCATGCTCAAAACGAGCGCGCCAAAACCGGCACTGAGCAGGTCGCTGCGGGTCCGAAAATAATGCGCGACACTGGAATTGGAGACGCCCGCGCGAGCGGCAACCGCTCGATGCGAGATCGCCGCGACGCCTTGCTCTGCGATGAGCGAGGCGATCTCCCCGGCAATGTCCGCCCGCTTCGTGCCGGGGGTCAAATCGATCAGCAGCGGGGCTTCTGCACTTTCGTTGCCGCAGGCCGCTACCAATTGCGGAAAACGCGCGCGAAGGCCCGTATGCGTGCCCGCCAGGCGAGATGCGAGGCACTCCACCGTCGCTGCGCGCAGCAACCGGTAATCGGCATTGCCGCCGGCAGCGAGGGAGAAGGGAAGCTCGTCCCGAATATAGCTTGCGATGGCACGCCCGAAGAGCACCGCATCCTCGAACGGCAAAAGCCCGACCATCAAATCGCGCCAGAAATCATCCTGCGCGTCGAGGATCGCTGCCATTCCAGGATAGAGGTCGGGGCTGACAGCCGCCTCGAGGAAGAGCTCGCAACCCACCAGGGAAGACACGCGCGTCACTTGGCTCGCATCTTCGATCCACGTCGTGATGACGCTCGACAGAACCAAGGGGTCTGTCAGATCAAGCCCCCTCACGCGCTCGACCCAGGATGCTTGGCTTTGCTGCTGCTCAAGATGCTCGCGTTCCAGCAGCTGCTTGAGAAGCGCCGCTTTGTCGCCGATGCGATAACTCAGGGAACCGAGCGAAATACCCACATCGTGGGCAATCACACGCAAACTGAGCCCCCGCATACCTTCCGCAGCGATCCGCGCCCGGGCTGCATCGATCAACTGCCGAACTGGGGAATTGGTCATTTCAGCACACCAATGCCTCTCTACCCATTTCGAGGCAATGCTTCATCATCACCGGCCGTGCTGAATGTTGATCAAACAGCAGCCGCATCATCCATTTCAGAACGCATTCGTAACAATTTCTGACGAGGTACAAGTTACAGTCTCCCAGTCGTTAACAATTTCGCGCGGCGCGCGCTGTCCGGTGGAGCAACCTGAACAGGATGTCGTCATACTCGTCGGCTAGCGATCGGCTGGTGGCGAGAAACCGCTGGATCCGGCGCCGCTGGCGGTCGCGATAGGCTTGCCATTCGCCATCATGCTGCGCACACACCTGCAAAATGTGCCGGGCTGCCTCGTCTATGTCGTTCTCAGGATAAAAATAGCCGAGGTCCCGGACGAGCTGCGCATTGTGAACGAGTGGATACCCCTGCCAGCAGCATTCGAGGTAGAAATAGTTTAGCGGCAGACCCCATTGATGGGAAATCACGACATCGACATCGGCACTTAGAAAATCCGGTGTCCGGACACGACCGAGAAACCCTGCCCTGCCCGCCTTCACGATTTCCAGATGGTGCATCAGCCCTGCAAATTCGCGGTTGGTGAGCGCCATGTGCTCACTATTGGCTACGTAGAGCACCTCGATGTGTTCAGGTGCGGCGCGAAAAGCACGCTCCGCCGCAAGGATCGGATAGAGGCAGAACTTCAACACATCGATGTTGGGCTCGATCACCGCCAGTCGTCGCCCCGCTCCTCGGGGCCGATACTCGCCGCCGTGGGGAAGCGCTCCGGCCACGCTCTCGATCGCCATTGGATCCCAGACGAACGGAACCTCTCTTCCGGGGCAGCGGCGAAGCGTCTGCAGAAACGGCAAGGTCGTCCCCGCGATCTGGGGTATCGCCCAGATTTCGTCATAGTCCTGATTGATGAAAATCGAGTCCCATAACGGACGCCCGAAAATCATGGCTTCCATGTTCTGGACATATTCCGGCCCGCAGCAATAGCTGACCAGCCTGGTTCGCTGGGCCTTGATCCTGGCCGTCTGCGCCGGAGAGATCTGCCCCCCCAGCTCGATCACGATGTCCAACCCGTCGCAGGCGGCATCGAACGGCGCCGTCGGGTAGCTTTTCAAGTCCCAGGGAAGTGCGGACGTGATGGGGACATCCGTCGTGTTGAGCAGTACGACATCATGTGCGAGTGCCGAATTGCGGAACAGCTTCGCCAGAAACAGGGCGTTCTGCTTGATCCCGTTGGTCCACAGGCTCTCGTCCGGCGCGCGCAAGCCGATCGTGATACCGATACGGAGAGATCGACGACCCATGGTTCACCCTGCCCAGTTTAGCGATGCCTGACGTCGCAGGACGAGGCAGCCGCCATTGTTGCTGATCAAGCTGTAGGTTTCGCCAGCCTGACGCGGGTTCTGATAGACGGTGATGCCGTCGATCAGTTGGCCGGACGGAAAACCGCCCAACTCCCCACTCGCGACCGCCGCACAGGGCCGTGCCGCATAGGAAACGCGCTCGACCAGCACGGCACAGCCTGCGGGTGACGGGATCGCGGCGATCGATAGCGCCGCGCGCAGCGTACCGTTGCCCAGTCCGGTGAGCGAGAAAAACGGGGCGCTGTCCGGCATCTTGCGGTCCCAATCGACAATGATGTCTTGCAACGTCGCACCCGCCGTCGCCCGCTGGGCGATGGCGGCGATCATCGGCAGACAGCGTTTCACCCCGACGGTACGGGCGGCAGCGACGACGAGAGGCTCCTTTGCCGGCGCTGCGCCGGTCGGCCCGGCATCTGCCATTCTCCCGAGCAGGAAGCTCCCGAGCGCGACGGGCAGCGCTACCGCAAGCTTGCCCCGCCAGGTGCTGAAGCGGCTCATCGGTCGCGCTTTCGCGCTACGACTGCCTGCAAGACCTGTCCGAACACGGCAATGTTCTCCGCGCCCACAGGGTCAAGATCCGACAGCAAAGCGCGCGCCCGTGCGCGGTATCCATCCAGATCCCGATCGTGTTCGGCCAGCGCCTGGCGAAGCGCCAACGCGCCGTCTTCCGGATCGAACGATGCGTATCGGTAGCCGCAGCCTTTCAGCAGGTGCGAGTTGTGAATCAGGGGAAAGCCGCCGTACAGCGCTTCGTAGTACACGTAGTTCTGCGCATTCTCCCAGTGGTGAGAAACGATCGCATCGGCAGAGGCACCCATGATATTGAAGATGGGCAAGCGCGGCTCGAACGTCGCCAACCCCTGTCGCACAAGGTCCATCGATCGTGCATAGGCGACGAAGTCGCCATGCTCCTTTAGCGCCATGCTGTTATATACTTGCAGGAGCTCGATCGCGTTCGGGTCCTGGCGATGCGCGACATCGCACAGCAGCAAGGGGAGATGGCAGGTCTTCACCGTGCAGATATTCGGTTCAACCACGGCGACCCGCCAGCGCCGACGGCCCGGGCGATATTCGAACGGCTCCGCACACCCCGCCCTCGACCGCGCCTGTTCGAGCAGCGTCGGGTTCCACAGGTGCGGCATCACCCGCACGGGAGCGCGAAAGCCGCTCTGGTAATAGGATGCGCAGGTCTTCTCGAAGGCAGGCAAGGTCCAGATTTCATCGTACGGCACGCCCGACATCAACAACGCAGACGGCATGTCGAAGGCCATGCGCTCGACGTCGATCACATAGTCGTTGGCGACGCGCATCCCGATGATGTGCCCCCCCTTCTCCGAGAACTGCTGCCCCCAGGCAGGATCGAGTTGTGCGCTGAGTTCGATGATCACATCGAGCTCGCGCATCGCCTCGGTAAGGGAAAGCACTGGGGCCGGGGCATGCTGCAGGAAGTCCCCGGCGGATTTCGGATCCCCCGGCCCGCCGTTGACGATGAAGCACCGGTCCACGATCGGCGATCGCGCCAGCAGCATCAGGAGGAAGTAGCAGTTCTGGAAGATGCCGTTCTCCCAGAGCGACTGGCTGCCGTCTCGGATGAACAGGGTAACCCCCACATTGAGCCGAGCGCCTCGTGCGCGTGCCTTTGCCTTGCTCATGCCTGCGGCCCTCCCCGACGCGAGGCGAGGCTCAGCAGCCTGCGCGCATATGCATTCAGATTATGACGGTCGAATGGGCTCAGGCTCGCGATCTTGCTCGCGGCCGCGGCCGTATAGGCCGGCAGTTCCCGGTCGTGTTCACGGTACGCCCGCAATAGCTGGAAGGCGCCAGCCGCGACGTCCGATTCCGGATAATAATATCCGACCTGCGCGAAAAGCGGAGAATTGTGAACCAGAGGATATCCGCCCGCAAGCGCATCCAGGTACAGATAGTTTTGCGAACATTCGATCTGGTGGCTGACGACGATATTCGCCCCCCTTCCCATGACATGTGAGAAATAATCCCTGCCGTGCAGAGCTACCTTGCCGCCCTTGTAAAGCTGACTGCTCCCAACCAACGCCTTGAACGTGTTGTGATTGGAAAACTGAATCGTGTTCATGAAGTCCACGGCACCGATCACTGAAGAATCGGCCCGTTCAACCTCCTCTGCGATCAGGAACGGAAGAACCCCCATCTTGATCGGAGAGATATTGGGTTCGAAAATTGCCACCCTTGCCTTTTGGTTGGCCAGTGTTCCTTGGCGGTATCCAAACCTTTCTCCATCATGAAAAAAGCTATCCCGGAGAAAATTCGGTGCCCAGAGATATGGCACGACCGAAACGGGGCAACGGTGGATACTACGCACCATCGCCTCGAACGTCGCATCCTTCTCTAGAACCCAGACTTCGTCACACCGCTCGGGCGTGACGAAACACCCCACGCCTCCGAACGTCGTATGATCGACGATCGACACATAGGGCTGGCCGCAAATGTAGTAGGCGGCACGGCCACCTCTCGCCCGAAAACGCTCCAACCATTCGTGGTCGATCGCGCCGGACAATTCGATCGCGACATCGATCAGGTCGATCGCATCGCGGAGGGGCAACAACGGAAAACGCGCGCCTGCTTCTCCAGATCCGTCAGGCGCCGTGTCGCTATCTCCGCAATTCAGCAGGTAAACAGCTTCTACGAACGGAAGCTGCTCGCACAGCGTCGCCAAGTGATAGACATTCTGCCCGATGCCGTTGTTCCAGATATTCTGTCCGGCTTGGGTGAAGATAGAGATGCCAATGCGCATGCGATACTCACGTTGGGTCGCTAGAAAATGGGGAAGTGCGGGGGGGGCATGCCCTCGCACTTCCCCGCTCCAGGACTTTTGGGGGAACTATAAGTCCTGGAGCAGCGGCGCGGTTACCAACCGAAGGCGATGCCGGCGCCGTACACCGACTTGCCTCCAGAGATAGACGCACCCGCTTTCACTTTGACGCTGTCGCCAACCCGGCCCGTGATACCAAGCGCAACGGCCTGATATCCATTGAAGCCGGCGACGCTCATGCCGATCGAGACGCGCTGATCCGGGTCGATGTCCGGGATCAGCGACATTGCCGTGGCTCCGGCGATGCCGAAGGACGTCGATCGCGCCAGATCATATACCTGGTTCTGTACACCGGCGATCTGGTTGCCCAGCATCATGTTTGAACGCTCGAGCTGCCCGACCGTCGCCGCATCCGTCGGTGCAATGCCATCCGCAACATTGGTTATCCTTCGAGTCTGGCTCTCCGAGCCCACCGAGACCGTGTTCGGTCCGCTTGCGGTGCTGCGATCGCCGAGGACGACCGCACCGTCGTTCCCGGCAGCAACATTGACGTTGTTGCCGAGCACGAAGACGCCATTGGAAGCGACCGTGTTATTGTTGCCGACGGCATAGCTTCCATCGCCGCTGACGACATTCGGGTCGCCGATCGCGCCCGAATGAGCGCCAGTCACCACGTTGGCGAAGCCGATCGCGATGGACTGGTTGCCGACCGCCTTGTTGCCATAGCCGACTGCGGTAGCGCCCGCCCCGGTTGCAACTGCGCGGAAGCCAATCGCGGTTCCGTTCGTCGACTCCGCTCTGGCGTTCGAACCATAGGCCGTTGCGCCGTCTGCGACCGCCGCTGCGCAAAGCCCGGTTGCAGTGGTGTCGATACCATCCACCTGGCGGCACGAAACGCTGTCGGCGATCTTAACGGTATCGCCGCTCGCGCCTCGCGTCTGGAACAACGTCGAACTTTGCATGCCGCCTGCAACCGAGGCAACCACTTGGGTCCCAGCACTGGCCGCGGCAAGTATCGGCGTTAGAACCGTGCTGAGCGACGCGAAGTCCTGCGCGGTCGTGGTCGACAGCGATGCCAAACCGGTCGACACCGACGCTATGCCGGTAGCCGTGCCCGTCGACAGGCTCACCAAGCCCGACGACACCGTGGCAACGTTGCTCGCGACCGTGCTGAGGCTCGTCGAGGTCGAGGTCGACAGCGACGTCACGGTGCTGTCGGTCGTGCTCAGCCCGGTCGATAGCGAGGTGATGCCGCTGTTCGCTGCACTGAGTCCCGTCGAGGTCGAGGTCGACAGTGCGGTCACGGTGCTGTTGGTCGTGTCGAGGCCCGTCGACAGCGAGGTGATCCCGCTGGTCGCCGCGCTCAGCCCGGTCGAGGTGGAGGTCGACAGCGCCGTCACGGTGCTGTTGGTCGTGTCGAGGCCCGTCGATAGCGAGGTGATCCCGCTGGTCGCTGCACTGATGCCCGTCGAGGTCGACGTCGACAGCGCCGTCACGGCGCTGTTCGTCGTATCGAGACCCGTCGACAGCGAGGTGATCCCGCTGGTCGCCGCGCTCAGCCCGGTCGAGGTCGAGGTCGACAGCGCCGTCACGGTGCTGTTGGTCGTGTCGAGGCCCGTCGATAGCGAGGTGATCCCGCTGGTCGCTGCACTGATGCCCGTCGAGGTCGAGGTCGATAGTGCCGTCACGGTGCTGTTGGTCGTATCCAGCCCCGTCGACAGCGAGGTGATCCCGCTGTTGGCCGCGCTCAGTCCGGTCGAGGTCGACGTCGACAGCGCCGTCACGGTGCTGTTGGTCGTGTCGAGGCCCGTCGATAGCGAGGTGATCCCGCTGTTGGCCGCGCTCAGCCCGGTCGAGGTGGAGGTCGACAGCGCCGTCACGGTGCTGTTGGTCGTATCCAGCCCCGTCGACAGCGAGGTGATCCCGCTGGTCGCCGCGCTCAGCCCGGTCGAGGTCGAGGTCGACAGCGACGTCACGGTGCTGTTGGTCGTATCCAGCCCCGTCGACAGCGAGGTGATCCCGCTGGTGGCGGTGCTCAGGCCAGTCGAGGTCGACGTCGACAGTGCGGTCACGGTGCTGTTGGTCGTGTCGAGGCCCGTCGATAGCGAGGTGATCCCGCTGGTCGCTGCACTGATGCCCGTCGAGGTCGAGGTCGATAGTGCCGTCACGGTGCTGTTGGTCGTATCCAGCCCCGTCGACAGCGAGGTGATCCCGCTGGTCGCCGCGCTCAGCCCGGTCGAGGTCGAGGTCGACAGCGACGTCACGGTGCTGTTGGTCGTGTCGAGGCCCGTCGATAGCGAGGTGATCCCGCTGGTCGCTGCACTGATGCCCGTCGAGGTCGACGTCGACAGCGCCGTCACGGCGCTGTTCGTCGTATCGAGACCCGTCGACAGCGAGGTGATCCCGCTGGTCGCGCTGCTCAGTCCGGTCGAGGTCGACGTCGACAGCGCCGTCACGGTGCTGTTGGTCGTGTCGAGGCCCGTCGACAGCGAGGTGATCCCGCTGGTGGCGGTGCTCAGGCCAGTCGAGGTCGACGTCGACAGTGCGGTCACGGTGCTGTTGGTCGTGTCGAGGCCCGTCGACAGCGAGGTGATCCCGCTGGTCGCCGCGCTCAGCCCGGTCGAGGTGGAGGTCGACAGCGCCGTCACGGTGCTGTTGGTCGTGTCGAGGCCCGTCGATAGCGAGGTGATCCCGCTGGTCGCTGCACTGATGCCCGTCGAGGTCGAGGTCGATAGTGCCGTCACGGTGCTGTTGGTCGTATCCAGCCCCGTCGACAGCGAGGTGATCCCGCTGGTCGCCGCGCTCAGCCCGGTCGAGGTGGAGGTCGACAGCGCCGTCACGGTGCTGTTGGTCGTGTCGAGGCCCGTCGATAGCGAGGTGATCCCGCTGGTCGCTGCACTGATGCCCGTCGAGGTCGACGTCGACAGCGCCGTCACGGCGCTGTTCGTCGTATCGAGACCCGTCGACAGCGAGGTGATCCCGCTGGTCGCGCTGCTCAGCCCGGTCGAGGTCGACGTCGACAGCGCCGTCACGGTGCTGTTGGTCGTATCGAGGCCCGTCGACAGCGAGGTGATCCCGCTGGTGGCGGTGCTCAGGCCAGTCGAGGTCGAGGTCGACAGTGCGGTCACGGTGCTGTTGGTCGTGTCGAGGCCCGTCGACAGCGAGGTGATCCCGCTGGTCGCCGCGCTCAGCCCGGTCGAGGTGGAGGTCGACAGCGCCGTCACGGTGCTGTTGGTCGTGTCGAGGCCCGTCGATAGCGAGGTGATCCCGCTGGTCGCTGCACTGATGCCCGTCGAGGTCGACGTCGACAGCGCCGTCACGGCGCTGTTCGTCGTATCGAGACCCGTCGACAGCGAGGTGATCCCGCTGGTCGCGCTGCTCAGTCCGGTCGAGGTCGACGTCGACAGCGCCGTCACGGTGCTGTTGGTCGTGTCGAGGCCCGTCGATAGCGAGGTGATCCCGCTGTTGGCCGCGCTCAGCCCGGTCGAGGTGGAGGTCGACAGCGCCGTCACGGTGCTGTTGGTCGTATCCAGCCCCGTCGACAGCGAGGTGATCCCGCTGGTCGCCGCGCTCAGCCCGGTCGAGGTCGAGGTCGACAGCGACGTCACGGTGCTGTTGGTCGTATCCAGCCCCGTCGACAGCGAGGTGATCCCGCTGGTGGCGGTGCTCAGGCCAGTCGAGGTCGACGTCGACAGTGCGGTCACGGTGCTGTTGGTCGTGTCGAGGCCCGTCGACAGCGAGGTGATCCCGCTGGTCGCCGCGCTCAGCCCGGTCGAGGTCGACGTCGACAGTGCGGTCACGGTGCTGTTGGTCGTGTCGAGGCCCGTCGATAGCGAGGTGATCCCGCTGGTCGCTGCACTGATGCCCGTCGAGGTCGAGGTCGATAGTGCCGTCACGGTGCTGTTGGTCGTATCCAGCCCCGTCGACAGCGAGGTGATCCCGCTGGTCGCCGCGCTCAGCCCGGTCGAGGTCGACGTCGACAGCGCCGTCACGGTGCTGTTGGTCGTATCCAGGCCCGTCGACAGCGAGGTGATCCCGCTGTTGGCCGCGCTCAGCCCGGTCGAGGTCGACGTCGACAGCGCCGTCACGGCGCTGTTCGTCGTATCGAGACCCGTCGACAGCGAGGTGATCCCGCTGGTCGCGCTGCTCAGTCCGGTCGAGGTCGAGGTCGACAGCGACGTCACGGTGCTGTTGGTCGTATCCAGCCCCGTCGACAGCGAGGTGATCCCGCTGGTCGCGCTGCTCAGCCCGGTCGAGGTCGACGTCGACAGCGCCGTCACGGTGCTGTTCGTCGTATCGAGACTCGTCGACAGCGAGGTGATCCCGCTGGTCGCGCTGCTCAGCCCGGTCGAGGTCGACGTCGACAGCGCCGTCACGGTGCTGTTGGTCGTGTCGAGGCCCGTCGACAGCGAGGTGATCCCGCTGTTGGCCGCGCTCAGCCCGGTCGAGGTGGAGGTCGACAGCGCCGTCACGGTGCTGTTGGTCGTATCCAGGCCCGTCGACAGCGAGGTGATCCCGCTGGTCGCTGCACTGATGCCCGTCGAGGTCGAGGTCGATAGTGCCGTCACGGTGCTGTTGGTCGTATCCAGCCCCGTCGACAGCGAGGTGATCCCGCTGGTCGCCGTGCTCAGGCCGGCCGAGGTCGAGGTCGACAGCGACGTTACATTGTTGTTGGTCGCGCCCAAACTCGTCGACAGCGAGGTGATCCCGCTGGTCGCAGCGGTCAGACCGCTCGCCGTGGACGTCGACAGCGAGGTGATGCTGGCATTCGCATCGGTCAACCCGCTCGCCGTGGACGTCGACAGCGAGGTGATGCTTGCATTCGCAGCGGTCAACCCGCTTGCCGTGGACGTCGACAGCGACGATTGGCCAGTTGATAGATAGCTGATCCAGGAACTTGACAGCGAAGCCCCGGTCGACAGCGACGCCAGGCTGGTGTTCGCGCTCGACAGTCCGGTCGACAGCGACGATTGGCCAGTCGATAGATAGCTGATCCAGGAACTTGACAGCGAAGCCCCGGTCGAAAGCGACGCCAGACTGGTGGAAATTCCCGTCGAAACACTGGCCAGCTGCGCGCCGTTGACTGCGAAGGTGCTGGTAGAGCTGAGCGCCTGTCCGGCGATACCGTTCATAGTGATGCTAGCGGCGCCGGTCGTGACATCCGTACCTGCCGCCAACTTGACATTGCCGAAACCGTTAAGGCCGAAAGCGATGGTATTTTGCGTGCCGTCAACCTGAACGAGCGGCCCGTTTGGTCCGCCACCGGGGTTCGAATAAATCTGGACCAAACTGTCGCCGGCCTGGGCACCAAAATTGGCGGTACATGGCCGATTATTATCGATGCCAGTCGCACGGCTATCGAAAATCGCCACGTCAGTGGAGCTCCCGGTGCTACCCGTTACGCAGATCCCTGAAAACGCCGCCTGGGCAAAAGCCTCTGTCGGCATCAGCAGTGGCGCCGCGAAGACGAGTGCCGGAGCCAAAGCGGCCCAGCCCGCCGTCAAGCCGCCGTTCATGCCAGACCTGACGCCCGCACCGTTCGGGACCGCGAACGACATCTTGACGCCACCCTGGGCGCCGATGGCCCCAACCTTCGCCTTGCGCCCAAACACCACGTACATCGACGAGAGGCGCAGAATCGCCATTACGCGGCGACGCATGTTCTTACTCATCTCACCGTTGATGCCCACGATGCGGCCAACATTCGAAGCTGTGACACCTCTTGCCGCAGAACCCCTCTCTGGATCATCATATTTCATATAAGCACCCCTTTTATTCACACGTTTCCTTGGCCAATAATGACTAGAGACGACCTACCTATTTATTTTCTTTCGATTCAGGATCGCCTGAAAAACGATCAATCTGATAACCGGACAATAGCCACTCCCCACTTTTCTCATGAAAGAAGGAAAGAACTTCTTTTCTTACTGAAAATTTCGAGGGAGAATTCTCTAGAAGAGCCAATATCGTAACGGTGACATACTCGCCCGTCTGATTAGGATCGTCGTTCCCGGTCTTCTGAACCATCACCTGACTGATATTCTGCCAGTTGCGCTGAACGACCTTGCCGGCGAGGCGCTGGTTCAATTCGGCAACGAAGGCCTCGCGCGTGAAGCGGGCCTTGAGAATCGGCGAAACCTGGTCGTAGATCTTCGCGGCTTCACCGGCCGCAGCACGGCGCGAAATCTGGTTCGCAGCGTTTAGGAAAGCGTTGGGCGCGAGCCATTGATCGCCAGCGTCAGCGCGCGGCAACGAACCTTGCGGCGAGGCAGGCTGCGACACGACGCTAGCTGCGGCCCGCGCCGGCTCCGCCTTTGCCTGCCCCCGCCCCTCCGCCTCGGCAACCCCAGACCAAGAAAGGAGAAGAGCGAGAACCGATACATACGTGCAGCCCGCACCATTCATACGAGAATCCCCAATAGTTTTTCGAAAAGAGGCGGGTTCAAGACAGCAAGCGCCAAACGACGATGATCACGCCCCACAACAGGAGCGACGCGGGAAGCCCGACACAGAGGCCGCGCCACACCCCAGCCCTGTCGCCGTCGAGGTCGGGGCCGAAATCCGTGGGATCCGGGCGCCTCTTCACGCGCCCCACTCCGCGCCGCCGGCCTGCCACTGAAATGGCGGAATGCGGCCCGGACGACCGGCATACCCCCCAGGGCCGCGCCACCTGGGCCCACCGAAAAAGGCGCCGCAACCCCACGACACGCCCACGTCCAGTGCCACCGCAGCATGCCGGAACGTGTCAACGCCCTCGGCCACCACGAGCGGGGCAAGCACGGCCGCAAGCGCAACGACCCGGCGACACAGCTCCAGATCCCGGCCGCCCCGCGCAGCCAGCTCGATCAAAAATGGATCGAGCGTGATAACATCGGGCCGCAGCGCCAGCAGCCCCGCCAAGGCAATCTGTCCGCTGCCAAAGCCGAGCAGAACAATCTTGCAGCCCAGGCGACGGAGCCGATCCGCCAGCTCAGCGGCAGGACCCAGGAAAACCGCGAACTGCTCGCAATCAACGGCGACAAGCAGGCGCTCGGCGATGAACCGTTGCCCCTCAAGCTGGGCCAACAGCTGGTCCCACCAGGAAGAGCGCCGGAAGCTCGTCGCCGAAACCGACACACACACCGCCCACCCGCCGCCGCGCACGAGATGGTCAATCGCCCGCTGGACCTGCAGATGGTCAAAGATCGCCACCAGGCGCAGCCGCTCCAGTGCGCGATACCCCGCCTCCCGGTTGATGATCTGACCGACCACACCCGGGATTGCGACCTCCGCGCGCAGATACAGCAGCACGTCATCATCCACCGCACGGACGGGCGCCCAGGCGAATTGCAGCTCGCCGGAGACGAGTTCCGCATAGTGCGCCACCGCCGCCGCCATGTCGCGACGGGCGTCCTCAGGATCCAACGACTGCGTCGTGGGGCTGCCACTCGAACGCGCCAGAGTTTGGCGCGCCTCGATCAGCAGGAGATGCAGGACGTCCCTATCCCCCGACCCTCGCTCGGCGACAGTCGCATTCCACGAGAGCGCCACCTGCAGGACCGCGCCGGACACGAATAAGGGCCGACAGCCGACATCCAGCAACCAAGAACAAACCTGCGCGCGGAGGGCATCATTCGATGCACTGCCTATGTCGGTCGCAGCACGCACGACAAAGCACAGTTCTTCCGGCGACCAGATCACGCGCTCAGCGACCACATCGGAAGCGGTCACCAGGCGAAGCTGCACTGCACGCCAGACGGCCTCCGTGACCTCCAAGGCAACATTTTCCCCGGAGGCCGCCCGGATCGCCTTTAGATTGTCCACGTGAACAACAACCGCCAATGCAAGCCACGCCGCACTAGACGAGCGAATCATCGCCAGCGCCGAAGAACGAGCGGCGTCGGCACAGACATTTCGCCTGGCGCCGAAACGCCGCCTGCCTCCATCACCGCGCATCTTCGCTCCCGCCGCTTCGTGGGAGGCCCTCCCCCCTTGGCGAGACGAAATAACTAGTTCTGTTGCATGGTTGGACGATTGCGGCTTACGCGCGCCGCCTGCCATGAAGCCAAAACCGAAACTTGGGTCGAATATTATGCAGCATCTTATTTACGACACGCATGGGCAGCGAAAATATCTGACTGCTTCCGAGCGAAATGCCTTCCTAAAGGCTGCTAAAAATTTCGATAAAAGTACGTTTACATTGTGTTGGCTAATGTCAGTGACCGGGTGCAGAATTTCAGAGGCCCTATCTCTCACGACTAGGAGCATCGATGTTACCGGCCGGCTGATAATTATCGAGTGCCTCAAGAAAAGAAAGCGCGGCGTTTTTAGAAGCGTACCCGTTCCCTCGGAGCTTATCGAGCTAATCATCGAAGCACATGACCTTCGAGATGCAATGAAAGACCCGCGTTGTTCTGTGCATCTCTGGGAATTTTCACGCGTCACCGCGTATCGTAGAATCCGCAAGGTAATGGATGTGGCGGGTATCAACGGGTCACAGGCAATGCCGAAAGGTCTTCGCCATTCCTTTGGGGTAACGGCGATTCAATCCCAAGTCCCGCTTAATCTTGTGCAGCGATGGCTAGGTCACGCGGACATGCGGACCACGGCCATTTATGCCAGCGCCAGCGGTCCCGAGGAACGCAGCATCGCTCAGCGGATGTGGCGATCTAGCGCCATCGCGCTGCAGGAACTTTGCCATGCCACTTAAATAGGGGGATTACGGCGGCAAGGCTTCCGCGTTGCAGCCCCGCACGCCCGTGCGGCTGCCGCCACCCTCTCTCACGCTCGACGATTTTGGAGCAGACCCACCTGCTCCGCTTGCATAATGAAACAAAACTAGTTATTCTGATTCAAGCAAATCTATAGTAAGTTATTGTTTTGTCAATCATCCTCTGACGAAGCGTGCAGGAAGCGCGATATCAACCGCTGGTGTTGACCAGCGCGAGAGGGGCAATTTTATTGCCGGTCGCAAAAACGAACGTGTTACTTGTTTTGGAAACGAAATGATCGTAAAATGGAGCTACTGAATCCTTCGCATCCTTGAACCGCTTCTGCTAGTAGGCATCGGCATTAGCCAATGCTTACTGTCAATATTCAGAACGACAGTACGGTATATATTGCTGACTTCCTGCAGATCTTGCATGCAATGTATAATCTGATCGGCAGGCCACCGTTCCGTACCGTACAGTATGCTTACGTTCGTGATACGCTATGTCAGGATATTCACCGCCTTGGCCTGGTTGTCGACGGCTAGTCACCAAAGCCGCTGCGCCTTTTCAATGGGGACGCACATCGGCTCGCAAGCTTCGCGCCTCCGATGAGCGCCCCGCCCCATCCTTCCAACCAAGCCCAACCCCGCAGGAGGTGAGCTGCGCAGACCGGCAGCAGCCGCGACGTCAGGTCAAACCGAGCCGCTGCAGTTGACGGGCAAGGTCCACCAGCGTCCCGACGCCCATTTTCTTCATAATACGTGCGCGATGCACCTTGACGGTGCTCTCTGCCCGCCCAGAGCAATATGCGATCTGCTTGTTGCGAAGGCCGCTAGCAAGCAGATGCGCAACCTCGCGCTCGGTTTCGGTGAGACTATGGTATGCGGACCGCGCAACCTGAAGATTCACCTGGTCGACCTGCCTGTCGTCGAGCCGATCAAACGCCCCACCGACAGCGTCGATCAAGGCCTGGGGACGAAACGGCTTTACCAGAAACTCGAATGCACCAGCCTTCATCGCCGTAACGGCGTCCTCGACATGCGCCACACCACTTACGAAGACAAATTGGACTTCCGGGCGTCCGAGCAATTTTCGCTGCAAGAGCAAGCCACTGATGCCTTGAAGACGCAGGTCCACGACCAACACACCTGCCGGCTCGGCATGCGCCCTCAAGAAGTCGTTCGCGGAAGGATAGGCCACAACCTCGTATCCCACGCCCTCCAATAGGTGGATCAGTTCTCCACGCATCAACGCGTCGTCGTCGATGACGAACACCTGCCGTTCCTGGATCACGCTGCGCCCCCGTCACCGCATTCTGAGGGGAAGCGTAAGGGTCACACAGAGGCCTCCGCCCGCAGTCGCGTCCAAAGACAGCCTGCCGTTCAGCGTGCCGGCGAGCCGATTGCTGATACGCAATCCCAAGCCGCAACGCCCCCGCTTGGGACCTCTGGCAGCCGGCCGCACCCATTCTGACATCAAGGCCCGCCGACGCGCCGCGTCCATGCCCCGGCCATCGTCCTCGACACGGATGTGGCAAAACGCGCCCAGCACGGCGGACACTGTGATCACGATATTACGGCACCCCGCATGTCGGAGGGCGTTCTCGACGAGGTTCGTGACGACCTGGAGCAGGCAGCCCTTGTTGCTGATCAGAAATGTCGGCGCATTGCGCTCGACAGCAAGGTGAAGGCGAACCGATGCATCCTGAGCCTTCTGCTCAAGCAAGAGTAGCAATTCCTCAAGAAATGTATGGACTTCAAACTCCATCATTGCTGGAGCAATCGAATTGATATTCATGCGATCAGTGAAAATTAGGCCATCAAGCAGACCGAGTATTTGCTGGCTTGTCGCGAGCAGTCGCTTCGCGTCGCGCGCGTGCTGGGTCTGAATGTCTCCTGCTTCTGCAAGCCGCATCGCCGCTAGTATCAAGCTGCCTATCGGAGAGCGTATCTCGTGGCAAATCTCCGCGAGGATGCTGCCGATCTCCTTGTCTCGCTGATAACGGAGCTTTTCTGATACACGCGCTCGACTACGGAACTTTTGGCGACTTGCGTTCGTGACGGCATTGCGGTGGCGCATCCGATGGCCAACCGCTCGGTGGGCCCGATTCGTGCCTGACGGCATAACGATGCTCCTCTCCAGCAAACAGCATGCGAACGCTGCCCGACTCACATGGGTTAGAACATGCGTACTGCCATATATAAATATGTGCGGTAACCCGTTTTAGTACACTAGTACCGCTCTTCGTGCCGCTAATGTTCCATCGCCTAGCCTGTCAGCAAAGGAGGCAGGTATGAAAGGTGTTCCGTCGGGTTGCAGCCGACGGCGATCGAGAGCAGGCAATTTGAGGGATGCGAAGTGCACGCTGCGCCGCCGCCATGATAAATGACTCTGCTCTTCTCCCACCCACCTTGGACAAGCCCCACGCTACGCGGCGCACCGCCTTCCCCAACACTGAAAACCGCACACTATGCAAGCATGCAACGTATGAAATACTATGCACGTCATATCGCAATAACCCTACAGATCCGAGCAAATGCAATAATCTCGATGGCAAATAAATCATTTCACCATTAATACTGCAGATAATATTAGCAGTCATAATTTCTGAATTGCGATATTATCCTAGCATTTGCGAAAACCTACTGCTAACTTACGCGCAAACAAACCTGTTTTTCGCTAATTTTCTTAGCCTAGCTGCACAGAACGCAGAATTTCCCAGCAAACATGCTTCACCGATAGTGTCAGCGGAACGCTCCCCGCGCCTTTGCAAAACTGCGGTCGCTATCGAGAAAAGAGGCGAGCATCGCCGGGATCAGCTCCGTCACCGCCTCCTTCTGCCCATAGGTGTCGGCATATAGCGCAGCATAGTCCTGCAGCCGCTGGTGCAGGTCGGGCGTGATGTGGATCGCGAGCTTGACGAGCTTTCGATCCGGGAGCTTGGCGAGTTTCAGGTCGGGCATGTCGGCCTCCTATCCGCGCCAAGGCGCGAGGATCAGGTCCTTGTGGACTACGAGCAGCACGTTCGTGCCGGGGCGAACCGTCTGCGTAGGCTGGACGTTGAGATTGCGGGAGGTGAGCTGGTCGCCAGCGCGCGCGACATTCTGCTGCGTCGACTGCCGGATCGCCCGGACCAGATCGCTGTCACCGGAAACCGTGAGTTCCGAGCCCACGCCGAGCAGGGTCGACAGCGCGATCCCCTTGAGCAGCGTCCAGGTGTGGAAGTCCACCTTGTCCTGCAGGCCGGCACAGCCCGAGGCATCGGTCGCCGGCACGTTGTCGATCCGGAGCGAACTGCCGTCCGGCAGCAGGATGCGCTGCCAAATGACCAGCGCACGCTTTTGCCCGAACGCCACGACCATTGATGAGCGTCAACGTCGCGTCCGAGCCCAACCCGCGAAGGTTGAGCGTCGTCGCGTTGTTCGCATTATTGTATCCGCCCTAGTCGCCGCGCCCCGCGACCCCGGGGTTTTGCCCTCCGGTGAAATTCTGCGGGAGTATCCGCGAAGCGCTCGCCATGTCGGGGATGCCCTGCTCCTCCAGCCCCCGGCGCGACACGATAATGACGGGCGAAGGCCCCTCGGCCCCGCGGATGCGCGAGCCGGTGACCGTGATGGCATCCGATTTCTCTTCCTGGGCTGACGCGCCCCCGCCCCGGCCGGGGCGGCTCCGGACGACGATGGCGCCGGATTCCTCGCCCACCAACAGGTCCTCCCCGATGGCAAGGCGCACCGCCTGCTCGACGGTGTAGATCCCCCGGATCACCGCCGAGCGCTTGCCGCGCACCTCACGCGAACCTCAATCCTTCAGGGCGAGATCCGAGGGATCGGCGTCGTAATCCAGCAATTCAGCCGGCTTACATTCCAGCACTGCGCACATCTTCGCCAACGTGGCGAAGCGGATGCCTCGGACCTTGCCCGAGCGGAACAGGGATAACTGGGTTTCGCTAAGCCCCATTTTCTCGGCGAGCTGCTTGCCCGTCATGCCGCGCCTGGCGAGTGCGGCGTCCAACGTCACCTTGACCGGCATCAGAAGAACGCGTCCAGCTCTTCGCGCATCGCCGAGGCTTGGGCGAGGAGGTGCGAGAGCAAGACAAGGGTTGCGCCGACCACGCCGAGCGTGATCGCCGCACCGTCAAAACTCGCAAAGGCACCGCGGCCGTAGATCAGCCGTGTCAGCAAGGTGACGCCGAATACGCTGGTGAGCCCCCCGGCGAACAAAGCCGAGCCAATCCGCAGCAATAGCCGCGGCACCACCTGGCCGAATGCAGCGCCCGATGCGATCGACTTTAGCGCCTGACGCACCATCCATATCGCCCACACGTACATGCACATCGGCAGATGGAAGATCAGCATCGGCCCCGAGAGGCGGCCTGTCCATATCGGCGCGACGACAAGCATCGCGAGAACGGCAAAGAGCAGCACGAAGGGGATTGTCACCAGCCACATCAGCAGGTGGGCGCGGGCGCGGAGGGTTTCGATCGGCATAGCGGCTCCATGGGCGAGTGATAATTTAACCTTGACTTAAATTGGAGCGATACGCGAATTTAATCCCGAGTTAAATTGGAGCGCTTCGAAAATGATCGCCGCCCTCGAAACCCGTGGCCTGACCAAGGCCTTTGGCAAGGCTCCACCGGCGGTGAATAGCGTTTCGCTGAACGTTCCGCGGCGCGCGATCTATGGCTTTCTCGGGGCCAATGGCGCGGGAAAGACGACGACACTCAAGCTGGTTCTCGGGCTTTTGCGCGCTGATGCAGGGAACATCCGGCTGTTCGGGCAGGAGGCGGCGCGCGAGCGCGGGCGGATCGGGTCGCTGATCGAGACCCCTTCGTCGTACGACCACCTGACCGGGCGGGAGAATCTCGATATCACCCGAATCCTGTGGGGGCTGGAGAAGCGCGAGATCGGGCGGGTGCTGGCGATTGTCGATCTCGCACATGCCGCCGACCAGCGCGTCGGCAGCTATTCGCTCGGCATGCGCCAGCGGCTGGGCATTGCGCGGGCATTGCTCGGCGATCCGCGCCTGCTGATTCTCGACGAGCCGACAAACGGGCTCGACCCCGACGGCATCCGCGATATGCGTGTGCTGCTACGAAGGCTTCCCGAGGCTGGCGACGTGACGCTGATCGTGTCGAGCCACCTGCTTAGCGAGGTCGAGCAGGTGGCGACGCATGTCGGACTGCTTCACCAGGGTCGGCTGTTGCTGGAGTCGCCGCTCGACGCGCTGCTCGGCGGCGTAGCGCCGATTGAGGTCGATACGGACGACCGGGGGCGGGCGGCGATGATCCTGATCGATGCCGGGTTCGCGGTGATAACGGGGAGCGAAAGGCTGTTCGTCGAGGCTGCCGACCCGGCCGAAATCGCAGCGCTGCTGGTGCGGGAGGGGCAGAGATTGTCGCACCTTGCCCGCCATCGTCCCACGCTCGAGGGCATTTATCACCGCCACATCGCACTGGCCGCCTGAAGGTTTGGCATCATGCTACATCGCTATCTGTTTGCCGAAATTCTCAAGCTGCGTCGCAGCCTTGCGTTGATGCTCTGCGTCGCCGCGCCGGCGTGCGTCGCAGTGCTCGGAACGGTCATCGCCTTCGACCGAAAGACGCCGGTCCTGCTCAACAATTTCGCCATCGGCGGCCCCGGCATCTGGTCGTTCGTGATGCTGCCGCTGGCGGTGACGGCGCTCAGCGTACTGATGGCGCAAATGGAGCATGGTTCGCGGAACTGGAACCATCTCCTCACCTTGCCGCGCGCGCGGCCGAACGCGTTCCTCGCCAAGGCGATCGTGATGCTCGGGCTGGTCGCGATGATGTCGGCGTTGCTGTGGGCGTTCATGCTGGTTGGCGTGGCGGTGCTCACAATATTGCATCCGGCGGGGGTGATCGGCGCGGTGGACGTGGCACGGCTTGCCCAGATTCTGGCGTTGATGACGGTCTGCTCGGCCCTGGTGGCAATGCTCCAGCTCTGGGTGGCGCTCGCCTATCGCAGCTTTGTGGTGCCGCTGGTATTCGGAATCGGCGGGACGTTCGTGGCGATCAGCACGATCGGCGCGGCCAAGGCTGCGTGGTTTCCGTGGCTGCTGGCGACCGATGTGCTGGCGACCAGGCCCGAGATCCGGCAGATGGGGTTGCTGTTGGGCGGGGTCGGAGGACTCGTCGTACTCGCGGCGATGCTGGCCCATTTAAGTCGCCGGGAGGCTTAAGCAATCTCTCCTCCCTTAAGGGAGGGGTCCGCTGCTCGACGTCTATGGCGTAGCTTCGCTTCGAGCAGCCAGGCGGCGGCACTGAAGCGCCTGAATTGGATGCGCAACCGTCTGTCTGCTTCATCAGAGCGAATGACCGGTTGTGACGCAAGCAGACAATCTTGCTGCCACATCGGAACGGCTTAAGTTGGTCGGCAGGCGCCGCGGGGCATCCCTGCTTAGGGGAGGTTGGTGATTGGCACCCGGACGAAGCTGTCCGTCAGCCACTCTATTTCCAGCGGCGTGGCGGCGTCGGAGATCGATTCGGCAGCAACATCGGCCCCCGTGCCGTAGTTGATCTCATGGAAATTATTCTTGAGTACGTCGACAACCAAACGCAGACGGCTGCCTGCCGCCACGCGGCGACTGACGATGCGCGTTCGGTCGAACGGGATGATATTCACCGCGCCAGGAGTCAGTAATTGCCGGGATGAAATGTCGCGAGCAAAGCTCGAGCGCCCGACGTAATAAGACAGGGCGAAGCTGCTGCCGTCGGCGCGAACTTCATACAGCGCAGCCATGAAATCGAAGTCGCGCCTGTTCGTGCGGATGTGAAATTCTCCCGAGAGTCCGCCGTTCACCTCAATAGCGTGGGTTAGCGGACCGGTCTGGAAGACGAGGCCGGCTGAGACGTCCGGTCGCGGATCTAAAACCGGGAATGGATAATAGCCAGCACTGCTCGTCGTACGATCCGCGAAATCGACCTTTTGCGAGATCACACCCACCGTGTCCGGGCGTTTTTCTGACAGTCGATAGCGGCCTTCCGATCGGGAGTGGGTCAGAAAGAAGCGCTGGGAAGTGTCGGCCATCGCGCTGAGCGACGCGGTGTGGCGCCAGACATTGGCACCCATGACCTCGAAGTTGATCCGGTTCGCCAGAATTGGCGGGCGCGGCCGCCCGCGGAAAATGTGGTCGAACCAGGCAAAGGTCAGCGCACTCGTATCGAATTGCGCGACCGGATCGATTGGATAGCCGCGCAAATCCTCGGGTTTGAACGATTGCTGGGTCCCAAAATGGTCATAGGGGCCGACGACGAGATAATGTCCGGCATCCGGCCGGTACCGATAATGTTCCTTTAAATAATGCAGCGCAGAAATCTGGCCGTCGTCATAATAGCCGGTGATTGTGAGGACCGGGATGTCAATGTGCCGGAAATCTTCGCCATGGGGGACCATCGCCTGCCAATAGGCGTCGTAGGACGGGTGCTTGAGCCAGCGTTGAAGCCAAGGGTTCGGGGTCCCGTCGATCTGGTCGATATCGCGATAGGGCCGTCCGCTCTGATACCATTTCTCGTTCAGCGACGACCACCGATCTGGGCCGTTATAGGTCACGCGATCAAGCGTCCGATTGTTCGTGACGTAGAAGTTCCAGCCGTAATTGGCGTTCAGGAAGACGTTGTTCTCCATCGGCAGGCCCTGCCCCGGCACGGCAGCGACATACGGGACGATCGTCTTCAGCGCTCTGGGAAGATGTTTCGTCGCCGCCCAGGCCGCGAACCCCGAATAGCTGCCGCCATACATGCCCACCCGGCCGTCGCTCCAGGGCTGGGTGCTCGCCCAGTCGATCGCGGCGGCGGTGTCGTCCACTTCGACTTCGAACGGGCGGACGACGTCCTTGCTCCCGAGCTTGCCGCGCGCATTGACGACCAGTCCGGCATAGCCGTGCGCGGCCGCCTCTGCGGCAATCTCCAGGTTGCGTTCGGGATCGGAGTAAATCGTGAACCACATTGTCGTCGGCAACGGCTGCGAAGCAGCGCGCGGACGAACCAGTGTCGCCGATAGCGTCGCGCCTTGGGGCGTGTGGATCACAATCGTCTGATCGATCCGGTAGAGGCGCTCGCGCTGCTGTGCGACGAGAGCGTCGATGGCGTCTCCCCCAGCCCGGGATGCGACCCCGACGAGTGCGGCCATGACGATCTGCACCGCATCGTCGGCGCCGATTGTTTTCGCACCTGCGTACCGCGCCAGCAAGCGATCAAGTCTGAGCCGATCCGCACTGCGCCCGCGCAGCCATGCGAAGATGCGTTCCCTCGCAACTGGCTTCAGCGGTGACAATATCTCGTTCAGCTGAAGATGCAGGGCATCGCCGCGCCGCCCGCTCCCGGCCCAAGCGCTCAGAAAGCAGCTACGGCTGCTCGCGGGATCGGCGCGGGGATGGCAGCCCTTCACCTGGTAGGCGCGTCGTGCGGCGGTATCGTCGCGGGCGGCGAGCAGCAGCGCGGCGCGCTCGGCAGGCAGGTATGGCTTCGCTGGCCTATGGGCGAGAATGCGCGCTGCCAGACCGGCGAGCGCGGTGTCGTCGAGCGACTGGCCGTTGCTCGCGGTCAAACCATAGGGGATAGACTGCGCCGCAGCCCGCGTTGCGCTGATCGAGAGACTGCCGACAACCGCCGCCATGATCATCGCCATCCTCGAAATCGCCACTACCTACCTCGCATCGGATTGCCTTGGCGGCACATCTAGCTTCGGCGTGAGCGGGCTGAGATAAATTCGGCCAATCGCCGCGATAGCCGGCGAGCGGCCGATTGCTTGCGGTCAGAGGATGCGTTCGCGCAGCAGAGCCGATCCGGCGCGGCTGGCACTGATCGTGTCGCCATCGTCCATATGGATGAGGAGACGCCCGCTTCCGGCCGGTTCGATGCGCGCGACATGATCGAGATTCACAATTCGCGAGCGATGCACGCGGACGAAGCGCGCAGGATCGAGCAGTTCTTCGAATCTCGCCAGCGTCATGCGCGCCAGATGCTGGCCACCCGCTGTCTTGATTTCGGCATAGTCGTCGGCTCCGGAGATCGAGACGATTGATTCGATTTCGACCGGGACCGCATCGTCGCCGCTGCGGATGAAATAGCGGGACAGCGTCTCGCGCGCCTCGTCCCGACCGGCCACGGCAACGGGAATCTCGTCCTCCCGGCTGGGCCGATTATGAGCCCATAAAGCGATCATGCCATAGACGGCCACATTCAGGAGCGTCTGCCAAGCCATGGCTCGGCTGACGAACGGCCGGACCTCGAATTGCGTGGCCGAGACGCCGCCGGCCAGCCCGAGCAGTACCAACAGCAGCCAATAGGACAAAAACGCGAAGCAGGTGCAAAGGATCAGATGCGCCGCGACCTGAAAAGCTGGTCCCTTGCGGGCGATGCTCGCGACGAGGATCCAATATGCGGCTGTGCCGAACAGGACGGTCGGAACGGTATTCGCCGCGCCCGCGATCATCGCATCCGGCAGCGAAAGCGTGTTCGCAACGCAAAGCGTGGCGGAATAGGCAACGAAGACGATCCCCGCAGCCAAGCCGAAACGCCGAACGTCGGTCCAACCTTGCTCGCTTGTGGCTTCGGGGCGGGGCTGGCGACTGTCGGGATTGCGCCCGGCCCTCCATCGGACGCGAGACGTGGCGAAAGCGAGTCCCATTCATTTCGTTCCAGATTGCGCTTCATAATCGATTGCGTGCTCCGGGATTTTGCCCGACCGGGATCAGATCTGCAACGGCAGCTCCTCGCGGGCAGTATTCCATTTGGGCGCTGTCTCATCGTTGCCCGAATGATCGGCCGATGGCCGATGGCAAAACGGGAATGGCAGACACTGTTACGAGCGGACGTTCCGACCGGGTTATCGAACGACTGGAGGTGGTCGACTGCTGCTGATCGAGCGTGGGTCTTCTCCGGCGTTCGTAGTCGCCCAACCCGATCGCGTTTGTGCTTCGAACCCGATTTACGAAAAGGCGAGTGGGGCCTAACCCTTGGGGCTCTATTTTTGCTGCAGTGCGGTAAGTACTTATTTTAATGAGCGTATGTCGATCGGTTGGTTTCCCTTCACCGCTCCATGCCGCCGCCCGACAGAGATGCTCCCCCCGCGTATTCCCTAGATTCTGACGCGTCCGCCCGCACGTAGCGGCGCGACCCCCGCGTGCCGCCTCGGCCACGCTGCGCATCCGTCACGGCGTGGTGGCAGGATGCGGCCCTATCCCGCAGGTACAGAACGGTCCGGGCGAACGGGTCGCCCGGGCCGCGCTCATATTCGGTCCTGCCGCCGGAGCGGCAGGCAAAGGGTCAGAACTTCACCGCCACCTCGCCACCGAAGGTGCGCGGTGCGTTGAAGTTGCCATAGTCCCCGAGGACGTTGTTGATGCTGCCGCTCGTCACGTTGGTCGTCGGCGAGCCCGGCAGGCTGTTCGAAGGATCGCGGCGGAACACATACTGCTTGTTGAACAGGTTGCGGCCCCACACGCTGAAGGTCACGTTCTGCATCGCGCCCAGGTTGATGTTGGCGAGCGAGATCCGGCCGTTGAAGATCAGCGACGCATCGTTCTTCGTGGCGAACTGGTCGAACGCCTGGGTCGCCTGCGAATAGTTGCCGTCCAGGTGGAAGCGCAGATCGGCCCCCTTCAGCGGCAGCGCGTAATCGATCGACCCGCTGGCGGCATTGCGCGGCGTGAACACGATGTAGAAGTTCTGATACACGCTCGTCGACGCGCCATTGGCGGTCGCGGTGATCAGCACCGGCGGGATGCGGGTGTAGGTATAGGCGTAGGATGCATTGAGCGTCAGGCCCTGCACCGGCTTCACGGTCAGGTCCGCTTCGATGCCGCGGATCTTGGTATTGCCCGGCGCATTGATGGTCACGAGATTGTTGAAGTTGCCGGTCGCGGTGGTCTGGATCGAGCTGATGTCGACCTGGCTGTCCTTGCGGTCCATGATGTACGCCGCGAGATTCAGGCGGGCCTTGTGGTCCCAGAAATCGCTCTTCAGGCCGATTTCGTACGACTTCACGTCTTCCGGGTTGAACGCCTGATAGTTCGAGGTGCGCGAGCTGGCGCCGCCGGCGCGGTAGCCGGTCGCGTATTTCGCATAGGCGTGGACCGAGTCGCTCACGTCATAGGCAAGCGTGACCATCGGGTTGAAGCGATCCCAGCTCTTGTCGAGCGGCTTGTAGCCATTGGCCGCGGCGCGCACCGTGTCCGTGTCGTAATTGATGTTGCGCGAATAATGGAGCACGCCCTTCTTCTGATCGTGCGTGTAGCGGCCGCCCACCGTCAGGTGCAGCATGTCGGTGGCGTTCCAGGTGACCTGGCCATAGGCGGCATAGCTCTTCGACCAGACTTCGGACGCGCGGTCGATCGAACGGCATCCCGGCTGCGAGCCGAAGCCGCCCGAGCCGGTGCACGGATCGAGGATCACGTAATTGTAGCCGGTGACCTGCCCTGCCGCGTTGGTGGTCGCCACGATGCCGTTCGAGTTCGGCGTGGCCGCGTCGTCGCTGACATGCTCGTTGAAGTAATAGAGGCCGGCGACGTAATCGAACCGGTCGACCGAGCCCACCGCCTGGAATTCCTGGCTGAACTGGGTCTGGCGCAGGTTGGCGAGACTGTAGCGGCTGAACCCGCAAGGCGCGGCGACGGTGCAGGTGGTGGCCGTCGATCCGATCGCCGGCAGCGTCACGACCGGCACGCGGTGGTAGCCCCCCGAATTGTCCCACTGGGTGGCTGTCACGCCGCGCCATGCGGTAATCGAGCGCAGCTCGATCTCGGGGCTCAGCTTGTACTTCAGCGTGTTGGTGAAGCCGTGCGTCTTATCGATGCTCGGCTGCTGCGGCACGCCGATATCGGCGGTCTTCATGCGGCTGCTGCCGTTGACGACGACGCCCGGCAGCAGCGACTTCACCGTGCCGGTGAGCGTGGCGTACTGCGTCCCCGGCAGGGTGCAGGCCGGCACGGCCGACTGGGCGCCGGCGACGCAGCCGTTCGGATTGTAGTTCAGCAGCTGGCTGTAGAACGGGGTGTTGGCGTCATAGCCATTGTCGTAGCTGAAATCGTCGGTGAGGCCGTCGACTGGCTTCCAGCGGACCGCCGCGCGGAAGCCGTGGCGGTCATAATAGTTCCAGCCGGTCTGGCCCGCGAGCGGGTTCTTGGTGGTCGCATCCTGGTGCTGCACCACGCCGTCGAGCTTCAGCGAGAAATTCTTGTATTCCGGCAGATCGAGATGCGCATCGGCATTGTAGCCGCCATAATTGGCGATGCCGGCATTGACGCGGCCGCCAAACTCGCCGCTGGGCGCGCGGCTGACGAGGCTGAGCGCGCCGCCTTCGGTGTTGCGACCGAACAGCGTGCCCTGCGGGCCCTTGAGCACTTCGACGCGCTCGATGTCGAACAGCGCGGCGTTCAGACCGTGCTGGCGACCGAGATAGACGCCGTCGACATAGATGCCGACGCCCTGCTCGCGGGCTGGCTGGTTGGCGTCGAGGGGAACGATGCCGCGGATACCGACGGTGAGCGCCGACTGGCGGGCTTCGAAGGTGGCGACGCGCAGGCTGGGCACCGCGCCGTCGGCGAGGTCGTACAGGCTCTGGACGTGACGCTCCTTCAGCGCGGCGTCGCTCAGCACGCTGATCGAGATCGGCGTCTGCTGCAGGTTGGTCTCGCGCTTCTGCGCGGTGACGACGATATCGGCCAGGCCTTCCGGCTGCACCGCCGGCGCGGACGGCTCGGCCGTCTGGCTCTGGGCGAAGGCGGGCGCCGCGGACAGCGCGAGCAGGGTGGCACCCGCAAGCAGCGAGAGGCGGAAGGTCGAACGATCGAACATGAAGCGGTTTCCCCGAGACTGAGTCTGTGTGGTTCGGGGCGCGCACTAGGCAGGGGATTTGGCAGCATTGTTACATCTACCGCCACAGCAAAGACGCGGTAGTTTCATGTTCAGTTCATCGAATAGACAAAATGCCGGAAATCCGGCGGACGCGGTATGCTGGGTGCGCTTCTATTCTTGGTAAAGGGTACCGGATATTCCGCCTCGTGCATCGAAAATTTGTCAGCGATGCAAATTTACAACACGGACGGAGGCCGCTTCTCGAGCAGCCTGTCGCCCCCGCCAGAATGCGCCTGTCGCCGCCCCTGCGCTATTCGGCGGCGGCTGCCTCGCCGCCGCCGACGCGGCCGGTACGCTCCAGCTTGCCCCAGCCGACGAACCATCCCCCCAGCGCCGAGCTGATCGCCCGCAGCACCACCCAGTACATCAGCTGGCGATAGACGAAGCGCTGCGCGACCAGCAGCAGTGCGGGATAGCGAATGCGACGACTGTTCAACCGATAGGCCACCCAACCGCAGCCCACGTCGATCGAGGTGAACGCGACCCAGTAGATCGCCATGGTGCCGACATCGCCGCGGGTCTGCTCCCAGCCATGCTGCGCGATGCGCACGCCGGTAGCGATGATCGCGGAAACCAGCGCCAGATCGATCAGCGGCGAGATTGCCGCGAAGATGATCTGGAACACCCAGGCCTGCGGCAGGCCGATCCATGCCAGCCCGCGCGCATTCCTGTCGCGATACAGGCCGCGATGCTTCCACAGGCACTGCAGCGTGCCGAACGCCCAGCGATAGCGCTGCTTGGCGAGTGCCCGGAAGCTCTCCGGCGCCTCGGTCCAGGCGACCGCATCGGGATCATAGGTGACCCGCCAGCCGGCCCGCTGGATGGCGATGGTGAGGTCCTGGTCCTCGGCCAGCGTATCCTCGGGATAGCCGCCCACCGCGTCCAGCGCCGCACGGCGCCACGCGCCGACCGCGCCCGGCACCACGGTGATCGCATTGAAGCCGGCCAGCGCGCGCCGTTCGAGATTTTGCGCCGTGATATATTCCACCGCCTGCCAGCGGGTGACGAGGTTCACGCGGTTGCCCACCTGGGCGCTCCCGGCCACCGCACCCAGCTGCGGATCGGCGAACCAGCGCGCGAGGCGGCCGATCGTCTCCGTCTCGAACTGCGTATCCGCGTCCAGCGCGATGATCACCTCGCCCTTTGCCTCGCGCAAGGCGCGGTTGAGTGCGGCGGCCTTGCCGCCATTTACCAATGTGAGCAGCGTCACCCGGGGATCGTCGCCAAAGGCGGCCGCGACGATCTCGCTGGTGCGGTCCTTCGATCCGTCGTCGGCGACGATCAGCTCGATCGCCGGATAGTCGCTGGCGAGCACGCGGCGCACCGACTGCTCGATCACCCGTTCCTCGTTATAGGCCGGGATGATCACGGAGACGGTCGGCGTGAACTGCGGCGGCGCACCCCGCTCGCGGCGACGCTGGCGCAGCGCGAGCGCCGCCAGGATCACCGCCCGGGCGATGCCCAGCGTGATCGCGATGAAGAACATCCAGCGCAGACCGGAGGCGATGGCGGCGAGCGCCACGAAGATCGCGACATCGGCGCGGACCGCGAGCAGATCATTGCCCCGGATCGGCGGCATCACCTCGTCATAGCTGAGGCCGGCGAGCTTCGACACCGGCACGAACGTGTAGCCCCGCGCACGCAGCTCATGGATGATGCGGGGCAATGCGGCAATCGTCTGCTCGCGATTGCCGCCACCATCGTGCAGCAGCACCACATTAGTCGATTTGTCGGGCTCGGCAGAGGCGACGTCGTCGAGCACGCCCTGAACGATCGCGTCGACACCGGGCCGCTTCCAGTCGTCGGGATCGACGTGGAGGCCGACAACCGTGTAGCCCTGCTTCTGGGCCACCACGGCAGGGTCGAGCTCGTCCGGAGTCGTCGGCTCGGCGTCCCCGAAATAGGGTGCACGGAACAGCCGCATGCCGCGCCCGGTATAGGCCTGCACCAGCCGCTGGGTGGCGTTCAGCTCCAGGGCCGTGCTCGCCGCCGAGGTGGTGGCGAGATTGGGATGGGTATAGGTGTGGTTGCCCAGCTCGTGCCCTTCGGCCACCAACCGGCGCAGCAGCAACGGGTGCTGCAGCCCGTTCTCGCCGATGATGAAGAAGGTGGCGGGCACATGCTCGGCCTTCAGGATGTCAAGGATCCGCGGCGTGTAATCCGGGTCGGGGCCGTCGTCGAAGGTCAGCGCGATCTCGTTCTTCGAGGCGCCGGTCCGCATCACCACATAAGGCGTCGGCAGTACGGGATACTGCACATCGCGGATCATGTTGGCGGCATCGAAGCTGATCGCGCGCTGCCCGATCGTTGGCGTGGAGGTCACGCGCAGGATCTCGCCCGGCCCTTCCACGTCGACATTGGTTGCCGGAACGATGCGGCTCAGGTCCGGTCTCCCGCCATGGCGATAGGCGAGCAGCGCGGTCCATACCCCGGCATCCTCGGACCCCAGGCGCCACAGCGCCACGCTGCCGACACCGGCCGCCCGCACCGCCTGCAGCTGGTTCCAGGTGGCGGTGGCGTCGACCATCCAGATCTCGTGGTGCTTGCCGTTCTCGTCATAGGCGAAGGCGCTGTTGCCGCTCGTCTTGTCGAAGGTGACCTTGGCCTCGCTGTCGCGCGCGGCCGACCAGGCTTCCTCGATGCTCATCGCGTCGGTGCCGTCGCCATGATAATCATAGGCATAGCTGGCCAGGGCGACGATCAGCTTCTGGGTGCCGATCTGCGCGACGGCGCGGCGAAGCTCCTCGACGAACCAGGGCTGCGAGGCGATCGGGCCGGCCGTGCCGCCCTGCCAATGCTCGTCATAGTTCATCAGGAAGACGCGGTCGGTGACCGCGGCGAACCGCTTGAAATCCCAGCTGCTATCCCCCGCCGGAACGGTGACGGCAAGCAGCTTGTCCTTCGGCATCGCCTTGTTAATCTGATCGAGCAGCTGGATATAGCCCGGCAGCGACGCGGGCGGCAGGCTTTCGAAGTCCATCACCAGCCCGGTAAGGTTGCGCGCCTTGACCATGGCGGCGAGATCGCGCGCGAGCTTGGCACGCGCCGCGGGGCTGGCGATCAGCCGTGATGCGCCGGCGGAATCCCACGCCTCCTCCGAGATGTTCTGCACCATCGGCAGCACCCGCGGCGGGCGACGCGCGCCAGCAAGGATGTTGGCGAAGCGGGGATCGTCGATCACCTGCATGGCATGGGCCGGGCCGTTCACCGTCACGAAGGCCGGCACCACCCAATCGAGATCGCCGATGTTGCGGCGAAGCGAGTCGGCGCTTGCCTGGTCCCAGGGCACGTAGAAGCCCACGGTCAGCGGCGCGCCGGGCTTCTTCGAGGCGGTGCCGGGCAGCCAGCGCTGCCGCCGCGGCTCGCCGCGGGCGCTCAGCGAGCGAAGCGCGGCGGGCTTGGCATTCTCCCAGCGCACCGGCAGGTCCTGCGCCGGCGGCACGTTCACGATCGTCGCGGCGAACACGATCGCCGCCACCAGCACGCCCCCGATCAGCGCGAACACCGTGCGCAGCGTCCAGCGCTTCCGGCTTCCGGTGGGATCGAAAAATACGGGACGCGACATGAAGGCTCTTTCGGAACGCGCAGATGATCCCCGGCGCGGGTCGGGCACGCGCCTTATAGGATCGCCGATGAACCGGCGCTATACCATCGCGCTTCTGTAGATTCCCCGAGCCCTTATACCGCGCTGCTGAAGCGGGCGGCGGCAGCGCCGCGATAGCCGTCCAGCGCGCTGGCAATCACCCGGGCATAGGGTAACGCGTCCGGCGCGAGCAGCAGCACGCTTCCCTCCCAGCGTACCAGCCCCAGTGCCGCGAACCGGGCCAGCCGCAGGGCGATCGCACCGCGGCCGCGGATCCCGCCCAGATCGGCCCGTCCCTGGCACAGCAGCTCCTCGATTGCCGCCGCGCGCCACTGATCCTCGGCAGAGCGGCACACGCCGCGCGCGCCGGCGAGCCGCCCCGACGAGATCGCCATGTGCCAGCGACCGGCATTCTTCTCGTTCTGCACCAGCAGACCGGGGAAGGCGCTGATCGCGCTGGCGCCCAGGCCGATCAGCACCTCCGCCTCGTCCTCGGTGAAGCCCTGGAAGTTGCGCCGCAACCGCGCCTCGCGTGCGGCCACCGCAATGGCATCGCCAGGCCGCGCAAAATGGTCGAAGCCGATCGCGGCGTAGCCGGCATCCACCAGCCGGGCATGCGCCAGCCCCGCCTGCTCGAAGCGCGCCTCGGCACCGGGCAGCGCCGCGCCATCGATGCGGCGCTGGCGCGGGATCAGGTGCGGTACATGCGCATAGCCGAACACGGCAAGGCGATCGGCGCCTAGGGCAATACTCTCGTCGATCGACGCGGCAAGGGCCTGGGCGGTCTGGCCGGGAAGGCCGTACATCAAGTCGAAGTTGATCGAGGCGATGCCCGCCTGCCGCAGCAAGGCGACGGCCGCGGCGATATCCGCGCGTGGCTGCACGCGGCCGATCGCAGCCTGGAGAACGGGGTCGAAGCTTTGCACGCCGAGGCTGACGCGCGACACGCCGGCCGCGCCCAGCGCCGCCGCCCAACGGTCATCGAAGCCGCGCGGATCGATCTCCACTGACAGCACCGGATCGGCAGCCGCGAACGCCTGCCGGGCCTGCGTGACCAGCCGGGTAAACGCAGGGGCCGCGATGGCATTGGGGCTGCCGCCGCCAAAGGCGATCCGCCCCACCCGCCCGCGCCCGCCCAGCCGCCGGGCGATCAGTTCGATCTCGTCCGACAGCCGCGACAGATAGGCGTCCAGGCGTGCAGCGCGGTTG
Source organism: Sphingomonas sp. R1 (assembly GCF_025960285.1). Classification (GTDB taxonomy): domain Bacteria; phylum Pseudomonadota; class Alphaproteobacteria; order Sphingomonadales; family Sphingomonadaceae; genus Sphingomonas. The sequence continues at coordinate 3,709,419 of NZ_CP110111.1, read as the reverse complement.
GCGGCGCCGGTGTTGCAGCCGCAATACCAGCAGATCTCGCGACAGAACGGGATGTGGAGATAGAGCGAAAGCTCGGTATCGGGCTCCACCCGGTCCAGCGCCGTGCCCAGCTCGACTGCCCCCACCCCGTCCGAGAACTCGGCAGCCGTGGGATAGCTGGTGTAGCGCGGCACCGGCGTTGCGAGCAGATCGGGATGATAGGTCCACATGCTCCACGCGCATGAACCCCCGCCGCCGCCTCGTCGCTTGGGAATATCCCCTATTCTTGCTGGCGGGCCGGGACGCGCCTAGGCGGTGGCGCCATGCAACTAGATGATCAGCTCCTGCGCTATTTCGGCACCGCCGATCTTGGCGCTCTTACCCCTCCCGCCTTGGCCTCGGGCATCGATCGGATGAAGGTCGATCTTGGTCTGGAGACCGATCGCGGCCGCCGCTTCGCGCTCTGGGCGCTGCTGTTCATGCTGGGCAGCGCACCCGATCTCGAAGCGACGTTCGAGGACGACGCGGACCGCGAGGCCGCCCGCAACTTCATGGACCTGTCCGACACGCAAGGCTGACCCACCCAGGAAAAAGGGCGGCGGACCGCTTGGTCCACCGCCCCATATCCGGCGACAGCCTGTCTTAGAAGGTCAGGCGCGCACCCACGGTGAAGGAACGCCCGATCGGATCGTAGATCGTCGGGAAGGTATTGCCGCTGTTGTAGGCGGTGCCACCAACGCCCGAACCCACCAGCGGCGGATCCTTGTCGAGCAGGTTGTTCACGGTGAGGTTCAGGTTGAGGTTCTTGGTCGGGCGCACGCCGAACGACAGGTCGAAATAGTCGTAGGCGGGGATGCGCGCGAACCGCGGCAGGATGCTGCCGATCGGATCCTCGAGGCTGACATGGCTGATATGGGTCCACAGCAGCGACACGTCGAAGGCCTGGCGGTCATAGGTGAGGCGACCGTTCCAGCGCAGTTTGGCACGCGGATTGGTGCAGCCGCCCGCGCTGTAGCGACCGGTGCAGTTGCGATCGATGGAGTTCGGGTTGGCCTGGAAGCGATAGTAATCGAGCCAGGTGCCGTTGAAGCCGATCGAGATCGCGCCGCTGTCCTTGATGCCGATGTCGTCGAGCAGCACGCGCTGATCGACGCCGAGGTCGATGCCGGCGGTGCTGATCCGGCCCAGGTTGGAATAGCCCAGGATGACGCCCGGCGTGTCGCCCGCGCCGTTCAGCGTGCCGTTCAGCGGGTTACGCCCGATCAGCGCGCAGAACGCGTTGTTGACGTAGTTGGGGTTGAGCGAAGCCGAATAGCAGCCGTTCAGGATGTCGGCCTGTGCCGGCTGGGTGATCGCGTTGGTCACCTTGATCCGGAAATAGTCGACCTTCATCGAGAAGCCCTTGAGGAAGGTCGGCGTGAACACCGCGCCCAGGGTCAAGGTCTTGGCCTTTTCGACATCAAGGTTGCGGTTGCCGGACGAGGTGTTGTTGATCTGGCCCGAGCTCGGCTGCGGGATCGATCCGATCGTATTCGACGGCGCACCCGTCGCCACGCACAGCGCGGCGAGACGCGAGTTGGACAGCACCGCGGTGCCCGCGCACGGGTCGACCGTCAGGTTGCCCAGGCCCTGGACCGGCGACTGGTACAGCTCCTGGATGTTCGGCGAGCGAACCGCGACCTGATAGGTGCCGCGCAGCTTGAGGTCGCGGGTGGGCTCCCAGGTGCCGCCCGCCTTCCAGGTCGTGCTGCCACCGGTGGTGGTGTAGTCCGAATAGCGGATGCCGGCTTCGGCGGTCAGCTTGTGGATGAAGGGCTGATCCTCGATCAGCGGCGCGATCAATTCGCCGAACACTTCCTTCACGCTGTAGCGACCCACGTCCGGGGGCGTGCGCGCGCCGGTGCCGAGCACTTCGCCCTGCACCTGCGACGGGCCGTCGGGCTGGCTGGCCGCGGTGATCTTGCGATATTCGCCGCCCACCGCGAACGCGATCTTGTTGGTCGCCAGCGGGGAGGCGAACAGATCGCCCGAAAGGCTGCCCGTCACCACGGTCTGGCGAACCTTGCGGTTGATGATCGCATCGAGGTCGATGAACGCGAGCTGCGCCTGGGTGATCGAGCCGTTCTGGCCGAACAGGTTCAGCGGGACGCAGCCATTGGTGGTATCGGCGCAGCGAATGTTGCCGCTGGCGTCACGATAGGCGCGCAGTGCCTGCTGGACCTTGCTGAACGAGCCCCAGTTCTGGCGGGTCTGGTTCTGCGTGGTTTCGCCGTACTGGGCCGAAACGTCGTACTTCAGACCCGCGACGATCTCGCCGCGGAAGCCGCCCTGCACCTGGAACATCTGCGATTCGAACACGTTGCCGCGCGGGCCATATTCGGTGAAGCGACGCTGCGCGACGACCGGAACCTCGATATAGCCGGTCGTGCCCGGGCCGCCCTGGACGGCCGCGGCCGCGGCACAGTTCGCCGCCGAGATGCTGCGCGCGGTGCACAGCTGGTTGCGGATGCCGGTGGGCAGATAGGGGTTGTTCAGCGCCAGCTGGTAGGTGTTGTTGAACGTGCCCGAAGAGGCGAGCTGGGTCGCGATCTCGTTGCGCGTGAACATCGCCGAGCCATAGAACTCGACGCCCGGCGTGATCTCGTAGCGCGCGGCCGAATAGGCGTTGATGCGGTCCAGCGGCGTCTGGAAATAGGTGCCGATATTGGTGTTGTAGGTGTCGTTCGCGGTCGCCGTCTGCAGCAGACCGGTCGACGGGTTCACCACCGCGCCAAAGCTGCTGGCAGCAAGGCCGAGCGATGCGTTGCTGGGCGACCCGAAGATCGTCACGCCGGCGGTGGTGGAGCCGGCGAACGCGCCGGTGGTGGAGCTGATCGGCACTTCGCTGATCTTGCGATCGAGATGCAGCAGAGGATCGGCCTTGGTGTAGCCGATCGCCAGCACGACGTTGCCGCGGCCATCGGCGAAGTTCCCACCGACGACGAGGTCCGCCTTGAACCGCTGGCTGTCACCGCGCTCGGACACACGGTAGCTCGCCGATGCGTCGATGCCGGAAAAATCGCGGCGGGTGATGAAGTTGACGACGCCCGACACTGCGTCCGCGCCATAGGTGGACGACGCACCGCCGGTGAACACTTCCACACGCTGCAGCAGCGCAACCGGGATGTTGTTGGTGTCGGTCAGGCCGTCCAGACCGTAGGGGACCAGGCGCCGGCCATCGAGCAGAACCAGCGTACGCTGCTCGCCCATGCCGCGCAGGTTGAGCGTCGACGAGCCGTCCGAGCCGTTGTTGACGCCCGCGCCGATCGACGGGCGGATCGCCGGCAGGTTGCGCAGCAGGTCATCCGCCGTGCCCGGCTGGCGGAACTGGATTTCCTGTTGGCTGATGACGTTCACCGGGCTGGCGAGTTCGAGGTCCGGACGCGAGATGCGCGTTCCCGTGACGACGATCTCGGACGCGGATTCGGCCGGCTTGTCGGCCTCCGGTACGGTTTGTTGCTGCGCGAATGCGGGCGATGCGATCCCAGCGACCAGCATGGTCGACGCGAGAAGGCAGTTTCGGAATGCGGTTGTCATCAAAAGACCCCTTTTGATTGTGAATTTTGTCAACGCCTTGCAATATTGCTGCGCCTTCACTGGGGCGCATGTCTGCACGTCCGCTGGTGCATGGCAACATGATGGACAATCCCGGAAACAATTCGTCACGGAACCGTTGCAAATCCGTCACACCGTGTTTTTGCAGTGTTGCCCCACCGGACATTTGCCGGTCGCACATGCAGTGGATAAAAGGTCACACACGCTCGGGCCCGAGGGAACCGTTGCGAGTGCCGAACGATTATTGCCGAAACAGGCAATCAGGGGATGCCGAGATGGAACGTTCAACCGATATCGCCGTATCGCGACGCGGCGTGCTGGTCGGGGGTGCAGCCTGCGCCACCGCCACGGCGTTGCCGGCCAGTGCCAGCAGCAAGGAGCCGATCGCGCCGATAGAGACGCCACCCACCCTGCCCCTCCAGCTGAAGGTCAATGGCAAGCCCGCCGAACTGACGGTGGACACGCGGACCACGCTGCTCGACGCGCTGCGGGAGCATCTCCAGCTTACCGGCACCAAGAAGGGCTGCGATCATGGTCAGTGCGGCGCCTGCACGGTGATCGTCAACGGCCGCCGCATCAATTCCTGCCTGAGCCTCGCGGTGATGCACGACGGCGACAGCGTGACCACGATCGAAGGCCTGGGCAACCCCGAGAACCTGCACCCGATGCAGGCAGCCTTCGTGAAGCATGACGGCTATCAGTGCGGTTATTGCACGCCCGGCCAGATTTGCTCTGCCGTCGCGGTGCTCGACGAGATCAAGGCCGGCATCCCCAGCCATGTCGCCGCGGACGTCGTCGCCTCCCCCGCTTTTTCCGACCTGGAGATCCGCGAGCGCATGAGCGGCAACATCTGCCGCTGCGGCGCCTATTCCAACATCGTCGAGGCGATCCGCGAGGCCGCGGGGCGGAGGCAGGCATGAAGGCGTTCCATTATACCCGCGCGAGCAGCCCGGCGGATGCCGCCGCGCTTGCCGCCAAGACCCCTGGCGCCAAGTTCATCGCCGGCGGCACCAATCTGCTCGACCTGATGAAGCTGGAGATCGAGACGCCGGCACATCTGATCGACGTCAACAAGCTCGCGCTCGACCGGATCGAGGAAACCGCGAACGGCGGGCTTCGCATCGGCGCGCTGGTGCGCAACACCGATCTCGCCGCCGACAAGCGCGTGCGCCGCGACTATGCGGTGCTGACCCGCGCGATCGTCGCGGGCGCGAGCGGCCAGCTGCGCAACAAGGCGACCACGGCAGGCAACCTGCTCCAGCGCACCCGCTGCCCCTATTTCTACGATCCCAACCAGCCCTGCAACAAGCGCAAGCCCGGCAGCGGCTGCGCGGCGATCGGCGGGTTCAGCCGCCAGCTCGCAGTAATCGGCACCAGCAAGGCCTGCATCGCCACCTATCCGGGCGACATGGCGATCGCAATGCGGCTGCTCGATGCAACGGTGGAGACCGTGAAGCCCGACGGTAGCACCCGGAAGATCGCCATCGCCGACTTTCATCGCCTGCCGGGCGACACGCCGCACCTCGACAACACACTGCAGGCCGGTGAGCTGATCACCGCGGTCACCCTGCCCAAGCCGCTGGGCGGCAAGCATTTCTACCACAAGGTTCGCGACCGCGCTTCCTACGCCTTCGCGCTCGTCTCCGTTGCGGCGGTGGTGCAGAAGGACGGCACCGGCCGGGTCGCCTTTGGCGGCATGGCCCACAAGCCGTGGCGGGTCGAAGCCGCCGAGGCCGCGCTGCCCAAGGGTGCCGCCGCCACCGCGAAGATCGCCTTTGCCGGCGCCACGCCGACCCACGACAACGAATTCAAGCTCCAGCTGGCCGAGCGCACGCTCGCCGCGGTGCTGAGCGAAGCAAGGGGCTGAGCCATGAAGTTCAACACCCCCGCCACGACCAACCCGATCGACCGCCTCAAGGTGGTCGGCAAGGCGACCGACCGTATCGACGGTCCGCTCAAGACCACCGGCCGCGCGCCCTACGCCTATGAGCGGCACGACGTCGCGCCGGGTGCTGCCTATGGCTATGTGCTCGGCTCGGCGATCGCCAAGGGCCGGATCACCGGCATGGATCTCAGCGCCGCCAAGGCCGCGCCGGGCGTGCTGGCGATCGTCACCGCCGAGAATGCCGGCAAGCTGACCAAGGGCAATTTCAACACTGCCAATCTGCTCGGCGGCCCCGAGATCGAGCATTACCATCAGGCGATCGCGCTGGTGGTGGCTGAGACGTTCGAGCAGGCGCGAGCCGCATCGTCGCTGATCCGCGTCGACTATGCGCGCGGCAAGGGCCGCTTCGACCTCGAAGCCGAGATGAGCAATGCAACGCTGCCCAAGGAAGGGTTCGGCGGACCGGCGGAAAGCAAGATCGGCAATTTCGAGGGCGCCTTCACCAGCGCGCCCGTCCAGCTCGACGCGCGCTACACCACGCCAGACCATTCGCACGCGATGATGGAGCCGCACGCTTCCACCGCCAAGTGGGACGGCGACCAGCTGCTGCTGTGGACCTCGAACCAGATGATTAACTGGGGCAAGGGTGATGTGGCGCGCACGCTGGGGCTGCCCAAGGAGAAGGTGCGGCTGATGTCGCCCTTCGTCGGCGGCGGGTTCGGCGGCAAGCTGTTCGTCCGCACCGATGCGATCCTCGCGGCGCTCGGCGCCAAGGCGGCGGGGCGGCCGGTCAAAGTGGCGCTCCAGCGCCCGCTGATCGCGAACAACACGACGCATCGTCCGGCGACGATCCAGCGCATCCGCATCGGCACCACCAAGGACGGCAAGATCACCGCGATCGGCCATGAAAGCTGGTCGGGAGACCTGCCCGGCGGCGGGCCGGAGACGGCGGTGAGCCAGACGCGCCTGCTCTACGCCGGCGAGAACCGACTGACGGCGATGCGGCTGGCGGTGCTCGACCTGCCCGAGGGCAATGCGATGCGCGCGCCGGGCGAGGCGCCGGGGCTGATGGCACTCGAAATCGCGATGGACGAGATGGCGGAAAAGCTGGGCATCGACCCGGTGGCATTCCGCGCACTGAACGACACCCAGGTCGATCCCGAAGCCGCCAACCGCCCCTTCTCGCAGCGCCAGCTCAACCAGTGCATGCAGATCGGTGCGGAGAAGTTCGGCTGGGCCAAGCGGGCGAAGGCGCCGGGTGCCGTCCGTGAAGGCCGCTGGCTGATCGGAATGGGCATGGCCGCAGCGTTCCGGAACAACCTCAACGGCCGCTCTGGCGCGCGGGTGCGGCTGGACGGCAAGGGCGTGGTCACGGTCGAGACCGACATGACCGACATCGGTACCGGCACCTACACCATCATCGCCCAGACCGCGGCGGAGATGATGGGCGTGCCGCTCGACACGGTAGTGGTGCGGCTGGGCGATTCCAGCTTCCCGGCCTCGGCGGGCTCGGGCGGACAATGGGGTGCGAACAGCTCGACGGCGGGCGTCTATGCCGCCTGCGCGATGCTGCGCGACAAGGTGACCGCGGCGCTCGGCTTCAACTCGGCCGATGTGGTGTTCGAGGACGGGAAGGTCCGCGCGGGCAATCGCAGCGTCGCGCTGGCTGAGGCGGCCAAGGGCGCCGAGCTAGTGGCCGAGGACTATATGGACTATGGCGACCTCGCCAAGAAATACCAGCAGTCGACCTTCGGCGCGCATTTCGTCGAAGTCGCGGTGGACGCCGCGACCGCCGAAGTGCGGGTGCGGCGCATGCTGGCGGTGTGCGCGGCAGGGCGCATCCTCAACCCCAAGTCGGCGCGCAGCCAGGTGATCGGGGCGATGACGATGGGCGTCGGCTCGGCGCTGATGGAGGAGCTCGCGGTCGACAAGCGCTTCGGCTTCTTCGTCAATCATGACCTCGCCGGGTATGAGGTGCCGGTTCATGCCGACATCCCGCACCAGGAGGTGATCTTCCTCGACGAGACCGATCCCACCACCTCGCCGATGAAGGCGAAGGGTGTCGGCGAACTCGGCCTGTGCGGCGTCGGTGCGGCGGTGGCGAACGCCATCCACAATGCCTGCGGCGTGCGGGTGCGCGACTATCCGGTAACGCTCGACAAGCTGCTGCCCAAGATGCCGGCGTTCGTGTGAAGTGCCCCCTCCCGCAAGCGGGAGGGGAAACCTGGCGCCAAAAATACTCGGTCATCCCCGCCTTCGCGGGGATGACGATCACTTCGTGAAAGCCTCAGTTTATCAGCGGAGATCGCACGGTCGGTTCGTGCCGCCGAGGTTCATGGGGTAGCGCTCCCCTATCTCCCCCGCTACAGCGCCCGCAGCGGGGGCCAGGCTGAGGGAGTGCATGGACCACCACCGAACCGCTCGTCGCATGCGCGTGATCGCACGCCGGCATGGACCGACTGCTCGGTTCTGGCGCCGTCGTGTTGCCTTCCTCGGCGGCGCGATCGTGATCGGGCTGGTCGCGCTCGCCTTCGCCGAAGCCGCCGACTGGGCCGCACGCCAGTTCATGACGATCGAAAAGAACCAGTGGTGGCTCCCCCTTCTCCTCACCCCCGCCGGCTTCGCGTTATTCGCCTGGGCCACCCGCCGCTTCGCGCCCGACGCCGTCGGATCCGGCATCCCGCAGGTGATGGCCGCCACCCGGGACCCTGATCAAGCCATGCGCAGCCTCACCGCCGCCAGGACGGTGATCCTGAAGCTCGCCCTTACCATCGGCGCGGTGTTGGTCGGCGCCTCGACCGGGCGCGAGGGCCCGACCGTTCAGGTCGCCGCCGCGATCATGGGCTATGCCCACCGCATTGCCCGCGTGCCGATCCGCGCCTCGGTGTTCATCGCCGGTGGGGCAGCGGGCGTGGCGGCGGCGTTCAACACCCCGCTGGCCGGGGTTGCCTTCGCGATCGAGGAACTCGCCGCCGCCTATGAGCAGCGCATGGCCGTGCTCGTGATGGCCGCGGTGCTGATCGCCGGCATGACCAGCCTCGGAATCGCCGGCGACTATGTCTATTTCGGCGCGATGCGCGACACCTTGCCGCTGCGTCAGGCGATCCTGGCCGCGCCGGTGGCCGGGGTCGTCGGGGGGCTGGCCGGCGGCCTCTTCTCCCGGCTGATGCTCGCGGCCGGCGGATCGGACTGGCGCCCCCTGGTCGTGGTGCGTCGCCACAAGCTGGCTTTCGCCGCGGCCTGCGGCCTGGTCGTCGCCATGCTCGGCGTCAGCACGGGCCTGACGTGGGGGACCGGCTATGACGCTGCCCGCACCGCCATCACCACCGGCGCGATCCCCTGGTGGTACAGCCCGGCCAAGTTCGTCACGACGCTTGCCACCGCGATCGCCGGCATCCCCGGGGGCATCTTCGCGCCGTCGCTGTCGGTCGGTGCCGGCGTCGGCGATCTGGTCCGACCGATGTTCCCCACCGCACCCGGCGGAACGATCGTCCTGCTCGGCATGGTCGCCTATTTCACCGGAGTCGTCCGGGCACCGCTGACCGCCGTGATCATCATCGCCGAGACCACCGCCAGCCGCGGCCTGATGCTGCCGTTGCTCGCCGCCGCGCTTATTGCGGACGTTGCAGCGCAGCTCGTCTCAAAGGAACGCCTGTATCACGGCCTGTCGCTGCGCTTCGGTACAACGCAGGTGCAGCATGAATCGACCGAACCGGGGAACGGATCGGGCGCGCGCGCGTAACGAACCTGTGGGAATGCCCGGCTGTTGGCACCCCGATGAGGAGTTGCATGCCCGACCGCGAACCCGTTTCGCTGATGCCGCCGCCGGCGGATCTGCTCGATGCCGCCAGCCTGTTCCTCGATTTCGACGGGACGCTCGTTGAACTCGCCGATCATCCCGATGGTGTGGTGGTCGACAGTCGGCTAACGGACCTGCTCTGCGCGCTGGGGGAAAAGCTCGAAGGGCGGCTTGCTCTGGTGAGCGGACGCCCCGCCGAGGACCTTGCCGCGATGCTCGGCCCGGATGCGCCGTCGGTCGTCGGCAGTCACGGAATGGAGTTTCGCTGGTCGGACGGCCGCCGCGAGCGCGCCGAGCGTCCCGTCGGGCTGGTCGAATCGCTCGCGGCGTTGCGCGCCTTCGCCGAGGCGCGCCCCGGTGTGGTACTGGAAGACAAGCCGCTGGGCGCCGCCGTTCATTATCGGATGAATCCCGAGCATGAAGCCGATGCGATCGCGCTGGGCGAACGGCTGGCTGCGGCGCATGGCCTCTACCTCCAGCACGGCAAGATGATGGTCGAAGTGCGAAGCCCCGGCGGCGACAAGGGCAGCGCGATCCGAACGCTGATGGCCGACCCGCGCTTCGCCCCCGGTCGCCCGGTGTTCCTGGGCGACGATGTGACGGACGAGCCGGGCTTCTCCGCCGTCGCGTTGCTCGGTGGCGCGGGCATTTTGGTCGGCCCCGGTCGTGCGACCGATGCACGATACCGGATCGACGATGTATCCGGCGTGCTCGGCTGGCTGGCAGCTGCGCTGGGAGTTCCGGCATGACCAATCTCGACCTCTGGCCGATCGGCAATTGCCAGGTCAGCGCGCTGATCGATCGCGCCGGGCGCTTCGTCTGGGGCTGTGTGCCGCGCGTCGATGGCGACCCGCTTTTCTCGGCGCTGGTAGGCGGCGAGGAAGCCGAGGGCGGCTATTGGGACATAGCGCTCGAGGGCGTCGTCTCAGTCGAGCAGCACTATCTGCGAAACGCGCCCATTCTTGTCAGCCGACACACCGATGCGGCGGGCAACGCGATCGAAGTCACCGATTTCTGCCCGCGCTTCCAGCGCCTAGGCCGCGTGTACCGGCCGGTCGCCTTCGCCCGCATCGTCAAGCCGGTCGCGGGCAGTCCGCGCATCCGGGTGAAGCTTCGTCCCACCTGCGGCTGGGGCAAAGGCTGCAAGACCCGCATCGGCGGCTCCAACCATCTGCGCTATCTGGTCGAGCCGATGACGCTGCGCCTCACCACCACCGCGCCGGTCGGCATGGTGGAGGAAGAGCGCGTGTTCCGCGTCGAGAAGCCGCTGCACTTCTTCCTCGGCCCTGACGAGAGCTTCAGCGGCGACGTCGCCGAGACCGTCGACGATATGCTGCTCAACAGCATCGCCGAGTGGCAGCATTGGGTCCGCGGCCTCGCCATTCCGCTGGAATGGCAGGACGTGGTGATCCGCTCGGCCATCACCCTGAAACTCTGCCAGCACGAGGAGACCGGCGCGATCGTGGCGGCGCTCACCACCTCGATTCCCGAACATGCCGGCTCGCAGCGCAACTGGGACTATCGCTACTGCTGGATCCGCGACGCCTATTACACGGTGCAGGCGCTCAACCGGCTGGGCGCGCTCGACGTGCTGGAGACCTATCTCGGCTATCTCCGCAACATCGTCGACGATGCCCGTGCCGAGCCGCGCGGCGGCCATATCCAGCCGCTCTACGGCGTGCTGGGCGAAGCGACGCTGGAGGAGCGCGAGGCGCCCGATCTCGCCGGCTATCGCGGCATGGGCCCGGTGCGCGTCGGCAACCAGGCCTATGAGCAGGTCCAGCACGACGCCTATGGCCAGATCGTCCTGTCCAATGTGCAGGCCTTTTTCGACCAGCGGCTGTACCGCATCGCCAGCGTCGAGGATTTCGAATCGCTGGAACGTGTCGGCGAGCGCGCCTGGCAGTATCACGATTCCCCCGATGCCGGCCTGTGGGAGCTGCGCACCCGCCAGAGCGTCCACACCTATTCGGTGGCGATGTGCTGGGCTGCGTGCGACCGGCTCGCCAACGCCGCGCATGTGCTGAACCTCCCCGAGCGTCGCGACTTCTGGCAGCACCGCGCCGACACGATCCGCACGACGATCTTCGACAAGGCCTGGCGCGCGGAGACGGACCGCTTCTCCGCCACCTTCTCGGGCGACGATCTCGACGCCAGCCTGCTCCAGCTGCTGGAGATGCGCTTCCTGGCACCGGACGATCCCCGCTTCGTCTCCACGCTGAAGGCAGTGGAGGCCGGCCTGCGCCGCGGCTCGACGATGCTGCGCTACGATACCGAGGATGATTTTGGCCTGCCCGAAACCGCGTTCAACTTCTGTACGTTTTGGTTGATCGAAGCGCTGCACATCACCGGCCGTACCGAGGAAGCGCGCGCCTTGTTCGAGGAGATGCTGGGCAGGCGCACCGCCGCCGGCCTGCTCTCCGAGGATATCGACCCCGTGACCGGGGAATTGTGGGGCAATTACCCCCAGACCTACTCGCTGGTCGGCATGATCAATTGCGCCGTCCTCCTGAGCAAACCCTGGAGTTCGATCCGTTGAGCCGCCTTATCGTCATCTCGAACCGCGTCACCGCGCCCACCGGATCGAATTCGGGGGCGCAGGGTGGCCTTGCCGTGGCGCTGGCAGCGGCCCTGCGCGAAAATGGCGGCCTCTGGTTCGGCTGGTCCGGCGAGCAGACCGACCAGTTCACCGGCCAGATCAGCATGCAGCGCAGCGAAGGCGTCACCACCGCGACGGTCGACCTCGAAGAGCAGGACATCGACGAATATTATAACGGCTATGCGAACCGGACCTTGTGGCCGCTGTTCCATTACCGGATCGACCTGGCCGAATATGAGCGCGGCTTCGCGGGCGGCTATCAGCGCGTCAACGAGCGCTTCGCCGAGACCGTTCGCCCGCTGATCGAGACCGACGATGTCGTGTGGGTCCAAGACTATCACATGTTCCCGCTTGGCCAAGAGCTGCGCCGCCGCGGCTGCAAGAACCGCATCGGCTTCTTCCTCCACATCCCCTGGCCGCCGCGCCGCCTGCTCTCCAGCCTGCCCAAGGCGCACGAGCTGATCGAGACGCTGTTCGCCTACGACGTGATCGGCTTCCACACCCAGGAGTGGATGGAGTCCTTCATCGACTTCGCCCGCGCCGAGATGGAAGCGGTGGTCCAGCCCGACGGCGTGCTACGCATTGGCCTGAAAAGTGTGAAGCTGGTCGCCTGCCCGATCGGCATCGACGCCAAGGAATTCGCCGCGCTCGCCGAAAGCGACTCCGCCCGCGAGACCTTCGAGCAGATGCGCACCAGTTCGGTCGGCCGTTCGCTGATCGTCGGCGTAGACCGGCTCGATTACTCGAAGGGGCTGGAGGAGCGCTTCCTTGGATACGAGCGCTTCCTCACCACCTATCCGGAGCAGCGCAAGGAAGTATTCCTGCTCCAGATCGCGCCGCCGTCGCGCGCAAGCGTCGAGACCTATCAGCGGATCCGCAACACGCTGGAGGGTCTGTCCGGCAAGATCAACGGCGCGCATGCCGATCTCGACTGGGTGCCGCTGCGCTACGTCAACCAGGGCTATCCGCGCGACATGCTCGCCGGCGTGTACCGCGCCGCCAAGATCGGCTTGGTTACCCCCTTGCGTGATGGGATGAACCTGGTGGCGAAGGAATATGTCGCCGCACAGGATCCAAAGGACCCCGGTGTCCTTATCCTGTCGAAGTTCGCCGGTGCCGCTGCGCAGATGCCGCAGGCGCTGCTGATCAACCCCTACAGCGCCGAGGAGGTATCCGACGCGATCTGCCAGGCGCTCAACATGCCGATCGAGGAGCGGGTCGAACGCTGGCAGGCGCTGAAGGCGGGCGTCGACGCGCAGGACGTGATGTGGTGGCTCAAGAAGTTCACCGAGGAGCTCAGGAACGTGCCGATGGAGACGGAGACCCGGCTTCCGGTCGAGGCGTGAAGTCGAGTAGCCCGCGGGTGCGGACCAGCGCCTCGGGCATCTCGCTTCGGATATAGGCGAGCAAGCCTTCGCGGATGTCGCAGCGCAGATCGAACGCGGTCGAGGCATCCTTGGCCGTCATCAGCCCGCGCACCTCGATCGCCTCGGGCTTGGTGTCGGTCACCTGCAGGTTGCAGAAGCGGCCATCCCAGCGCGGATTGGCCCTTACCAGTTCCTCCAGCTTGGCGCGCAGCCGGGGGATGTCCGCGGCGGGATCGAGGTACCAGAACACGCTGCCGAGCAACTGGCTGGTCTCGCGCGTCCAGTTCTGGAAGGGCTTCTCCAGGAACTGCGACACGGGCACCACCAACCGACGATCGTCCCAGATGCGGATCACGACATAGGTCAGCCGGATGTCTTCGATGCGGCCCCATTCACCTTCCACGATAACCACGTCGTCCAGGCGAATGGGCTCGGAGAAGGCCATCTGTATCCCCGCGATCAGATTCTTGAGCGCAGGCTGGGCAGCCGCGCCGACCGCGAGCGCGGCGAGGCCTGCCGAAGCAATGAGCGTCACGCCGATACTGCGGACGCTCGGGATGCTCATCAGCATCAGGCAGAAAGTGATCACCAAGATGCAGAAGACCGTGACGCGGTAGAGGATCGACGCCCGCGTCCGCCGCCGTCGCGCCCGCAGATTGTCCGCAACGCTGACGTCGGCGCGCACCAGCACCCAGTCGAACAGCAGACCGAGCAGCGCCACCAGTATCCAGCCGATCAGACCCGGCACCAGCAGGCCCGCCGCCTGCATCCAGGCCCGCGTGCCGCCGGGTCCCAGGTCAAGCGCCGGCTGCAGGAACGACAGCGCGATCGCGACCAGCAGCCACCGTCCGGGCCGATACAGACGCCGGATCGCCATGTCGTCCAACTTGGTCTGCGTGCGGGCCGACGCACGACGGGCGACCGCGAATGCCAGCCGGTGAACGAGCAGGGCGAGCAGGACGGCAGCGGTGATCAACGTGAGGCTGGTCACCCAGGCAGGAAGGTCGGCGATGAATCGCGGCATGTTCGCTCCTGACGAAGGTTGCGGGTCGCGCGCTCAACCCTGCCGCGGCCGGACCTGTTCCAATCTGGGATGGTTGGCGGCGGCAGCCGGCCCCTCGCGGCGGCTCGGCTCGACGGGGAATGGTCGCTGAACGGGACAGGGCATATCGGCGGATCAGCGCGTTGCGCTGCATTCCTAGATTCCGCTCGGCGAGTCGCGCGCAGCGCGAATACGTATCGTACCGGTACAGACCGTGACTTCTACGGAATGGCGTTTGCGGACCTGTCGGACCACATTGTTGCAAACAGGTCGCAGCTTCCTTTGAGATCGATGGATGAACGCCACGCGAACGGCCCCTCTTGCCAGCCATTTCCGCCTGCGCGCCGAACAGGAGCGCGATCGGGCGGAGCGTGCGCCGAATGAGCGTCACAAACGGCTGCACCTGGAACTCGCCGCCATCTTCGAGCGCCGCGCCGCCGGCGACCCGATGTAAGCTCCACAAGGAAAAGGCGGCGGACCTTGTCGATCCGCCGCCTTCCCTCTCCTCCTGCAAGGCCGGCCGATCGCCTAGCCGATCGCCCGGCCTTGGGGTTCAATCCAGCACCGTCAGGTCCGATGCGGGGTCCGAATGGAACTCGTGCCAGATGCCGTTGAGCACCGCGGCCGCAACCGCCAGGCAGGTTCCCAGGATCCAAGCGAAATACCACATGGGGTTCACTCCTCAGTAGAAGTCGGGGTTGAGGCGCACCTCTTGCCCCGTCACGCGGCCGAACATCACCTTGTACACCCAGGCGGTGTAGGCGAGCACGATCGGCAGGAAGACCAGCGTGCAGCCCAGCATGATGAACAGCGTGAGGTGGCTCGACGAGGCGTTCCAGGCGGTAAGGCTGGAGGCCGGGTCGATCGCGCTCGGCAGGATGAACGGGAACATCGACAGGCCAACGGTGGCGATGATGCCGACATTGGCGATCGACGAACCGGCGAACACCAGCGTGCCGTTGCGCCCGCGGATCCCGATCAGCGCCAGCACCGGGCCGAGGAAGCCGAGCAGCGGCGCCGCCAGCATCCACGGATAGCTGCCATAGTTGCTGAGCCATGCGCCCGGCGCCTTCACCGTCTGGATCAGGTGCGGGTTGGACGGGCCATTGGGATCGACCACGCCCACCAGACGGTAGCCCATATCGCCGTACGCGACGAACGCGCCGCCGACCGCGAACAGCAGGATCGCAAGGATCGCCGCGACGGTGCCGAAGCGCTGGGCACGCTCGACCACCGCGCCTTCGGCCTTGAGGCTCAGCCAGCCGGCGCCGTGCAGCACCAGCATCGCGACCGAGAGCAGGCCGGCGACGAGGCTGAACGGGGTGAACAGGCCGAGCAGCGTGCCTTCGTAGAAGGAGCGCAGATCGCTATCGAGGCGGAAGGGCGCGCCGAGCAGCACGTTGCCCACCGCGACGCCGAAGACGAGGGCGGGCACGAAGCCGCCAACGAACAGCGCCCAGTCCCAGCGCGAACGCCAGGCGGCGTCGGGACGCTTGGAGCGGTATTTGAAGCCGACCGGACGCAGGATCAGCGCCGACAGCACCAGGAACATCGCGAGGTAGAAGCCCGAGAAGCTGACCGCATAGACGAACGGCCAGGCGGCGAAGATGGCGCCGCCCCCCAGGATGAACCACACCTGGTTGCCTTCCCAGGTCGGGCCGACGGTGTTGATCACCATGCGGCGCTCTTCATCGGTGCGGCCCACGAACGGCAGCAGCGCCGCCGTTCCCAGGTCGAAGCCGTCGGTCAGCGCGAAGCCGATCAGCAGCACCCCCAGCAGCGCCCACCAGATCAGGCGCAGGACTTCATAATCGAGCGGGATGGACATGTTCTTTCTCCTTGCTCGCGCTCATTCCGCGGGAACGGCGTGGAGCGGCCGCGGATCGGGCGTGGTCGGCACCGGATCGTGGCGGGGTTGCCAGGGCTCGTAGGTCTCGGGCCCGTGCTTGATCGCCGCCAGCATCAGCCGGAACTCGATCACCGCCATCAGGCCATAGATCGCCGTGAAGCCGATGATCGTGGTCCACAAAGCGGGCACGGTCAGGCTCGAGGTGGCGAGGAAGGTCGGCAGCACGCCGTCCACCGCCCAGGGCTGGCGCCCCACTTCGGCGACGACCCAGCCGAACTCGATCGCGAGCCAGGGCAGCGGGATTGCCCACATCGCCGTGCGCAGGAACCACTTGCGGTGGAAGCGGCGCGTATTGGCGTAGTAGAGCGCGGCGGCGAAGAAGGCGATGAAGAAGAAGCCGAGACCCGCCATGCCGCGGAACAGCCAGAACACGGCCGGCACGTTGGGAACGGTCGACCAGGCGGCCCGATCTTTCTGCGCGGACGTCGCTTGGCGCGGATCGGCCACCCAGCGCTTGAGCAACAGGGCATAGCCCAGGTCGTTCTTGGCGGCTTCGAACTTCGCGCGTGCGGCGACGTTCTGGCGGTCGGTCTTCAGCGTCTGCAGCGCATCATAGGCGGTGAGGCCGTTCTCGATGCGCAGCCGGGCCTTGCCGACCAGCGGGTAGATGCCTTCCACCTGCCCGGTCAGGCTACGCGTGCCGATCAGGCCGAGCACATAGGGCACCTTGACCTGAAAATAGGTCTCGCGGCCCGAGTTGGAAGGGAAGCCGAAAACGGTGATCCCTGCCGGCGCCGCTTCGGTGTGCCATTCGGCCTCGATCGCGGCGAGCTTCATCTTCTGATTGTCGGTCAGCGCATAGCCGCTCTCGTCGCCGAGCACGACCACCGACAGCGAGGCCGCCAGGCCGAACGCCGCCGCCACCGCGAAGCTGCGCTTGGCGAGTTCCAGGTGCCGCCCGCGCAACAGATAATACGCCGAGACGCCGAGCACGAACACGCTGGCGCAGACATAGCCGGCACTGACCGTGTGGACGAACTTCGCCTGGGCGACGGGGTTGAAGATCACTGCCATGAAGTCGACGACTTCCATCCGCATCGTGTCCGCATTGAACACCGCACCCGCCGGGTGCTGCATCCAGCCATTGGCGACGAGGATCCACAGCGCCGACAGGTTGGTGCCGAGTGCGGTGAGGAAGGTGACCATCAGATGCTGGCGCTTCGACAGGCGATCCCAGCCGAAGAACATCAGTCCGACGAACGTGGCTTCGAGGAAGAAGGCCATCAGCCCCTCGATCGCCAGCGGCGCCCCGAAGATATCACCTACATAATGGGAATAATAGGACCAGTTGGTCCCGAACTCGAATTCCATCGTCAGCCCGGTTGCGACCCCGAGGACGAAGTTGATGCCAAATAGCTTGGCCCAGAAACGGGTGATGTCTCTCCATATCGGGCGATCGGTGACAACATAGACGCTTTCCATGATCACGAGGATGAAGGAAAGGCCCAGCGTCAACGGCACGAACAGGAAGTGGTACATCGCTGTCAGCGCGAATTGCAGGCGCGACAGCTCTACGACTGCCATATCCATAGTTGTGTCCTCAGCAAAGAGCCGGTGTTCGCGGCCTAGGCTTCGGTGGCGCCACCGCCTATGCGGAACATCCCCTATTCCGTTGCAGTGCGGAAATCGCTTGTACATTTTGTCTCATATGCAGCTTCAAAAACAGGCCGGGCTCGCCTGGATCATCGACTTGGGCGGGGCGGCGCTGTTCGCCTGGGGCATTGCCGACGGCGTCACCGCCGCTGCGGACGGGCACGCTGTGCCGGGGGCCGCGTTCGCGGCGATGCTCGGCGGCGGGCTGGTGCGCGCGGGCACCGCCTGGGGCGTGCCGGTACTGGCCGTGCGCGGCGCGCAGGCGACGACCGCACCGCTCCGCCGCAGCCTGGTCGAGCGCGTACTCGGCAACGGCGCGGCACCGTCGAGCGGGCAATCGGCCACGCTGGCGATCGACCATGTCGCGACGATCGAAGGCTATGAGACGCGCTTCGTCCCCGCACGCGTCGCTGCCGCCGCGGCGCCGCTGGTGGCGGTGGCGATCATCGCCTGCGCGAGCCTGGTTGCGGCGGGCATCCTGCTCGGCACGTTGGTGCCCTTCGTCTTCGGCATGATTCTCGCGGGCACCGAAGCGAAACGCGCCTCGGAGCGCCAGCTGGAGGCGCTGGGCGACCTCTCCGACCTGTTCGTCGACCGCATCCGCACCCTGCCGATCCTCCGCCACTTCGCCGCCGAGGAACGGATCGCCCGGCAGGTCCGTGTCGCTACCCGCGACGTAGCGGCGCGGACCGTGGCGGTGCTGCGCATCGCCTTCCTGTCGAGCGCGGTGCTGGAATTCTTCTCGGCGCTCGCGGTGGCGCTGGTCGCGGTCTATTGCGGGTTCAGCCTGCTCGGCCTCCTCCCCTTTCCTGATCCCGAGACGCTGACGCTACGCGAAGCGTTCTTCGCGCTGGCGATGGCGCCGGAATTCTACCTGCCGATGCGGCGGCTGGCAGCGGCATATCACGACAAGCAACTCGGCGAAGCCGCGCGCACGGCGATAGCGGCGGTGCCGGAGCTAGCGCCTGCGACAACCGCACTGGCGGTCTTCGGCGGAGTCGAGGCAACGGACTTGATGATCGCCTGGCCCGGCCGGACCATCGGCCCGGTCGACCTGTCGATCGGCACCACGGGCCTGCTCGCGCTTACCGGCCCCACCGGCAGCGGCAAGACCAGCCTGCTCGCCGCCCTCGCTGGCCAGATCGCGCCGAACCGCGGGACGATCACGCCGCTTGCGCCGCAAGCCATTGCCTGGGCGGCGCAGCATCCGTTGATCCTGCCGGGCACGCTGCGCGACAACCTCGCGCTCGCCGCACCGGATGCTGCCGACGCGGATCTGCGCGCCGTGATCGACCGCGTCGGCCTCGCGCCCATGCTCGCCCGGCGCGGCGCAACGCTCGACCTGCCGCTTGACCATCGCGGCTCCGGCCTCTCGGGCGGGGAACGCCGTCGTCTCGGCCTCGCCCGCGCGTTACTGGCAGATCGCCCGCTGCTGCTCGCCGACGAGCCGACCGCCGACCTTGACGATGCCAGCGCCGAGGCCATTGCGGCGCTGCTCCGCACCGTTGCCGCCGAGCGCGCGGTGATCGTTGCCACCCATGATCCGCGCCTGATCGCGATCGCCGATGCCGAGGTGTCGCTGTGACCCTCTTTCCCCTCGCCTCCCCCGAACGCCGCACGCTGCGCCAGGCGTTGGCCTGCGCAACCATCGCGGGCCTTGCCGCGATCCTGTTGCTCGCACTCTCCGGCTGGTTCCTCACCGGTGCGGCCATTGCAGGCGCAAGCGGCGCGGCAGCCGTCGCTGCGTTCAACTATCTGGTCCCGAGCGCCGCGATCCGTGGCCTCGCCATCCTGCGCACCGCCGGCAGATACGGCGAACGCCTGTTGTCGCACCAGGCCGCGCTTACCACGATGGCCGAGCTGCGCGGCCAGCTTTTCGGCAAGCTCGCCGCACAGGACAGCCGCACCGCGCCCGATCTCGCCGGCGGCGACGCCAGCGCGCGGCTGATCGGCGATATCGAGGCGCTGGAGGATCTGGTCGTCCGTCGCCCCAGCCGCCCGGCCAGCCTGGCCGCCGCCTGCTTCGCCGTCGCGCTGGTCGCGCTTGCTGGATGGAAGGCAGCGCTCGCACTGGCGCTGCTGCTCGCCGCGCTGCCGCCGTTGCTCACCTTCTCCGCCCGGCGGCTGACCAGCGGCCCGGCCGCCGAGGCTGCCGAGGCGCTGGGGGCGCTGCGCACCGCCTTCGTCGACTATGCCGCCGCCCGGCCCGAGATCATTGCCTATGGCCTCGCGCCGCGCGTGGCCGATACGATCGCGACGCTCTCCCGCCCGCTCGCCCGCGCCCGCGCGGCCCTCGCGCGCGGCGACGGGGCCATTGCCGGACTGCTCGCGGGCTATGGCACGGTGGCCGCAGCCCTCGTATTTGCCCTGTCCGAAGGCACCGCCCCGATCCGCGCGCTGGCGCTGCTCGCCGCCGCCGCCGCGGTGGAGGCGATGGCCGCCTTTGCCCGCACCGCGCTGCGCCAGGCGAGCGTCGAGCAGGGCCTTGCCCGTCTTGCCGCGCTTGCCGACCTGCCCGGCGACATCACCCCGGCTGCGTCGACGGACGCCGCCCCGCAGCCGATCACGCTCGGCACCCACCGGCTGGCGCCGGGGAGCCGCGTCGCGATCACCGGTGCCTCGGGCACCGGCAAGACCAGGCTGATCGAGGCAATAGCGGGACTGCGCACGCCCGTTCATCCTCTGGCGCTGAACGACACGCCGCTCGACCAATGCACCGCAGACGCGCTCCGCCGCCAATGCGCGCTGTCGCCCCAGGACGCGGTGCTGATCGCCGGCTCGATCGGCGACAATCTCCGCGTCGCCCGGCCCGGTATCACCGAGGCGGAAATGCGGACGGCGCTCCACACGGCCTGCCTCGATGCCACCATCGCCACCATGCCGGCAGGGCTGGACACCCCCGTGGCGGAGGCGGGCGGAACCCTTTCGGGCGGCGAGCGCAAGCGGCTGTCGCTCGCGCGCGCATTGCTTGCCGAGCGGCCATGGCTGCTGCTCGACGAACCCAGCGAAGGGCTGGATGCCGCAACCGAGGCGATGCTGGTGGCACGGCTCCGGGCGTGGCTCGATGGAACCGGCACCGGCCTGATCCTCGTGTCGCACCGGCACGCGCCGCTCGCGCTTGCCGAACGGCGCGTGGATATCGGCGTACTTTCCTGCCGATGATATATTGAAACATTCCCGATGCTGCAGTACGGCATCGGGAATGCGTTTTTTCCGCATCACGGGTCTCCTCTCCCGGCTGTTGCCGGCGCTGCTGCTGGCGTTCGCGCTCTGCTGGCAGGCGGGGATCGTGCGAGCGCATGTCCATGACGCCGCCGGTTGGAGCGTCCCGCCGCACGCGCATCACGCGCCCGGGCATGGCGGCGATGATCAGGATTGCCCGCTCTGTGCGGACGTGGCGACGGCGAGCGCCTATCTCGCCTCGAGCGGCCCTGCCCTGGCGCTGCCCGCGCCGATGCGCCGCTGGCACCAGCCGACCAGCGCCGACACGGCCGCACATCCACAACGCTCCCACGCCTGGCGCAGCCGCGCGCCGCCTGTACTCCGCACCGCCTGATCAAAGACTTGCGCCGTCGGCCTGCCGACGCGCGCGCCCAGGTTCACGGAGTAACCCCATGCGTACTGCCCTTCTCGCGGGCGCGGCTGTCGTCGCGTTCGCTCCTCATGCCTTTGCCGATGCCGATCCGCAGCAGGCGAACGACAAGAACACCATCATCGTCACCGCGGCCCCCTATGCCGTGTCCAGCGACGAAGTGCCGACCATCGTCACCCATGTCGATCGCGACCAGATCCTGCGCGCCGGCGGCGCCAGCATCAGCGACGCGCTGGCGCAGGAGCCCGGCATCGCCGCCACCACCTTCGCCAACGGCGCCAGCCGCCCGATCATTCGCGGCATGGACGCGACGCGCGTCCGCATCCTCGAGAATGGCGCGAGCAGCTCCGACGTGTCGGACATCGGCCCCGACCATGGCATGCCCGTCGATCCCTTCTCGGCGCAGAGCATCGAGGTCGTCCGTGGCGCCGGCACGCTGCGCTATGGCAGCCAGGCGATCGGTGGCGTGGTCAACGTGATCAACAACCGCGTGCCGACGAAGCTGCCGACCGAAACGCTCGCCGGCGAGGCAGAGGGCAGCTACGGCACCGTCTCGAACGTCGGCGAAGGCGGCGCGCTTGTCGATGCCAAGCTCGGCCAGTTCGCCCTGCATGCCGATGGCTTCTACCGGGATGCCGGCGATTACGACACGCCGCTCGGCACCCAGCAGAACAGCTTCTTCCGCGGGCACGGCGCCTCGGTCGGCGGCTCCTATTTCTTCGGCGGCAACGATGCGAGCCATGTCGGCCTGTCGGTGAGCCAGTATAACTCGAAATACGGCATCCCGAGCGACACCACCTATATCGACATGCGGCAGACCAAGGTGATGTCGAACGACGTGTTTGCGGTGAACGCCGGTCCGCTCAAGTCGATCAACCTGACCGCCAGCTATGCGGACTACACGCATGACGAGAAGGAACCGGACGGCACGATCGACACGACCTTTCGCAACAAGGAATTCGACGGCCACCTCGAATTCCTGCTGAACCCGCTGGGTTCTATCCGCAACTCGGCGATCGGCTTCGAGGTGCAGAACCGCAAATTCTCGGCGATCGGGCAGGACAGCAGCTACCTGTTCCCGACCACCACCCAGAGCGAAGCGGCGTACCTGTTCACCGAGGTGCCGCTGACCGACATCCTGCACGTCCAGGCGAGCGGCCGCGTAGAGCATGTCCGCGAGGAAGGGACGCCCGCGTCGAACCTGTTCACATCGCGCGACTTCACGCCGGTGAGCGGCGCGATCGGCGCGCTGCTGGACGTGGGGAGCCATGTGAAGCTGGGCTTCACCGGATCCAGCACCGGCCGCGCGCCGGCGATCACCGAGCTGTTCGCCCGCGGCGGGCATGACGGTCCCAACACCTTCGAGACGGGCGATCCGAACCTCAAGATCGAGCGCGCCAATTCGATCGAGGCGACCGTGCGGGTGAACCTCGATCGCTTCCACTTCGACGGCAGCGCCTATTCGACCTGGTTCAACAACTACATCTATGGCGACCTGACGGGCCGCACCTGCGACGACGACGGCACCTGCGCGATCGGCGGCGATGGCGACCTGAAGGAGCTCAACTATCGCCAGCAGGGCGCGCATTTCCGTGGTCTCGAAGGCAAGGCGAGCTACGACCTGTTCCACGCGAAGGACAGCACGCTGCAGCTGACGGCGCTGGCCGACTACACCCGCGCGACGCTGGACAATGGCGGCAACGTGCCGCGCATCCCGCCCTATCGCCTCGGCGGCGGGGTCAACTGGCTGAGCCCGATCTGGGATGCCGCGGTGCAGTTCATCCATGCCGGCAAGCAGACCAAGTTCGGCGCCTTCGACACCGAGACGCCGGGCTACAACAACCTCAACGCCCAGATCGCCTGGCGGCCGTTCAAGTCGCAGCCGGGGATCGAGTTCGCGATCATCGGCCAGAATCTGACCGACGAGGTGCAGCGCAACGCCGCCTCGCTGAACAAGGATCTGGTCGTCCAGCCGGGCCGCAACGTGCGGTTCATGGTCAAGGTCGCGACCTTCTGATCGTGAGCGGGTATCGGCAGGTTCAGGCCGGCCGATACCCCTTGCGCCACTTGGTCCAGAGGTGCCGCGCCAGCATCGCCGGCGGCATGCGCAGCAGGTGCGAGCGGACATAGAAGCCCAGCTGCACCGCCTTGCGCGTCGAGCGGCCCCAGTGGTCCCGCGCGGTCAGGCGTCGGAGGAACAGTGGGTCGAGCGCGTCCCAGCCCTGCCATGCCGCCGGCGCCTCGGTGCCGTAGAGACGCACCGACTGCCGCACTGCCCGCGCCATGGCGGCGCCGAGCCCGTGATGCGCGGCACGCTCGGCCAGCCCATTGAAGCCGAATTCGCCGAGCAGGCAGTGAATGTCCCACAGGTTGCGCATGCCCCCTGCCAGATCGCCGTCCGCGAACAGATGCGCGGCGGCGTGGCACAGCATGTCCTGGGGCTTCGGGATACGCAGGCCGTTCTCCAGCGCGACGCTCTCGGCCAGCAGCACCGCGGCGTCGGGGCGTATGCGGGCGGTGAGCGGCAGGATCGTGTGGTGCACGTCGATCATCTTGTCGCGATCGCGGTGGATCAGCGGCGGCAGCTCGTGCATCCAGCGGCGATAATAGGCATCGTCATAGGGGTCGGGCTTGACCCACTCCCACCCCGCCGCCAGCAGCGCCGCCTCGACCGCGCCCATGGCATCGCGCGGCACGAGGATATCGAGATCTCCGATCGTCCGCCCGACCGAGGGCGACAGCCCCGCCGCCGCGAACGCGGTGCCCTTGAGCAGGACCACCGGCACATCGAGATCGGCGAGCGCGCGACGCGCCATCTCGGCTTCCCACAATGCCGCCGTACGCCCCTGCTCGGCCGAGGCAATCGCATCCGCTACCAGCCGCGCCGCCGCCTCGGGCATCGGCAGCCCGGCGATCCGGTGCGCGAGCGTTCCCGCGAGCTGCTCGGCCCGCGCCACCGCCCACAGCGCGTTCCACTCGGCGGCTGCAAGCCCGGCGATCGTCGCGGGGTCGCGCAAGACGCGAGCGAGCAGCAGCGCCGGGTTCATGCCAGCGCCTCCACCATGGCGATGGCGGTCTCGGCATCGGGATAGTCGATCGCACGGGAGGGCACCTTCTGCACCAGCCGGGCCAGCGCCTCGAATCCGCGCTCGGCAAGGTTGACATAGTTGGTGGAGGACTGGGTGAGCCGCACGAACGCCTCGCTCGGCAGCACCGGGCGCTCGGCGGCGTCAAAGCCGAAGCGCGGGAACAGGATCAGGCTGGGTTCGGCAGGCTGGTCCATCGCGGCGATCGCGCGCGCATCGGGTACGACATGCCGGATCGCGCCCTTCGGCGTGCCCTCCAGCAGCGGGCCGAAGCGCGCGCCCGGCAGCGCCTTCGCGACCACATCGATCGCCTCGTTCTTGAGGCTGACCAGCCGGGGAAAAGCGTGTGCCAGCCCGGTGGCGCAATCGATCAGCGCGAACTCGTCGCCCATCAGCCGCCAGCCGCGCGCCATCAGCAGCGCCGCCAGCGTCGACTTGCCCGCCCCCGAAATGCCGGTCATCAGCACCGCGCGCCCGTCCCGCTCGACCATCGAGGCGTGGAGCAGCAGGTAGCGCCGAAGCCCCAGCGCCATCTGCAGGTTCATCCCCATTTCGGCGGCGAGCAGCCCCTGGGCGAGCGGCAGCGGTGCCGCATCGGGGATCACGAAGTCCCCGGCGATGTGCACCGCGGGCCGCAGCACCCGCCGCCACGGCCGCGCGGCGAAAAGGTGGACGTTGAAGTCCGCAATGCCGTCCTGCGGTTCCGGATAGTCGCAGTAGAGGTCATCGAGCGCCGCGACGGGGCCGCGCCAATGGCTGCCGACGCGAAAGCCGATCGGGCCGATACGCAGCAGCTTCAGATGGCGCATGCCCGCTCCACCAGACCCGCAGCCACCAGTTCGTCCAGCCGCACGGCCAGCGCGGCGGGATCGGGATCGGCGAGGTCGAAGCGTTCGACGAGCACCGCGAGCAGCCCCGCCACATTGCGAGGTCGTTCGCGCAGGATGTCGAGGATCTCCGGCACAGGCGCGTCGACGATATGGGTGATGCCCGAGGCGCGGTGATAGATCAGCGTCAGCGCGTCCAGCGGGACGACACGCAGGGTCGCAGGATCGGCGGCGTGATAGAGCACCGCCCCGCCCGTCAGCCGCGCGGCATCTGCAGTGATGCGAAGCAGGTGAAGCCGCTGGTCCCGCGCTGCAGCCGGCGGATGTAATTGGTGTACGCGCGGCTCGCCTGGGGATCGGTGCCGGGAAGCGTGCCGCCGTTGAGCGCGCGCTTCACGTCCTGCGCCTTGAAATTGCGGGCCGGCGCCGGAAAGGCACCCGGCGTGCGCGCCGGCACGACGCGCCCATCCGCCGCGATATAGCTGCCCGCGCGCGCCGGATCGGTCACCGGGATTTCGCACTGCATGATCGATGCGTTGGTCTGCGCCAGCGCCGGCCGGATCGAGACGATCGCGGCGGCGCTCGCCGCGCCCAGCATCAGCGCACGCCGACGCGTCGGCAGGTCTTCGGGTTTGGGATCGTCCATGGCCCCTTCTTCTGCGCCCGCGCCCATTTCGCAATCGTAAATAGAGGCTCGTCTTGGGACGATCGCACGCTAGAAGGCGCGCATGCTGTCGGCTGCCCGCTCCCGCACGATTCTCGCGCTCGGTGTCGCGACGCTTGCGGCGTTGGTCGGGTATCTGGTGACGGGCGATCTGCAGATCGGCCTCTTGATGCTGGTCGGCGCGATCGCAGCGGTCCTGGTGGTCGCGCTGGGTGGAGAGCCCGCCCCGGCGCCCGCTGCTGCGGCACTGGCCGCCGAGCAGGAGCCGGCCTTCGGCGAAGTGATCGAAGCGATCGCCGAACCCGTGCTGGTGATCGCGACCACGCGCGTCATCGCCGCCAACGCCGCCGCGCGCGCGTTGCTGGGCGAGCATATCCTGGGCGAGGACGTACGCCTGGCCATCCGCCACCCGGCTGCCGCCGAACGCCTGCTCGACCCCGGCGAAGACCACAGTGCCGCGCCCATTCATCTGGTCGGCCTGGGCACCCGCGAACAGCGCTGGGAAATGCGGGTCCGCACGCTGGAAACCAGCGAGCGCGTCGTCCACCTTATCGATCGCACCGGCAGCTATACCGCCGACCGGATGCGCGTCGACTTCGTCGCAAATGCCAGCCACGAGTTGCGCACGCCGCTCGCTTCGCTGCTCGGCTATGTCGAAACGCTCGCCGACGGCGCGGGCGAAGAGCCGGAGATCCGCGCGCGGTTCCTCAAGATCATGCACGACGAGGCGCGGCGCATGGACCGGCTGATCAGCGATCTGATCTCGCTGAGCCGCATCGAGGCCGAGAAATATCGCGCGCCGGCCGAGTCGGTGGCGCTGGGCGACCTGATCCCGCAAGTGTGCAACGAGCTGTCCGGCAGCCCGCGCGCCGCCGATCTTGTAACCGAGATTGAGGCGGTGGCGCCGGTGCGCGGCGACCGTACCCAGCTCAGCCAGCTGCTCCACAACCTGATCGGCAACGCGATGAAATATGGTCGGCCCGGCACGCCGGTCACCGTCTCGTTGCGCAGCGAGGGCGGCACCATGGTGCGCTTCGCCGTGACCGATCAGGGCGAAGGCATCCCGGCCGAGCATATCCCGCGGCTCACCGAGCGCTTTTATCGTGTCGATTCGGGACGCAGCCGCTCGCTGGGCGGCACGGGGCTCGGGCTGGCGATCGTGAAGCACGTCGTCGAACGCCACCGCGGCCGGCTGGATATCAGCTCCACGGTCGGGATCGGCACGACGGTTGCCGTGCGACTGCCGATCGAGCCGAGTGTCATAAAGTCGTAACGCGATTGCCGGATGGGCGAAGCGCGGGGCGAAGCGCAGACTCCGCGATCCAAATACCGCCATCCTCGGGGAGCAAGAAGTGACGATGCTGGGTCGTCTAGCGCTGATCGCCTTCGGCACGCTCGCCCTTGCGGGCTGTGATGGCAACGCCACGCGCGAGATCCGCGTGGTCGGCTCCTCCACCGTCTATCCGTTCACCACCGCGGTGGCCGAGGCGTTCGTCAACGCGCGCAGCGGGCGCAAGGCACCCGTGGTGGAATCGATCGGTAGCGGAGCCGGCATTCGCCGATTCTGTGAAGGCGTGGGCGCGCAGTTCCCAGACATCGCCAATGCCTCGCGCCGGATGACGCGCAAGGAATATGATCGCTGCGCCGCCAACCAGGTCGGCGAGGTCCTGGAGATCGTGATCGGGCTGGACGGCGTGGCCCTCGCCGAATCCAACCAGGGGCCCAAGCTCCGGCTGACCAAGCGCGACGTGTATCTGGCGCTGGCCGCCAATCCGCTGGGCAAGCCGAACAACGCCCGCACCTGGCAGGACGTCAACCCTGCCCTTCCCGCGATTCCGATCCTGGTGATGGGGCCGCCATCCACCAGCGGCACGCGCGACGCCTTTGTAGAGTTGATCCTCGCCCCCGGCTGCCTGGAGGCCGATCCCAATGCCCCGCGCCTGAAGGCCGAGGCCGACCCCGCCCAGTACGACATCGAATGCCGCCGCATCCGTGACGACGGCGCTTACGTCGACAAGGGCGAGAACGACAATCTGATCGTGCAGGGGCTGGCGCAGAACCCGAATGCCCTTGGCATCTTCGGCTATTCCTATCTCGAAGAGAATCAGAACCGCCTGCACGGCGTGCCGATCGAGGATGTGGCGCCCACCTATGCGACGATCGCCGACGGCCGCTATCCCGGCGCGCGCCCGCTCTACCTCTATGTGAAGAAGCGGCATCTCAAGGCGGTGCCGGGGCTGAAGGACTTTCTTGCGCTCTACACCACGCTCTGGGCGCCCGGCGGGCCGCTGGTGAAGCGCGGCCTGATCGCGGCGCCCGAGCCGATGCGCGCGGAAATGGCGAAGCGCGTCGCCGATCTCACCCCGCTCGATCCGGCCACGCTACCGTGATGCCGCGTCCCTCCCTTCGTTCCGCTGAGATCCCCTGCCGGTGAATCCGTTCGCGCTTCTGTTCCTGATCCTCGGCCTGGGGCTGATCGGCTGGCTCACTGCGCGGGCACGGGCGATGCGGTTCGATCGTGGGCGCGCCAAGCGACTGCACTCGCTGCCGATCCAGCATGGCTGGTTCGTCGGCATGTGGACCGTGCTGCCGCCATTGCTGTTCCTCGCGGTCTGGTCGGCGATCAGCCCCGGCCTGGTCCGTCAGACGGTACTGCAGAGCCCTGCCGCAGCCGGCCTCTCGGACTTCGGCTTCGAACGCGATTCGGTGCTCGCCCAGGCACGTGCCGTCGCGGAGAACCCCTATGCCGCGGAAGCAGATCCGCTGGCGCAGCAACTGGCGCCGGTGGTGCGCGTGGCGCGGAGCCGCTATGCCTGGATCGGCACCGCGGCCGCCATCCTGCTGGCCTTCGCCGGCGGTGCGTTCGCGCTCAGCCGCATCCGCGCCGGTTTCCGCGCACGCTCCAAAGTCGAACGCACGCTGATGATGGGGCTGCTCGTCGCCTCGCTCATCGCCATCCTGACGACGATCGGCATCTTCGCCTCGCTCTTCTGGGAATCGACGCGCTTCTTCGCGCAGGTGCCGATCACCCAATTCCTGTTCGGCACCCACTGGAGCCCGCAGGTGATCGACGCCAAGGACCCCGGCGCCTCGCTGGGTGCCGTGCCGCTGTTCTGGGGGACTTTCTTCATCGGCGCGGTGATCGCGATGCTGGTCGCGATCCCGTTCGGGCTGATGAGCGCGGTCTATCTCACCCAATATGCCTCGGCGACCACCCGCCGCTGGATGAAGCCTACGCTGGAGATGCTCGCCGGCGTTCCTACGGTGGTCTATGGCTATTTCGCCGCCCTTACGGTTGCGCCGGCCGTGCGCAAGCTGGCGGTGCTGCTCGGCGACCCGTTCGCCTCGTCCGAAAGCGCGCTGGCCGCCGGTCTCGTCATGGGCGTGATGATCATCCCGTTCGTCTCCTCGATGGCCGACGACTCGCTTGCCGCGGTACCGACCGCGATGCGCGACGGCAGCCTGGCGATGGGGGCGACGACCAGCGAGACGATCGCGCGCGTGCTCGTCCCCGCCGCGCTGCCCGGCGTGGTCGCGGGCGTGCTGCTCGCGGTAAGCCGCGCGATCGGCGAGACCATGATCGTGGTGATGGCTGCCTCCGGCGCAGCGACGATTACGCTGAACCCGCTGCAGAGCGCGACCACCGTCACCAAGCAGATCGTCGACCTGCTTACCGGCGAGGCCGAGTTCGACAGCCCCAAGACGCTCGCCGCCTTCGCCCTGGGCCTGACCCTGTTCGTCATCACCCTGCTGCTCAACATCGTCGCGCTGCGCGTCGTGAAGAAGTATCGCGAGGCCTATGAATAAGCCCGCCCCCTTGAGCGAGCGACGCCCGACCGACTGGAAGGGCGCGGCGATGCAGAAGCGGATTCGCCGCCGCTATGCGGCCGAGCGGCGCTTCCGTATGCTGGGCGCGGGCGCCGTGATCCTGTCCGCCGCGTTCCTCGCCTTTTTGCTGCTGACCATGGTGGTGCAGGGCTGGCGCGGCTTCACCGTGACCGAACTGGCGCTGCCGATCGACCTGAAGGCCGCGCAGCTGAAGGTGACCCGCCAGCAGCTGAGCGGCCCTGCGGCCGATCTCGCGCTCGCCAGCGCTGGCATCGAGGATGCGGTAGACAACGCAGCCGTCGCCGCCTTCGGACCGGACGGCTCGACCTATCTCGCGCCGAGCGCCTGGCTGGCAGTGCGCGAGGCGGTAAAGCGCGATCCTTCGCTGCTCGATCGGCGCACGACCGTTTCCGTTCCCGCCGCGACGGCGTTCGACCAGGCGCTGGCAGGTACCGGCGATCCGGCGATGGAAGCAGGCGTCGCCCGGCTGCAGGAACAGGGTGCGATCACACGCAGCTTTAACTGGGCGTTCCTCAGCGAATCCGATTCCACCGACCCGGTGGCGGTGGGCATCTGGGGTGCCCTCAAGGGGTCGCTGCTTACCATGGCGATCACGTTCCTGATCGCCTTCCCAGTGGGCGTGCTCTCGGCCATCTACCTCGAGGAATATGCGCCCAAGAACCGCTGGACGGACCTGATCGAGGTCTCCATCAACAATCTCGCGGCGGTGCCCTCGATCATCTTCGGCCTGCTCGGACTCGCCGTGTTCCTCGGCACATGGCAGATCGGCGGCCATGTCTATGGTCCGATGCTGCCGCGCTCGGCCCCCCTCGTCGGCGGCGTGACACTGGCGCTGATGATCATGCCCGTCATCGTCATCGCAAGCCGCAACGCGATCAAGGGCGTGCCGCCGTCGATCCGCGACGCCGCCCTCGGCATCGGCGCCAGCCCGATCCAGGTGGTGTTTCACCACGTCCTGCCGCTCGCTCTGCCCGGCATCCTCACCGGCACGATCATCGGCATGGCGCGTGCGCTGGGCGAGACGGCGCCGCTGCTGCTGATCGGCATGCGCGCCTTCATCGTCACGGCACCGGGCGGCTTCACCGATCCCTCGACCGTGCTCCCAGTGCAGATCTTCCTCTGGTCCGACGAGGTCAGCCGCGGTTTCGTCGAAAAGACGAGCGCCGCGATCCTGGTGCTGCTCGCGGTGCTGCTCGCGATGAACGGGCTCGCCATCTACCTTCGCAACAAGTTCGAGACCCGCTGGTAATGACCGTCGCATCCTCCGCTCCCCACAAGATGTCGGCCCGCGACGTCAGCGTCTTCTACGGCGACAACCATGCCGTGCGCGGCGTGTCGATCGACATCGACATGGACAAGGTCACCGCGTTCATCGGCCCGTCGGGCTGCGGCAAGTCGACCTTCCTGCGCACCTTCAACCGGATGAACGACACCATCCCGAGTGCGCGGGTTCAGGGCGAGATCACGCTGGACGGCGAGGACATTTACGCCTCGGACATGGACGTCGTGCAGCTGCGCGCCCGCGTCGGCATGGTGTTCCAGAAGCCCAACCCGTTCCCGAAGTCGATCTTCGAGAATGTCGCGTACGGACCCCGCATCCACGGGCTCGCTACATCGAAGAACGACCTGGAGGGCATCGTCGAGCGCTCGCTGAAGCGCGCCGGGCTGTGGGAGGAAGTGAAGGACCGCCTCTCCGACAGCGGCACCGCCCTTTCCGGCGGCCAGCAGCAGCGCCTCTGCATTGCCCGCGCGATCGCGGTCGATCCCGAGGTGATCCTGATGGACGAGCCGGCCAGCGCGCTCGATCCGATCGCCACCGCCAAGATCGAGGAGCTGATCCACGAGCTGCGCGGGCGCTACGCGATCGTGATCGTCACGCACAATATGCAGCAGGCCGCCCGCGTCTCGCAGCGCACCGCCTTCTTCCACCTCGGCCAGCTGGTCGAATATGGCGAGACCGACCACCTCTTCACCGCGCCCCGCGAAGAGCGCACGAAGGACTATATCACCGGAAGGTACGGCTGATGGCATCGGGCCACGAACATACGGTCAAGGCGTTCGATCAGGACATCAGCCAGCTGCGCGCGCTGATCTCGCAGATGGGCGGGCTTGCCGAGCAGGCGATCTACGACGCGATGAAGGCGCTGCAGCGCGGCGACGAGGCGCTGGCCAAGACCGTGCGTAAGAAGGACAAGCAGATCGACGCGATGGAGGCGGAGCTGGAAAAGCTCGTCGTCCGCGTGATTGCGCTGCGCGCGCCGATGGCTGACGACCTGCGCGAGGTGATCGCCGCGATGAAGATCGCCGCGGTGATCGAACGCATCGGCGACTATGCAAAGAACATCGCCAAGCGCGTGCCGATGATCCATGCCGAGGGCGAGGAGCGGATCGAGGCCGTCTCGATCCTGCCCGCGATGGGCCAGCTCGCCGCCGACATGGTGCGCGCGGCGCTCGATGCCTTTTCGGCGCGCGACGCCAAGGCGGCGGCCGAAGTCCATGCCAGCGACAATGCCCTGGACGACTTCTACGATTCGATCTTCCGCACGCTGGTGACCTTCATGGTCGAAAATCCGCGCACGATCAGCCAGGTCGCGCACCTGCTGTTCGTCGCCAAGAATCTGGAGAGGATCGGCGACCACGCAACCAACGTCGCCGAGATGGTCTATTTTGCCGCGACCGGGCAGTATCTCGCCGAAGCGGAAGCCGGCGAAGGCAGCGGGAGCTGAGGGGAATATATGGCACGGGTAAAGATGCTGCTGGTGGAAGACGATGCCGCGATCGCGGAGCTCGTCACCTGGCATTTCAAGCGCGAAGACTATGAAGTGAAGCACACCCCCGATGGCGAGGAAGCGCTGCTCCTCGCCAAGGAGGCGACGCCGGACATCGTGCTGCTCGACTGGATGGTCGAGGGGCTTTCCGGCATCGAGGTATGCCGCCGCCTGCGCCGCATGCCCGAGACGGCGAACGTGCCGATCATCATGCTGACCGCGCGCGGCGAAGAGGAAGACCGCGTCCGCGGCCTTGAGACCGGCGCCGACGATTATGTCACCAAGCCCTTCTCGCCGCGCGAACTCGTCGCCCGGGTCGGCGCGGTGCTGCGGCGGGTGCGGCCGGCGCTGGCGGGGGAGGCGCTTACCTATTCGGATATCGAAATGGACACGGTAGGCCACAAGGTCCGTCGCGGCGGCGAGGTGATCCAGCTGGGGCCGACCGAGTTTCGCCTGCTCAAGCATTTCCTCGAGCATCCGGGCTGGGTGTTCTCGCGCGAGCGGCTGCTCGACGCGGTATGGGGGCATGACAGCGACATCGAGTCGCGCACGGTGGACGTCCACATCCGCCGCCTGCGCAAGGCGATCAACAAGGGCAACCGGCCGGACATCATCCGCACGGTGCGCTCGGCGGGATACGCGCTTGACGCGGGGAACTGACCTGTACGCACGATGAACCGCGGAACTTTTGCCAAGCTCCGCGGTTCGTCGGAAACTTCCCGCAAGCGCTTCGTTCTGCATACCGGGTGTGAGATTGCACACCCGTGTAGCCTTGCAGGAGACAGCGAATGAAGCTGATTGCACTTGCAGCCGCGTTGACACTCGCCAGCCCGGCCCTTGCCCAGACCGCCCCCGCCGCGATGAACACTGCCAGCCAACCGGGCGGCTATGCCCCCGCCACCATGTGGGCGAACGGCGCCCCGCAGCCGGGCGACAGGGTGGTCTTCCACGCCAATCCGCTGACGCCGAGCGAGGCCTTCCCACCGCCGGCGCCTCGCGCCCATTATCCGCTGTGCACGAACGGCCAGGCCGACGAATGCATCCAGCGCGGCAGCCGCTGATCGCCGGCTGATCGGGACGGCGTCGGCGGGCGATACCGCCCTCGCCGCTCCCGCCAACCCCTTGCAGAATCACGCTTGCCGGAAACACCGGTGCAACAAAACGCTAACTGCGGACGTTCGCACCTCGGCAATTGATGAAGTAAGGAGTGCACCAATGAAGTGGATGCTTCTCGCCTCGGCGCTCGCGCTGAGCGGCACTGCCATCGCGCAGGATATGCCGGCACAGACCACGCAGGACCAGACCCAGACGCAGCCCCCGATGCCGGGCCAGACGACGCCGCAGACCGATCCCGCCGCACCGCCGCCCCCGCCGCCGCCGGCCGGCACCATGGGCGCGGGCGAAGCTTCGCCGCCACCGCCGCCCCCGCCCACGCCGGGCGCCGGGATGGCGCCGCCGCCGCCCCCGCCGCCGGGCACCGCGATGACGCCGGGTGCGCCGCCCCCGCCTCCGCCGCCGCCCGCCGCGGGTGCAGCGCCGGCTACGGCAATGGCCGCCCCGCCGCCGCCACCTGCCGATCCGGCCAGCTACCCGCTCTGCTCGCGTACCGTGAAGGATCATTGTCGCCAGCGCGGCGGCAAGTAATCCCTGTTGCAGGTCCGGCTCCCTTCCCCGAGCGGGAGGGGAGCCGGATTGGCAGGCAATGCCCACTCCCCTAGGCTCTCCCGAACGAATGTCTTCGGAGAGCCTTTTTCATGTCTATTAGCTTCGATGATCGCGTCGCCATCGTCACCGGTGCCGGCGGCGGGATCGGTCGCGCCTATGCGCTCGAACTCGCCCGGCGGGGAGCGAAGGTGGTCGTCAACGACCTTGGCGCGAGCCGCGACGGATCGGGCCATTCCGAC
Organism: Sphingomonas sp. R1; assembly: GCF_025960285.1. GTDB lineage: Bacteria > Pseudomonadota > Alphaproteobacteria > Sphingomonadales > Sphingomonadaceae > Sphingomonas. The sequence goes on along the minus strand of NZ_CP110111.1, from coordinate 3,674,962 downwards.
GCCGCGCGCGCCGTGGTCGCCGAAATCGAGGCGCTGGGGGGCGAGGCGATCGCCGATGGCGGCAGCGTCACCGATGCCGCCGCGATGGTCGCCATGGCGGACGCCGCCAAGGCGCGCTGGGGCCGGATCGACATCCTGATCAACAATGCCGGCGTGCTTCGCGACAAGAGCTTCGCCAAAATGACGCCGGAGGACTTCGCCTTCGTGGTCGACGTCCACCTGATCGGCTCGGCCAACGCCACCAAGGCCGTGTGGGAAACGATGCGGGAGCAGGGCTATGGCCGCATCCTGATGACCGCCTCTTCCACCGGGCTGTTCGGCAATTTCGGCCAGGCAAATTACGGTGCCGCCAAGCTCGGGCTCGCCGGCCTTACCAAGACGCTGCACCTGGAGGGCGCCAAGCACGATATCCGGGTCAACACCATCGCGCCGGTGGCGGGCACGCGGATGACCGAGGGCCTGTTTCCCGAAGCCGCCTTCGCCGCCTTCGCGCCCGAGCATGTCGCACCCGCCGCACTCTTCCTGGTGTCGCAGGACGCGCCCAGCAACATGATCGTCGGCGCGGGCGCGGGCGTCGTGCAGGCCGCCTATGTCACGCTCACCCCGGGCGCGGTGCTGGCCGAAGACACCCCCGAGGCGGTCGCCGCGCAATGGGCGCAGATTATCGACCGCACCGGCGAGATCGTCCCCGGCTCGGGCGCCGAACAGACCATGGCGATCCTGAGCAAATTGCAGCGCTGACCTCCGTGCCGCACCGTATTGCATCAGCAATACACATGTGACATCCTCCCGGCTTCGAAGGAGGATGGCCGATGTACAGCGAAAGCGAACTGGCAAGCGCCGTGGAGGCCGGGGCACTCACCCCCGAGGCCGCCTCGGCATTCCGCAATCACGTTGCCGCCAGCCGGGCGACCCCGGCGGTGGATGAAGAGCATTTCCGGCTGCTGAGCGGGTTCAACGACATCTTCGTTACCATCGCGGCGGCACTGATCCTGCTGGCGATCGGCAAGCTGGGCGGCACGCTCGTGCAGTCGATCGTCGGCGGCGGCTCCGAGCCGCGCATCGTCGGCGCCAACCTGATCGGCGGCGGTGCGGCCGTCGCGGCGACCAGCTGGATGCTGGCCGAATATTTCACGGCCCGTCGCCGGCTCGCCCTCCCCTCCATCCTGCTGCTGCTCGGTTTCGTCGGCGGAGCCGGGGCCACGATCGCAGGGCTCATCGCGATCAACATCCCCTGGATCGAATCCGCCTTCCACATCACCACCGAAGCGCAGCGCGAGCGGATTGCCGGGGTGATCGCCGCCCTTGCCGGCACGCTGACCGCAATCGCCGCATGGGTGCACTGGCGCCGTTTCATGGTGCCGATCACCGTGGCGGCCGGCGCGCTGGCCGTGGTCGGCGTGTCGGTTGGCCTGATCCTCTCGCTGATCCCGGCCGCGAAGGAATGGGTGAACGCGATCCTGCTGGTCGGCGGCATCGGCACCTTCATCGCGGCGATGCGCTGGGACATGAGCGATCTGGAGCGCCGCACCCGCCGCTCCGACGTCGCCTTCTGGCTGCACCTGGCCGCCGCGCCGCTGATCGCGCACCCGGTGTTCCACATGCTCGGCGTGTTCGACGGCGAGATCGGCGCGCCGATGGCCGCCATCGTGTTCGCGCTCTACCTGTTCTTTGCCTTCGTCGCGCTCGCAGTGGATCGCCGCGCGCTGCTCGTATCCAGTCTCGCCTATGTGCTGTGGGCGCTCTACTCGCTGTTCCACCAGAGCGGCGCGGTGGAACTCAGCGCCGCATTCACCGGGCTGGTGATCGGCTCCGCGCTGCTGACCCTGTCGGCCTTCTGGCACCCGATGCGCCGCGCAGCGGTGGGGGTGCTGGGCGATTTCGCCCGGCGGCTCCCGCCGACGCAGCAGGGCGCACTGGCTTGAAGGCAGATCGATCTCCTCCCCCGCCGGGGGAGGAGACGCATTTCCGGGTCTATTCCTCGACCAGCTTCATCAGCCGGCGCTCGACCGGCGCCAGCACAGGCCCCAGTTCCTGCCCCCGCTTGAGCACCGCGCCGCTTTCGTTGATCAGCGCCCACATGCCCTGGCGGTTGCGCAGCGCGGGACGCTTCTCGATCCGATATTCCGGCCGCTCGGCCGCGCGCCGGAAGGCCGCGAACACCGCCACGTCCTTGTCGAACTGCATCGCATAGTCACGCCAGTGCCCCGCCGCGACCATCCGGCCGTAAAGATCGAGGATGCGATTAAGTTCGAGGCGATCGAAACCGACTTGTCCCGGGCGGCTGATCGGCAGCGGGGTGACGGTTCCCATCAGGCCCGGTCGCGAAGCTGGGCCGCGGCATCGCGCTCGGCGATCATGCTGTCGAGCCGCTTGCGCAGCGTCTCGATCTCACAGCGCATGAGTTCGAGCTTCTGCGTGGCGGGATCGAAAACGTCGCTGCAGGGGGTTCCATAGGGCACGAAATCCTTCTGCCAGGCCCCGGCCTCGACCAGCGTCGGCTTGGCCGGAATGCCCACCATCACCGCACCGGGCGCGACATCCTTGGTAACGACCGCGTTGGCACCGATCCGCGCGCGCTGGCCGACGGTGATCGGGCCGAGCACCTGCGCGCCCGAACCGATGATCACACCGTCTAGCAGCGTCGGGTGGCGCTTGCCGCCCACGCCATTGTCCGGACTGGTGCCGCCCAGCGTCACGCACTGGTAGATGGTGACATTGTCGCCGATCAGCGCGGTCTCGCCGATCACGACGAAGCCATGGTCGATGAAGAAGTTGCGGCCGATCGTCGCACCCGGATGGATATCGATCGCGGTCATCCAGCGTGACCAGTGGTTGACCAGGCGGGCGAGGAAGAACCACCGCCGGCGGAACAGCGCGTGCGCGATGCGGTGGTAGCCCAGCGCCCATACGCCTGGGTATAGCAGGATCTCGAACCGGCTCCGCGGCGCGGGATCACGCGCGCGGATCGAATCGAGATAGTCCTTCAGACGTTGGAACATGGCCGGACCCCTTAATCGGAGGCGAAATAGGAGCGCGCTCCCCGGATTTCCAGCGCCCGCCCCGGCCCGGGATGCGTACCGTAATGACTATCGGGGTTGTAGGAATTTCCGAAAGCCGCCATTCCACGCCCCCGGTCAATCGCAACAGGGGCATCGATGTTCGCAGGAATCACGCTGGCCGAGATGCTGCCCTATGTTGCGGTGGGCTTCGCCGCGCAGCTGGTGGACGGTGCGCTCGGCATGGCCTTCGGCGTGATTTCCAGCACCCTCTTGGTGAGCGTGCTGGGCATCGCGCCCGCCACCGCCTCTGCGGGCGTGCATCTGGTGGAGACGATGACCACCGGCGTGTCCGGCCTCAGCCATGTCCTTCATCGCAACGTCAACTGGCGGCTGTTTGCGCGGCTGCTGGTCCCCGGCATCATCGGCGGCGTGCTGGGCGCCTATGTGCTGACCGCGCTCGATGCCTCGGTGACGCGGCCGTTCGTGATGGCCTATCTCTCGGCGATCGGCCTGTATCTGCTGTTCCGCGCGATCCGATTCGCACCGCAGCAGCGCGAGCCGAAGATCGTGGAGCCGCTGGGGCTTGCCGGCGGGTTCCTCGATGCTGCCGGCGGCGGCGGCTGGGGGCCGGTGGTGACCAGCAACCTGCTCGTCCAGGGTGCGCAGCCGCGCACGACGATCGGCACGGTCAACACCACCGAGTTCTTCCTGACGCTGACCATCTCGGCGACTTTCCTATTCCACATCGGCGCGCAGGGCTTCACGCCCGATTTCTGGCATCCGGTGCTGGGACTGCTGGCCGGCGGCGTGATCGCCGCGCCGTTCGGCGCGATGTTCGCCAAGCGCATTCCGACGCGGCTGCTGCTCAGCCTGGTGGGCGTGGTGCTGACGGCGACGAGCGCGTTCAGCCTGTATCGGGCACTCGTCTGACGGAATAGCGAGGGCGGAGCCCAGCGCCGCGCGTCGCAGGCGGATCATGCCCGGACGGCTGGCAAGCATCGTTCCCACGGCTTCGACCGGAAGCGCCGATCCCGAACCGGAATGGAGCTTTCTGCTGCACCAGCCATACTGAAAGTCGCTTAGATCTTGCGCGACCATATTCGGCTCCGACCAGACGTGACCCGCACCGATGAAGACGAGCCTTGCGCGCAGGGGCAGCATCGATGGAACATCTTGCCGTCGTCGGGGGGAAGGCAGCGCATCCGTCGCAGCATTTCGACGCGCTCGACAGCTTGCGCGGCATCTGCGCGTGCATGATCGTGTTGTTTCACTTACGATCTACCGGCATCGTCACGAACGCCGCGCTGGTTCAGCACGGATGGATGTTCGTGGACTTCTTCTTCGTCCTTAGCGGCTTCGTGATCGGCTGCGGGTATCTGGAGCGCCTTGGCAGCGGCTATTCCGTGCGCCGCTTCATGCTGTTGCGGCTCGGGCGCATCTATCCGCTGCATCTTGCCGTGCTCCTCGCCTTGCTCGCCCTCGAGATTGCAGGCGCGCTGGTCGGGACCGGGGGGCTGAGCGCACGCGCTCCCTTTGCGGAGCCCCGCACGCTTCCGGCGCTGGCGAGCAGCCTCGCCCTCGTGCAAATCTTCGCCGGCTATCCCAACATCGTCTGGAACGGCCCGAGCTGGAGCATCGCCGCCGAGATCTGGACCTATCTGCTCGTCGCCCTCGTCCTGCGCGCGATGCCGTCGCGCGGGCTCTGGCTCGTGGCGGGTCTCGCTGCCGGTGCCGCGCTCTTTCTCTTCCTTGCCGGACCCTCGGCATGGGATCCGGCGACGGCCTATGCCTTTGCGCGCTGCGTTCTGGGCTTTTCGATCGGCCTGCTTGCCTGGGCGCTGTTCTCTTCAACGGGCAAGCCGGCATTGGGCTTTGCGATGGCCAGCCTGCTCGAACTCGCCGCCGTCACGTGCTGCGTCGCGATGGTCGCCGCGGGCGGGCTGCCGCTGCTCGCACCGCTCCTGTTCGGCGGCTCGGTGTTCCTGTTCGCAGCCGAAGGTGGCGCGGTCAGCCGGCTTCTCAAGACCCGCCCGTTCACCTTGGTGGGCAGCCTGTCCTATTCGATCTACATGATCCACACGCTGGTCCTGGCACGCGGGCTGGATGCACTGGCCGTGGCGGGGCGCCTGGTGCACCGACCGCTCGTCGACACCGCCTTCGGCGCAGGCGGCACCGTCAAGGTGCTGACATTCGCCCCCGATCTGCTGGCGTTCGTGCTGCTCGGCGTGGTGATCCTCTGCGCAGCCGCGACCTATCGCTGGATCGAGACGCCCGCGAGAGATGCGTCGCGTCGCTGGCTGTCGCGCGCTCCGCTCGCCCCATCGATGCCCCTCGCCGCTGGCCGCCGCGCCCTCGGCGAAGCCGAGTCGATCGCGACAACCGCCGCCGCCTGAGCCCGTGCTCAGTCTGCTTTGGTATAGCGGGTCGCGGTCCATCGCTCGGACACCGCACAGGACTTGCTGTCGCGATACCCTGCCGCGCGCATCGACTGGCGTATCGCCGAGTCGCCGAAGCACACGCCCTTGCCCTTCCGGTAGACCGTCCAGATCGGCAACCGCCCCGGCAGCGTGCGGGCGATGTCCAGATCGGCCTCGGTCTCGATGCGCGCGATGATCATGCAGGCGGCGGCGGGATCCGCGGTCGTCCGCCCTTCCAGTGCGGCCCCCAACGCAGCGTCCTCGCAATCGCCCAGCACCAGGGCGAGTCCCGATAGACCCAGCTTGTCGCGCAACGACGGCAAGGGGCGCGCTATCGCGTCGACCCAGCGGCTGGAAGCAGGCTCGCCCAGGCTGAGCGCCGCGGCTTCGTCGCCGCACCGGAACCGTAGCTCCCCCTGCTCCGCACGCACGTCTACAAGGTCGCAGCGTGCATATCGGCGCCGGATCGGGCCGCGCACCACGAGTATATCCGCCTCCAGCAGCACGGTCACCGTGCCGCATTCCGCGCCGATCACCGCAAAGGTGGATGCCTCTCGCCCCATATCCGCGCGCTCCCGCCGCAATTGTCGATCAGTAGCCGCTCACTGAGTGATATACTCGATCACCCCAAGCGGGTCTTCCAATTTCACAGACGCGTTTCAGCCGCCTATATCCGGCTTCGCAACAGCAACCCCCGTTCTGGAGGAACAAGACTCATGGCTCTTATCGGCAGCACCATCAAGCCGTTCACCGCACAGGCCTACAAGGAAGGCAAGTTCGTCGAAGTCACCGACGCCGACGTTAAGGGCAAGTGGGCGGTCTTCTTCTTCTACCCGGCGGACTTCACCTTCGTGTGCCCGACCGAGCTGGAAGACCTGGCCGATATCTACCCGACCCTGCAGGGCATGGGCGTCGAAGTCTACTCGGTCTCGACCGACACTCACTTCAGCCACAAGGCATGGCACGACACCTCGCCCGCGATCGGCAAGATCAACTATTACATGCTGGGCGACCAGAACCACACCATCTCGAACAACTTCGACGTCCTGCGCGCGGGCCAGGGCCTGGCCGACCGCGGCACCTTCGTCGTCGATCCCGACGGCGTGATCCAGATCATGGAGATCACTTCGGAAGGCGTCGGTCGTAACGCACAGGAACTGCTCCGCAAGATCAAGGCAGCGCAGTATGTCGCAGCCCACCCGGGCGAAGTCTGCCCCGCCAAGTGGGAAGAAGGCGCCGAGACCCTCGCGCCGTCGCTCGACCTGGTCGGCAAGATCTAAAGGTCATCTTCCCGATACTGGGAAGGACCTAGTAATACGGCGCCTGCCCCTGCCCCCCAACGCGGGCGCCGATCGCGGCCCGGAGCGGATCCCCCCTCCGCTCCGGGCCGTTTTAGTGAGACACACAGGAGTTTCCCCATGCTCGACGCCAATCTGACGCAGCAGCTCAAGGGCTATCTCGTGAACATCCGCGAGCCGATCGAGCTCGTCGCCAGCCTGGGCGAGGACGCCAAGTCGCGCGAGCTGGGCGAGTTGCTGGCGGCCATCGCCGCGCTTTCCGACAAGATCGACCTCGTCCACGCCGACGACAAGCGCAAGCCCAGCTTCATGATCCGCCGCAAGGGCACCGATATCGGCGTGCGCTTCGCCGGCATCCCGATGGGCCATGAGTTCACCTCGCTGGTGCTCGCCCTGCTCCAGGTCGGCGGCCACCCGAGCAAGGCGGCGCAGGACCTGATCGAGCAGGTTCGCAACATCGACGGCGAGTTCAGCTTCGAGACCTATTTCTCGCTGTCGTGCCAGAACTGCCCGGACGTGGTGCAGGCGCTGAACCTGATGGCGGTGCTCAACCCCAATATCCGCCACGTCGCGATCGACGGCGCGCTGTTCAAGGAAGAGGTCGAGGGCCGCAAGGTCATGGCCGTGCCGACCGTCTACCTGAACGGCGAGCCCTTCGCCTCGGGCCGGATGGACCTGGAGCAGATCGTCGCCAAGATCGACACCGGCGCCGAAGCCCGCGCGGCCGCGAAGATCAAGAGCAAGGACCCGTTCGAGGTGCTGATCATCGGCGGTGGTCCGGCCGGCGCCGCTGCGGCGATCTACACGGCGCGCAAAGGCATCCGCGTGGGTGTTGCGGCCGAGCGCTTCGGTGGCCAGGTGCTCGACACGATGGGCATCGAGAACTTCATCTCGGTCTCGCACACCGAGGGCCCCAAGCTGGTCGCCCAGCTCGAGCAGCATGTGAAGGATTACGACGTCGACGTCATGAACCTGCAGCGCGCCGAGAAGCTGATCCCGGCGAAGCGCGAGGGCGGCCTGCACGAAGTGATGCTGGCGAACGGCGCGAGCCTGAAGGCCAAGGCGGTCATCCTCTCCACCGGCGCGCGCTGGCGGCAGATGAACGTGCCGGGCGAGGACGAGTACAAGAACAAGGGCGTGGCCTATTGCCCGCACTGCGACGGCCCGCTGTTCAAGGGCAAGCGCGTCGCGGTGATCGGCGGCGGCAACTCGGGTGTCGAGGCCGCGATCGACCTGGCCGGCATCGTCGCGCACGTCACGCTGATCGAGTATGACAGCCAGCTCCGCGCCGATGCGGTGCTGCAGCGCAAGCTCGCCAGCCTGCCCAACGTGAAGATCCTCACCTCGGCGATGACCACCCGCGTCAACGGCGACGGCGAGAAGGTGTCGGGCCTCAGCTACAAGGACCGCAACAGCGGTGCCGAGCACGACATCGCGCTGGAAGGCATCTTCGTCCAGATCGGCCTGGTGCCCAACACCGAGTGGCTGAAGGACGCGGTGGCGCTCACCCCGCGTGGCGAGATCGAGATCGATGCGCGCGGCGAGACCAGCCAGCCCGGCATCTTCGCGGCGGGCGACTGCACCACCGTGCCGTACAAGCAGATCGTGATCGCGATGGGCGCGGGTTCGACCGCAGCGCTCTCGGCGTTCGACTACATGATCCGCCTGCCGGAAGAAGAACTTCAGGCTGTTGCCGCCTGAGCCATGCTCCCCTCCCGCCTGCAAGCGGGAGGGGAGCGCTTTTTGCCGCTTCGCTTCCCATGTTCGAAAACGCCACTATATACCCAGCCGACAATCGAGAGAGGCGATCAGTGGCGCAAACCTACCTCCCTACCCTCAAGCAGCTGCAATATCTGGTGGCGCTCAATGATGCCGGCCATTTCGGCCGTGCCGCGGAAGCCTGCTTCGTCACCCAGTCAACCCTGTCCGCCGGTATCCGTGAACTCGAGACGCTGATCGGCGTCGTGCTGGTCGAGCGTACCCGGCGCGTTGTCCGCTTCACGCCGCTCGGCGAGCGGATCGTGGAAAAGGCCCGCCGCGTGCTGCGCGAGGCGGACGAACTGGGCGATCTCGCCCGCGCCGCCGGCCGCCCGCTCTCGGGCGAGATGCGGATGAGCGTGATCCCCACCATCGCGCCGTTCCTGCTGCCGCGCATCCTGCCGCGGCTCCGCCAGCAATATCCCGACCTCAAGCTCTATCTGCGCGAGGAAACCAGCGGCCAGGCCTGCGAGGCGCTGAGCCATGGCCGTACCGATTGCGTGCTGCTCGCTTTGCCCTTCTCGTGCGGCGACGTGGAGAGCGCGCGGCTGTTTGACGACCGGCTGTTCGTCGCCTTCCGCGACGGCGAGATGGACCCCACGCCCGCCATCCATCCCGATGCGATCGACGAGACGCGGCTGCTGATGCTCGAGGACGGGCACTGCTTGAAGGATCATGCGCTGGCCGCCTGCAATCGCCCCGAACTCCGCGCCGAGGCGACGATGCTGGGCACCTCGCTCCACACCATGGTGCAGATGGTCGACAACGGCCTGGGCGTGACGATGCTGCCGGAGATGGCGGTGGATGCGGGCATTTTGGAGCACACCTCGGTCAAGGCGCGCCCGTTGGATTCGGCCAACGCCTCGCGCAACATCGCGCTGGTCTGGCGCAAGGCGTCGCCCCGGGAGCGCGATTTCCGGCTGCTGGCCGACGTGCTGACGCAGGCACGCGCGTAAGCGAAAGCTGGCCTCGCCAGAATTGTATTCCCGCTACTCGACGATCGCCGACGAGGATGAAGTTTTCATTTGTGCGTCGATGTCATGCGAGATCCGGGACAGCTACGCCCCGCCGGCAGCAGCCTCCGCATCGGTGCTGCGCGGTTCCACCCAGCGCGTGCCGCCGGCCAGCCATTCGCGCTTCCAGAAGGGCGCGTCGGTCTTGAGCCGGTCGATCAGATAGGCGCAGGCCTCCAGCGCCTCGCGCCGGTGCGCCGCCGCGGTGCCGACGAAGACGATCCGCTCGCCCGCGGTCATCTTGCCAACGCGGTGGACGATGGTGACGCCAAGCAGGTTCCAGCGATCGATCGCCGCTTCGGCCAGCGTGCAGAGCGCCGCCTCGGTCATGCCGGGATAATGTTCGAGCTCGAGCGCCTCGACGCCGTCATCGGTGCGCACCACGCCGGTGAAGGTGGCGACACCGCCAGCGCCGCGTTCCTCCAGGGCCGCAACCTCGACGGCGAGTTCGATCGGCGCGGGATCGACCGAGACGCGGATCATCCGCCCGTCACCGGCGGAAAGATCGCGACCTCGCGCGCGTCCTCGAGCAGCGCGTCCAGCGGCACGAAGCGCTGGTCGATCGCCGCGCGCAGCTTCGCCGGCTCGGCGAAGGCGGCGGCGTGGCCGGCGCTGCGCTGCGACAGCCAGTCGATCAGATCGGCGACGTTGCGCACTGCTTCGGGTGGGTCGACCTGCTCCTCGCCGGTCCCGACGGCCTCGCGCACCCAGGCGAAATAGAGCATCGAGATCGCCATCAGCTGTCCATATGGCTCAGGCCGACGCGGAGATAGTCCCAGCCGGTGATCGCGGTCAGCACCGCCGCGCCCCACAGCGTCACCAGCCCGACCAGCAGCACCCAGCCCCATTCGGGTACCGCGCCGGACAGGATCAGCGCGCCCAGCGACACCAGCTGCAGCGTCGTCTTCCACTTGGCCAGCCGCGACACGGGCACCGAGACCTGGATGCCGCCGAGAAACTCGCGCAGGCCCGACACGGCGATTTCGCGCAGCAGGATCACCAGCGCGGCGATGATGTGCCAGTCGGCGATCACCCCCTTGCCGACCAGGATCAGGATCACCGCGGCGACCATGATCTTGTCCGCGATCGGGTCCAGAAACACACCGAGTTTCGACACCGTCCCCTGTGCCCGGGCGAGATAGCCGTCGAAATAGTCGGTGATGCCCATGAGGCAGTAGAGCGCGAAGGCGATCGCAAATCCGGGCGCCCAGTGCGGCCACCACAGAAAGCCCACCAGCAGCGGCACCGCGAAGATGCGCGACAAGGTGAGAATGTTCGGCAACGTCAACATCGCCCATCCCCTAGCACCGCGAAACGCCACAAGGGAGGCCCAAAGGCCCGCACAATCAGAAGAATTCATCCAGCCGCAGATGGAAGTCGAGCTTCGCCGGATCGAGGGCGATGCCATAGGCCGCCAGCATGCGCCGCGGCGCTTCCGCGCCGAATTCCGCCAGCGAATGCCACAGGATGGCGAGATCCTGCCAGGGATCGGCGATGCCGACGCGCCCCAGATCGATACAGCCGGTCACCGCACCGTCCACGACGAACAGATTGTCGAGCGAGAAGTCGCCATGCGTCACCACATGATCGAACCCCGGTGGCAGCGCGGCCAGCATTTCTTCCCACACGGCCCGCGCTGACATGCCCTGCCGGGCCTCGTCGAACTCGTCCTCCGCGACCAGCCCGGCGTCGAGCCGGTCCTTCGCCGCCGCCAGCCGCAGCCGATGATCGGCGTTGAACGGGCAGCGCTCGACCGGAATGCCGTGCAGCCGCCGGAGGAATAGCCCCAGCGCTCCGGCGAGCGCGGGCGCCTGCTCGGGCGCTGCTTCAAGGATCTGGTACGCGGTTCGGCCTGCCATCCGCGACGTGACCATCCAGCCAGCCCCCTCCTCGATCGCGAACCCCATCAGCGTCGGCACGGGCAGATAAGACTCCAGCCAGCGCAGCCGCGTCATCTCGTCGACCAGATCGCCAAGCTGCGAGCCCCGGCCGACCTTGAGGTACCGGTCGTCGTCGCCCTCCCGGGCCAGCCGAAACACCGCGCAGCCAGACTCGCCCACCGCGTCGCGGAACCACGTCCGATCCGCGACATGCGGCGCCAACCCCGCCGGTACCGCCTGCGGTGCCACGCGCCGTTCCCGTGCCTCGTCGTCCATCCCCGGTCCTCCCTGTCCGATTAATCCATTGAAGCGGCGCGCGGCCCCCGGTATGCCCACCCTTCACGATGCGGAATACCGCAGCAGGGGAGCTTTTATCGAATGATCGGTGCGCTCGGGCTCATGAAGGAGCGCCGGTTCCTGCCCCTCTTCATCACGCAGTTCCTGGGAGCGTTCAACGACAACCTCTTCAAGAACGCGATGATCTTTTTCGCGACCTACCAGATCTTCAACTCGGTGGAGCAGGAGACGCAGTTCAGCGCGATCGCCACCGGCATCTTCATCCTGCCCTTCTTCCTCTTCTCGGCCCTTGCCGGCCAGCTCGCCGATACGCATGACAAGGCCAAGATCATGCGGATCATCAAGGCCGCCGAGGTGGGCATCATGCTGGTCGGCGCAGCGGGTATCTTCCTGAAGAGCCTGCCGCTGATGCTGGTGGCGCTTGTCGGCATGGGCATTCATTCGACCTTTTTCGGCCCGATCAAATATGCCGTCCTGCCACAGCACCTCGCGGAAGACGATGTGCTGGGCGGCACCGGCATGATCGAGGCCGGCACCTATGTGGCGATCCTGTTCGGCACCATCGCCGGCGGCCTGATCAGCGCCCATGCCGCCGCCTTCGCGGTCGTCGGCGTTGCGCTGATCGGCTGGATCGCCTCGCTGCAGATCCCCCCGGCGCCGCCGCTCACCCATCTGGACATCGACCTCAACATCTTCCGAGCCTCAGCCCGGCTGATCTCGGCGACGATGCACATCCGCCGGCTGTTCCTCGCGATCGTATCGATCAGCGTGTTCTGGTCGATCGCGGCGGTGCTGGGCGTGCTGTTCCCGCCGCTGGTGAAGAACGTCTTCCACGCCCAGAAGGACGTGGCGAGCGTGTTCCTCGGCATCTTCTCGATCGGCATCGCGATCGGATCGGTGATCATCAACAAGCTGCTCAAGGGCAATGTCTCGGCGCGGTACTGCGTGCCCTCGGTGCTGGCGATGACGGCATTCGTCGTCGATTTCCACTTCACCGCCAAATACTGGCCGGTGCATGACGGCCCGCTGCTGAAGACGATGGACTTCATCCAGATGCCCGCCGCATGGCACGCGCTGGGCGACCTTGTTCTTATCGCCACCACCGGCGGCATGTTCGTGGTGCCGCTCTATGCCTTCCTCACCACCACGGTGGAAAAGTCGCAGACGGCGCGTACGGTGGCGGCGAACAACGTCGTCAATTCGGGCGCGATGGTGATCGGCTCGGTCGGCATCTTCGGCTTCACCCGCATCCCGGGCGTGAATGTCGAGGACTCGCTCTGGGTAGTGGCGGCGCTGGCGCTGGCCTCGGCCTGGTGCGCCCGCAAGCTCCACAAGGAAGGCGATGTGCCGCGTTCGGGCGACACCTGCCCGAACTGACGCCGGCTACAGCAGGAACGTGTAGAAGCAGACGAAGAAGGCCGTGAAGCTCAGCGCGAAGAGCTTCACGTCGCCGTCCTCGCTTGCCTTGCGCTGGCGCGCGATCACCTGCCGCACGTGGCGGCGGAACGGATGGCGGCGAGCGCCTCGAAGGGCAAAGGGCTGCGGCATGGCGCAAGGTTAACGCGCCGTTTAGGATTTCGGCCAGCGGCAAGCATGGTTAACGCTGTGCCAGCGCGGGATGGGACGCGGCATCTTAGACGTCCATCGTCATTCCCGCGAAGGCGGGAATCCATTGCCCTCACCGCTTGAAGAAAGAACTGCAGCATCAGCGCGAATGGATCCCTGCCTTCGCGGGGATGACGAAGCAATGTGAGGAATGCCGTGGCCCTGCCCCGGCGAAGGAGAGCAGGCGTGACGGGATCAGCCCTTCGGCGCGGGCCCGGTGGTCGCGCGGACCTTCAGTTCGTGGTCGAGCATCACCTGCGGCGTGACGGCATTGCCCGCCAGCATCAGGTCCGCAGCCGCATAGGCGAGCTCCCGCACGGGCTGCCGGATGGTGGTGAGCGGCGGCCACACCGCGCGCGCGAGATCGGAATCGTCGAAGCCCGCGATCGACAGCGCCTCCGGCACGGCGATGTCCGCCTCGTGCGCCGCCGCGAGCGCGCCGGCCGCCATGTCGTCATTGCCCGCGAAGATCGCGGTCGGCCGTGGTTTGCGCGCGAGCAGTGCGCGGGCCGCCGCGCCGCCCGATTGGAAGCTGTAGTCGCCTGCGATCACCAGTGCCGGATCGAAGGCGATGCCCCCCGCCTCGAGCGCCTGCCGATAGCCGGCAAGGCGATCGGCGGACGAGACATGGCTTTCCGGCCCGCTGATAAAGGCAATCGCACGGTGGCCGAGATCGACCAGATGGCGGGTGATCTCGCACGCAGCCGCAACGTCGTCCATCGTCGTCGCCAGCCCGTGGCCCTTGCGCAGGCCCGGCGCGATGCGGACATAGGGCAGCTTGCGCTTGTCGAGCGCCTCGATCAGCTCGGGCATCTCGGTAAGCGGCGGGGAGAGGATCAGCCCGTCGAGGTGCGCCTCGTCGACCAGCGCCAGCACGTCGGGCACCAGATCGGGCGCCCCGCTTTCCACCGGCTGCATGAGCAGGCGATAGCCGAGCTCATGGCAGCGCTCCAGCGCGCCGGACTGGATGTGGAACACATAATAGGGGCTGGGATTGTCGTAGAGCAGTGCGACCTGAAAGGATCGCCGCCCGGCCAGCGTACGCGCGGCATGGCTGGGACGGAAATTGAGCTGCGCCACCACTTCCTCGACGCGGCGCCGCGTCTCCTCGCTGACATGCTTCTCGTTGTTGAGCACCCGGGAGACGGTCTTGAACGACACGCCCGCGATCTTCGACACTTCCTTGATCGTCGGGCGGCTGGACATCGAAACTCCTCGTTAACGTTCACATCGGCACTGGATCATGCTCTTCGCAGTCCTGTGTAGCGTGGCTGTTTCGCCTTTGCACGATGTTTGGACAGCGCTGCCAGCCCCGTGGCCGGCAGCGCCCCGGCTCAACGCTTGCGGCCCTGGTGGCGGATATTGCCCGGACGCCCGCGGCGGTGGATCACCCGCTTGGGCGCCCCTTTGCCCGGCCGGCCGGTGCGCTGGGGCCCGCCGGCCGAGCCCTTGCCGTCCGGCAGCTCGAAGCGCAGCGCGCCGGAAACCGGGTTGGCCTCGACCAGCCGCAGCTCGATCCGCTGGCCGAGCGTGAATTGCTCGCCGCTATGCTCGCCGACCAGCCGCTTGCCGGCCTCGTCATAGTGGAAATATTCGGCGCCCAGATCCCGCGCGGCGACCAGGCCGTCGCCGCCCACCCCTTCCACGGTCGCGAAGAAGCCGAAATTCTGGACGCCGGTGATCCGCGCCTCCATCACCTCGCCGACATGCGCGGCGAGATAGGCGGCGACATAGCGGTCGATCGTCTCGCGCTCGGCCTCCATCGCGCGGCGTTCGAGCTGGCTGATCGACTGGCCGATCCGGTCCATGCTGCCCGCCTCTTCGGGCGTCAGGCCGCCGGGCCCCAGTCGGTAGGCCTCGACCAGGGCGCGGTGCACGATCAAGTCGGCGTAGCGGCGGATCGGCGAAGTGAAATGCGCATAGGAGCCGAGCGCGAGGCCGAAATGGCCGACATTCTCGGGGCCGTAATAGGCCTGGGTCTGGGTGCGCAGCACCTGCTCCATCACCTGCGGGCGGAAATCCTCCTCGCCGATGCGATCGAGGATGCGGTTGAACGTCGCCGGGCGGATCACCTGGCCGAGCGCGAACTCGACCTCGAAGGTCTTGAGATATTCCTTGAGCGCGGTGAGCTTCTCGCGCGCCGGCGGCTCGTGGATGCGGTACATCACCGGCGTCTTCTTCGCCTCCAGCGCCTTGGCGGCGGCGACGTTGGCGGCGATCATGTAATCCTCGATCAGCTTGTGCGCATCGAGCCGCTCGCGCGGGGCGACCGAGAGGATGCGGCCCTTCTCGTCGAGCACGATGCGGCGCTCGGGCAGATCGAGATCGAGCGGCTCGCGCTTCTCGCGCGCGGCGTAGAGCGCATGCCAGCAATCCCAGAGCGGGCGCAGCGCGGTCTCGGTGAGCGGATGCTCCAGCGTGCCGTCGATCGCCGCCTGGGCATCTTCGTACGCGATGTTCGCCGCGAGCCGCACGACCGCCCGCGTGAAGCGCCAGCTCTTGAGCGCGCCGCCTTTCGTCACCTGCAGATGGCAGGCGAGCGCTGCGCGATCGACGCCTTCCTTGAGCGAACACACGTCCGCCGACAGCACTTCCGGCAGCATCGGCACGACGCGATCGGGGAAATAGACCGAATTGCCCCGCTTGCGTGCCTCGCGATCGAGCTGCGAGCCGGGGCGCACATAGAAGGACACGTCGGCGATCGCGACGATCGCCTTCCAGCCGCCTTCGTTGGCGGGGTCGTCGTCCGGCGTCGCCCAGACCGCGTCGTCATGGTCGCGCGCATCGGCGGGATCGATGGCGACGATCGGCAGGTGGCGCAGATCCTCGCGGTCCGTCCCCAGCGGCTGCTGCGCGACGCGCTCCGCCTCTTCGAGCAGCTCTTCCGAAAACACGTTGGGGATGCCGTGGCGGTGGATCGCGATCAGCGAGAAGCTGCGCGGGGCGAACGGATCGCCCAGCCGCTCGACCACCTTGGCAGTGATCCGCGGCGGGCGGCCGGTCTTCTCGGCCAACACCAGGTCGCCGACCTCCGCGCCCCCGGCATCGGAGACCGGCCAGCTGCGCCGCTCCTTCTTCTCGACGCCCTGCAGCCAGAGCCTGCCGCCCTCCTCGTGGAGCACGCCGAGCATCAGTTCCTCGCCGCGGGCAAGGGTCTTCATCGGGTGCGCGATCCAGCCGTTGCCGGCCTCCTCGGTGCGCGCGAGGATGCGGTCCCCCACCCCCAGCGCCGAGCGCTTGCCGCGCATCTCACGCACACGCAGCCGGGGTGCTGGCACATGCTCGGCTTCCCAGCGCTCGGGCACCGCCCAGGTGGTGTCGCCGTCCGCATCGGTGATGCGCAGCACGGTTACCTTGGGCAGGCCGCCCATCTTGTGGAAGGCGCGGCCGGGGGCGACGTCGATCAGCCCCTCGTCGCTCATGTCCTTGAGCAGCGCCTTGAGCAGGATCTTGTCCTGCGCACTCAGCCCGAACGCCTTGGCGATCTCGCGCTTGCCGGCGGGCGTGTCGGAGGATGCGATGAAATCGAGAATCTGCTGCCGCGTGGGCAGTCCCGCGCTGGGTCTGTGCTTGGCCATTGGCCCCCAACATAGGCGCAGGGGACCAACAAACCAATCGCTATCCCGCCGCGACCGCCCGCTCGAACGCCGCGGCATTCTCGACAGTCGGCTCATGCGCGAATTCCGGCACCGCGGCGCAGGCGCGCGCCAGACCGGCGCGATCCAGCTCCCACCAGCGGGTGCGCTCCAGCGCCTCGATCACCTCCGGCGAAAAGCGATGCCGGATCAGCTTGGCCGGATTGCCGGCGACGATGGCATAGGGTGCCACGTCGCGGGTGACGATTGCCCCCGCACCGATCACCGCGCCCCGGCCGATCCGCTTGCAGCCCGGCGTGATGATCGCCTGGTGCCCGATCCAGACATCGTCCTCGATGACGGTCGGGCGTCCCACCACGCGATTCTCGGGGATCACGCCGCGGCTCTTGAGGTAGAAGATCGGATGGGTCGACAGGGCCTGCATGGGATGGTTGGTCGAGATGACCATCACCGATCCCGCGAACGAGCAATAGCGCCCGATGCGCGTGCCGGGTGCGATCCGCCAGCGATCGAACGCACCATAGCTGTAGGCGCCGATCTCGATATCGTAGAGCTTCTGGAAACGACGGCGCAGGAAATCGCTTTCCTCATGATTGCGCACCAGCTTCAGCAGAACCCTGTCGACAATGTTCTGGAGTCCCATCGCCCTCTTTCCCCCTGTCTTCCTGCGGTATCCGACCCTACCAGCGATAGTTGAAGCTGACGCTGATCCGCTTTTCCCTGGCTGAACCCGGCGGCACTTCGTGGCGCAGCCAGCTTTCCCAGAGCAGCACCGTGCCCACGTCCGGCACCACCTCGATGAAGGGCTGCAGAGCCTCGGGCGCGTCCGGCAGCCGCGTCGGCGCGGCCATCATCATCGCGAGCCGCGGATCCTCCAGCTTGAGGCCGCGCGCACCCGCAGGCAGCGCTACGTACACCGTGCCCGAGACGACGCTGTGCGGATGGATGTGTGCGCCGTGCCCGCCCTTGCCGTCGAGCACATTGACCCACAGGCTGTCGAGCTTGAGCTTGCGCCCGCCGAGATCGAATGCACAGGCCTTGGCGAAGGCCGCGACATGCTTGTCGAGCAGCCGCTTCAGGTCCGCAAAGGCCGGGTCACGGATCGGCAGGTCGTCGAGCGAGGCATAGCTGGTATAGCCGCGATAGTGGTTCTCGCGGCACCAGCGGCGGCCGGCGGTGTCGTCCTCGGCCAGTTGCAGGCACGAGGCTTCGAGATCGGCGATCAGCGCATCGTCGCCCAGCGGCTGCTGGTAGAGCAGGGTCGAGAAGAGCGTGCGCATCAGGCGGATTCGACCATGCTCACTTCGTACTGCGCCCGGCGCAGCGCGGTGATCAGGCGATCGAGATGGTTGCGGTCGCGCGTCTCGCACTCGATATCGGTCACCAGGCCCTTGGCGGGCAGCGAGGTGAACACGCGCTGGTGATACACCTCGATGATGTTGACGCCCTGCTCGTGGAAGATCCGCGCGACATGGAACAGCGCCCCCGGCCGGTCCTGCAGCCGGATGCGCAGGCGCGCGAGACGGCCCGAGCGGGCAAGATCGCGCAGCAGCACGTTGGCGAGCAGCCGCGTGTCGATATTGCCGCCGCACAGGATCGTGCCGACGGTCTTGCCCTTGAAGCGCTCGGGCTCCGACAGCAGCGCGGCGAGGCCCGCGGCGCCGGCTCCTTCCACCACCGTCTTCTCGATCTGGAGCAGCAGGCTCACCGCCTCCTCCAGCCGGCGCTCGCCGACCAGCACGATGTCGTCGACCAGCGCCTCGACGATCTTTGCGGTGATGGTGCCGGGATACTTCACGGCGATACCCTCGGCCAGCGTATCGCCCGCGCACGGCATCTCGGTGTGGTGCACGCGGTTGTACATCGAGGGGTAGAGCTCGGCCTGCACGCCCAGCACCTCGATCGGCCGGTCCTGCGCCTTGGCCACGACCGACGCGCCAGAGATCAGCCCGCCGCCGCCGATCGGCACGACCAGCGTATCGATGCCGGGCACGTCCTCCAGCAGCTCCAGCGTCGCGGTCCCCTGCCCGGCGATCACGCGCGGATCGTCGAAGGGATGGATGAAGGTGTAGCCCTTCTCCGCCTCGAGTTCCCGGGAATGGGCATAGGCGGCATCGAAGGTCTCGCCGTGCAGCACCACCGTCGCGCCATGCCCCTCGGTCTGGGTGACCTTCACGATCGGCGTGTTCTTGGGCATCACGATCGTGCTGGGGATGCCCAGTCGCGTCGCGTGATAGGCCAGGCCCTGCGCATGGTTGCCGGCCGAGGCGGCGATCACGCCCTTGGCGCGCGCCTCGGCATCGAGCTGGAGCAGCGTGTTGAGCGCGCCGCGCTCCTTGTAGGCGGCGGTGAACTGGAGATTTTCGAACTTGAGGTACACGTTGGCGCCGGTCAGCTGCGAGAGCGTGCGGCTGTGGAGCGTCGGCGTGCGCACCACCGCACCGCTAATCCGCGCCGCGGCCGCCCGGACATCGTCGATGGAGACGGGGAGCGAGGCGGGCGCGGGTGCTGCTTTGGTAGCCATGATCCTGTCCGCCTAGACCATCTGGCGCAGCAGGGGAACAGGCCCTATGCCTGCGCCCCATGTTCACGCGCCTCAAGCGGCTTGCCGCCGCCACCGCCCTGCTGCTCGCACCCGCTGCCCAGGCCGATGGAATCATTGACAATGTCAACGGCATCACGCTCGACGCCAAGGGCGCGGTGGTGCGGTTCGAGGCGCTGCAGATCGACCCCTATGGCAAGGTCGTCGCGATCCTCGCCAAGGGGCAGAAGCGGCCGCGGAAACTGGTGTGGCGTATCGACCTCAAGGGCGCGACGCTGGTGCCGGGCATGATCGATGCGCACGGCCATTACATGGAACTGGGCTACCAGCAGCTCCAGCTCGACCTGTTCCCCACCACCAGCCTGGACGACGCGCTGGCCCGCATCCGCGACCATGCCGCCAAGAGCCCGGCCAAATGGATCCTCGGACGCGGCTGGAACCAGGAGAACTGGAAGCTCGGCCGCTTCCCCACCGCCGCCGAGCTCGATCGTGCGGTGAGCGATCGCCCGGTGTGGCTGGAGCGCGTCGACGGTCATGCCGGCTGGGCGAACAGTCGCGCGCTCGAACTTGCGGGCATCACCGCCGCGACCAAGGATCCGGCAGGCGGCCGCATCGAGCGCGACGCGAGCAGCAAGCCCACCGGCGTGCTGGTCGACGCCGCGACGGCGCTCGTGGCCAAGGTGGTCCCGCAGGCCACGCCGCGGGAACGCAACGCGGCCTTCCTCGCCGCGCAGGAACGGCTCCTGTCGCTCGGCATCACCGCCACCGCCGACATGGGCACCACGGTGGACGACTGGGAGACGATGCGCGGCATGGCCGATATCGGCCAGCTGCGCGTGCGGATCATGAGCTATGCGCACGGCGTGGAAACCGCGCTGCGCGTGGCGGGTGCCGGACCCACCCCCTGGCTCTACAATGATCGCCTGCGGATGGGCGGCATCAAGCTTTATGCCGACGGCGCCCTCGGTTCGCGCGGCGCCTGGCTCAAGGCCGAATATGCGGATGCGCCGGGCAACAAGGGGCTGGGCTTCCTCAGTGACGACCAGCTGCTCAACCTGATGGCGCGCGGCGCGATGGACAATTTCCAGCTCGCCGTCCACGCGATCGGCGACCGCGCCAACAGCCAAGTGCTCGACGCGATCGAGACGCTTTCCGAAACCTACAAGGGCGATCGCCGCTGGCGGATCGAGCACGCCCAGATCATCGATCCCAAGGACCTGCCGCGCTTCGCCAGGTTCGGCACGATCGCCTCGATGCAGCCGGTCCACCAGACCAGCGACCGGACCATGGCCGAGGCACGGCTGGGGCCGGACCGGCTGGCCGGCGCCTATGCGTGGCGCACGATGCTGCGCGACGGGTCGCGGCTGGCCTTCGGCTCGGACTATCCGGTCGAAAGCCCGGATCCCTGGGCCGGCTGGGCGGCGAGCGTCACCCGCCAGGATGCGCAGGGCAACCCGCCGGGCGGCTGGCGGCCCGAGGAGAAGCTTTCGCGGGAAGAAGGCTGGGCCGGCTTCACCATCGGCGCCGCCTATGCGGGGTTCGCCGAGGACAAGTTCGGGCGGCTGGCACCGGGTCTCTGGGCCGACTTCCTGATCCTCGACCGCGACCCGCTGGCCGTCTCGCCCGCCGAGCTGCGCGGCGTGAAGGTGGTGGAGACCTGGGTGGCCGGCCAGCGCGCCTGGGTGGCGAAGAAGTAACGCGCATGTTCCGGCTGGCAATGGCCGGCGCGCAGTGGCGCGACCGGATCGGCGGTGCCGTGGGCGGTGCGCTGGGGATCGGGATCACCGCCTGGGTCTCCGCACTTTCCGGCTTCGACGGGACGACGGCGATCCTGCTGGCGGCCCCGATCGGCGCTTCGGCAGTGCTGATCTTCGCCGTCCCTTCCAGCCCGCTTGCCCAGCCCTGGCGGGTGATCGGCGGCAACATCCTCTCCGCGCTCGTGGGGACGCTGGTGGCAGCGTGGCTGGGGCATGGCGCGCTGGCGGCCGGCGTGGCGGTAGGGCTGGCGATCCTGGCCATGTCGCTGACCCGCAGCCTGCATCCGCCCGGCGGCGGCACGGTGCTGCTGCCGGTGCTGGCACCGGCGGTGCTGGCGCATGGCTATGGCTATGCGCTGCTGCCGATCGGGGTGAACGCGGTGCTGCTGACGGCATGTGGTGTTCTCGTCCATCGCCTCACCGGCCACAGCTACCCCCACCGCGCGCTGCCTGCGCCGCCCGCGCCCGGCCTGCTGCCCGAGGACATCGACGCGGCACTCGCCGAGGCCGGCGAAGCGTTCGACGTCAGCCGCGAGGACCTGCTGGCGCTGCTCGCGCGGGCGGAAACGCATGCGGAAGCGCGACGCGGGTGAAGTAGATCAAAGCGCCTCCCCGTCAGGGTAGGGGTTGGGGTGGGGCCCGTGATGGCCACAGATTCGTTGATGGGGTGACCGGAACCGCCCCTTGCGGACGTCCCGAGGGCCCAGGAGTGACCACAGGTTAGTTACCTGTTAGGTGAAACCGCTAATGGCGATCGGAAGTCGATCAGCCTTCAGGAGAGTATGTGTGCTATTTCACACCATGGTCGGATCGAACGACATCGAGCGGTCCAAGCGCTTCTACGACACGGTGCTCGGCACCTTGGGTGCAGGGGAAGGGACCCGGAACATCGCCGACAGTGGCCATACACGTCTGATCTACAATAACGGCAGTGGGACCAATTTCATCGTCAGCCAGCCGATCAACGACGAACCGGCAAGCGTCGCCAACGGCAGCACCGTCGCCTTTTCCTGCGATTCGCCCGAGCAGGTGAAACAGCTTCACGATACCGCCGTTGCTGCTGGCGGAACCTCGATCGAGGCTCCGCCCGGACCGCGCGAAACTGCCTCCATGGGCACCATCGAACTGGCCTATTTTCGTGATCCCGACGGCAACAAACTGTGCGGGATCCATTTTCCTGCCTGATCCGTCCGCTTAAGGCCGCTTCTGACCCTAGTTGACCTCGATCATGCGGTCCCGTCAGTGTCCTATCTCCAACGGCTACTGACGTTCAAGCGGTTCACCAGCCGCGGTCACTGGTGGTGGCTCGATTCAGAAGCGCGTCCCTCGCCGATCGGTCATCGCTCTCAAACACTGCTCTGAAGGGGGGGCTTCAGACACAAAAAAGCCGCCGTCATCGGGGTGACGGCGGCTCTTGCCCCTGCGGGAAGTCCCGAAGTCAGGCGACCTGGGTATCGGCCTGGATCGCCTCGTCCGGCTCGCGCAGCACATAGCCGCGGCCCCAGACGGTCTCGATGTAATTCTCGCCTTCGCAGGCCATGCTCAGCTTCTTGCGCAGCTTGCAGATGAACACGTCGATGATCTTGAGCTCGGGCTCGTCCATGCCGCCATAGAGATGATTGAGGAACATCTCCTTGGTCAGCGTGGTGCCCTTGCGGAGCGAGAGCAGCTCCAGCATCGCATATTCCTTGCCGGTCAGGTGGACGCGGGCGCCGTCGACCTCGACGGTCTTGGCGTCCAGGTTCACCGCCAGCTTGCCGGTGCGGATCACCGACTGCGAATGGCCCTTGGAGCGGCGCACCACGGCGTGGATGCGGGCGACCAGCTCCTCGCGGTGGAACGGCTTGGTGACATAATCGTCGGCGCCGAAGCCGAACGAGCGCACCTTCGAATCCATCTCGTTGATGCCCGACAGGATCAGCACCGGGGTCTGCACCCGCGCGGTGCGCACCTTCTTCAGCACGTCATAGCCGTGCATGTCCGGCAGGTTGAGGTCGAGCAGGATGATGTCGTAATCATACAGCTTGGCGAGGTCCAAGCCCTCCTCGCCCAGATCGGTCGTGTAGACGTTGAACCCTTCGCCCGAAAGGATCAGTTCGATCGCCTTGGCTGTGCTAGGCTCGTCTTCGATCAGCAGCACGCGCATTGCCGGTTCCCCTGTCCACACCACCCGCCGCAGCCCCGATGCCCGACGCGCTTGGACGTTCATTAACCTAAGCGTCAATGAAGCCGAAAGGTTAATTTCTCGTAAGCCGGGCGGTTCCGCAAGCCTGGGGAAATCTACCGATCGGGCGAAAACGGAGGCTCGCTATCCTGCGGCCGAACCTCGATTTTCTCTCCCAGAACCTCTCGCAGATAGAGGCTTCGCACCAATGTGAATATTACAACCAGCAACGCCGCGGAAAAAAACAGGCCGAACAGCCCGAAGACGAAGCCGATGCCGATGATCGCGAACAGCGTGACTGCCGGTGGGATCGATATCACGCGGCTCTGCACATAGGGGGTGAGGAAATTTGTCTGGATGATTCGCACGCCGGCAAACACCAGGAGGCAGCCGATCAGCGCCCCCGATCCGCCGGTCGCCGCCAGTCCCAGTGCCGGGAGCATCGCGGCGGTGGGGCCGACATAGGGGATGAACTCGCTGAGGCCAGCGAGCAGGCCCAGCGCCGCCGGGGACGGCACGCCGGCGATCCACAGCCCGACGCCCACCAGCAATCCCATCGTGGTCATCAGGATCAGCTGGGTGCGCAGCCACAGCCGCAGCGTGGTGCCGACATCGGCGAGCGCGTCGGCCACGGCATCCCGCGTGTCGCCCTTGGGCACCAGCAGCAGCAGCCCGCGCAGATAGACGCCCGGGTCCGCCGCCATGAACAGCGCACCGACCAGCAGCAGGAGCGCGTTCAGGAACAGCTCGAACGAGCCGAGCGCGAAGCCGCTGGCGTCCCGCGCCACGCGCGATCCGGCAAAGGCCGCCTCGGCCGCATCATAGAGCTTGGCGGCAACCGGGCTGCCCTGCGCCCACTCCTTCAGACGCACCACCAGTTGCGGGATCGAGCGGACCAGCGCTTCCACTTGCGGCCCGAACTGCACCGCGAACAGCCAGACGAGCAGGCCGATCGCCGCCAGCACGCTGAGCATCGATGCCACGACCGACCAGCGCTTGGGCACGCCGATCTGGGCATAGCGATCGGCGATGGCGCGGATCACCACCGCCCCGAGCACCGCGCCGAAGGTGAGGATCAGCAGGTCGGCGGCGCGCACCAGCGCCACCACCACCGCGCCGACGGTGAGCAGGATCAGGACGCGGCGGATGAACCGCGCATCGGCTTCATCGGGAACGAGACGCTTCACGCTGCCCGAACGCAGAGCGTCCGTAACCGCTCCGTAAGGAAATCGATCAGCGCCTCGACCCGCACGGGCCGGCGCGAGCCCGGCGGGGTGACGAGGTGCAACCCCACCGATCCGGCAACCCAGTCGGTCAGCACCGTCTCCAGCCGGCCGGCGGCTATCTCGGCATCGACCAGAAAGCCCGGCAGCCGCGCGATCCCCAGCCCCGCGCGGAGCGCCGGTAGCATCGCCTCGCCATTGTCGGTCCGCAGCGGGCCGTCGACGCGAACCGCGGCTTCCTCCCCGCCTGCCTTGCGAAAGCGCCACACGCCGGGCGTCGCGGTGTTGGTATAGACGAAGCAGGCATGGCGGCCGAGATCGGCCGGATGCTGCGGGCGCCCCGCGCGCTCGAAATAGCCGGGTGCCGCGACAACATGGATGGTCACCGGTCCCAGCCGCCGCGCGCGCAGCGAGCTGTCCGGCAGCTCGGCGATGCGGATGGCGACGTCGATTCCCTCGCCGACGATGTCGACGAACGCGTCCGACAGGGTGAGCTCCACCTTGATCTGCGGATGCAGGGCCATGAAGTCGGCGATGAGACCCGAAAGATGCCGTGCACCGAAGGTGAGCGGCGCGGCGAGCCGCACCACGCCAGACGGCGCACTGGCGCTCTCGAACGCCGCCTCTTCGGCGGACTGGCCGTCCTCCAGAATGCGCTGGGCATGTTCGGCGAGCTGCTGACCGCTGTCGGTGAGCGTGAGGCGACGCGAGGTGCGGTGGAACAGGGCGGTGCCCAGCCGCTCCTCCAGCCTTGTGATCGCCTTGGAGACGGTGGCCTTGGAAACGCCCAGCGCCAGCGCCGCGCCGCTGAACGACCGATGCTCCACCACGCTGGCGAACACCGCCCAGGCCTCGAAATCCGGTAGCTTCATCCCCGCGTCTCCTGCTCGGCCAAAGCCATATCACGAAACGATCAGTTTCCAACGTTTCCGTTTACGCGATGATGCCGATCCCTATCTTGGCGGCAACAGACAGGAGATCAGCGATGATCGACAAACGCAGTTTCGAGAGCCTGGGCGGCGCCGATCATGGCTGGCTCAAGGCCAAGCATCATTTCAGCTTCGCCGACTATTACGACCCTTCCCGGATGGGCTGGGGCGCGCTTCGGGTGTGGAACGACGATGAGATCGCCCCCAATTCGGGCTTTCCGCCGCACCCGCACCAGAACATGGAAATCATCACCTATGTCCGCTCGGGTGCGATCACTCACCAGGACTCGATGGGCAACAAGGGCCGCACCGAGGCGGGCGACGTGCAGGTGATGAGCGCCGGCAGCGGCGTGCGCCACGCGGAATATAATCTGGAGCCGGAAACCACCCGGATCTTCCAGATCTGGATCCTGCCGCGCGAGGCCGGCGGCCAGCCGAGCTGGGGCGCCAAGCCCTTCCCCAAGGGCGATCGCTCGGGCCGCTTCGTCACGCTGGCTTCCGGGTTCGCCGACGACAGGGACGCGCTGCCGATCCGCGCCAATGCCCGCGTGCTCGGCGCCACGCTCAAGGCGGGCGAGAGCGTCACCCATACGGTAGGCGAAGGCCGGCATGCCTATCTGGTGCCGGCAGCGGGTGCGGTCACCGTTGACGGAGACGCGGTGAACGCCCGCGACGGCGCGGCGCTTTCCGGCGGCCGGACCGTTACCATCACCGCCGTTCAAGACGCCGAGATCGTTCTCGTCGATTCCGAGTAACCGGGGCCGCTGCGCCCCTCCCCCATCCACCCGCCAAGGGAGTTTCTGCCATGACCAAGATCCTCGTTCTCTATTACTCCTCCTACGGCCACCTCGCGACGATGGCCGATGCCGTTGCCGAGGGCGCGCGCAATGCCGGTGCCGACGTCGATGTGCGCCGCGTCGCCGAAACCGCGCCGGCCGAAGTGGCCCAGGCCGCCGGTTTCCGCGTCGACGATACCCACCCGCTGTTCGACGATCCCAGCCAGCTCGCCCAGTATGACGGCATCATCGTCGGCAGCCCGACCCGCTTTGGCCGCATGGCCAGCCAGATGGCGGCATTCTGGGACAAGGCCGGCGGCGTGTGGTTCCAGGGCCAGCTGAACGGCAAGGTCGGCGCGGCCTTCACCTCGACCGCCTCGCAGCATGGCGGCCAGGAGACCACCCTGTTCTCGATCCTGACCAACCTGATCCATTTTGGCATGACGATCGTCGGCCTCGACTATGGCTTCCAGGGCCAGATGGGCGTGGACGAAGTGAAGGGCGGCTCGCCCTATGGCGCAACGACGATCGCCGATGGCGACGGCAGCCGCCAGCCGAGCGCCGCTGACCTCGACGGTGCCCGCTATCTCGGCGCCCGCGTCGCCAACACCGCGAGCAAGCTGAAGGCCTAACCCCCCGGCCGCGCCGGTAGCGTAGCGCGCGGCTCACCACGGCGGCCGGAGCATCCCCCTGCTCCGGCCGTTTTCGTATCCGGGCTCGCGGATTCCGCGGGGCGCGCTATATGCCTTCCCATGTTTCAGGACCGGGTACTCTTCATCGACGGCGAAGCGCTGATCATCGACAAGCCGGCGGGCCTTCCCGTCGATCGGCCGCGCGACCGCAGCGAGAGCCTGGAGGATCTGCTCGACCAGCTGACCTTCGGCTTCCAGCGCCTGCCCGTCCCCGTCCACCGCCTCGACCGCGACACCAGCGGCTGCCTGCTGCTCGCGCGCAACCCCAAGGCGATGAAGCGCTTCGGCCAGGCGTTCGAGGCCGGCCAGGTCACCAAGCGCTATGTCGCCGTTCTCGACGGCGTACCCGAGCAGGAGAGCGGCGAGATCGACCTGCCGCTCGGCAAGGTCTCGACGATCGAAGAGGGTTGGCGGATGACGCACGATCCCCGCGGCAAGTCCGCACGCACGCGCTGGAAGCGGATGGAAGTGCACGACGGCCGCGCGCTGGTCGCCTTCTATCCCGAGACCGGCCGTACCCACCAGATCCGCGTCCATGCGCTGGAAGGCATCGGCATCCCCATCGTCGGCGACCCCGTCTATGGCCGCGGCGGCCCGGCGCTGATGCTCCACGCCCAGTCGATCACCG
Organism: Sphingomonas sp. R1; assembly: GCF_025960285.1. GTDB lineage: Bacteria > Pseudomonadota > Alphaproteobacteria > Sphingomonadales > Sphingomonadaceae > Sphingomonas. The sequence goes on along the minus strand of NZ_CP110111.1, from coordinate 3,647,385 downwards.
TGCCGCGCCCCGGCAAGCCCGATGTGCACGGCGATGCCCCCCTGCCCGCGCGCTTCCACCATATCGGCTTCGGCCGTCCGGCGAATGGCTGAGATCCCCGACGCGGCGATCCTCGAGGAGAAGTTCCTCGCCGCAACCGGACCCGGCGGGCAGAACGTCAACAAGGTGGCGACCGCGGTGCAGCTGCGGGTGGACGTGTTCAAGCTGGGCCTGTCCCCCTATGCTTATGCGCGCCTCAAGGAACTGGCCGGCACGCGGATGACCTCGGCCGGCGAGTTGCTGATCACCGCCCGGCAGTACCGCACCCAGGACGCCAATCGCACCGACGCGCGCCAGCGCCTCTCCGACCTGATCGACAAGGCGCACGAGCGCCAGGCGAAGCGGATCAAGACCAAGCCGAGCAAGGCCGCCAAGGCGCGCCGCGTGGATGCGAAGAAGGGCCGATCGATAGTGAAGGCCGGGCGCGGCAAGGTGAGCTTCGACTGAGCTACACGTCCCGCCCGTCCTCGTGCCTTTCCTCGTCCTGACGGGGGAGGAAACACTCAGCAGCCCCCTCGCACCGGCCGCCGCAATCTCCTACATCGCGGCCATGTACAGCTTCGACATCACCGCCGACACCAAGGCCGAGCTCTATCGCGATCTCGCCGCAGCCCTCGATTCGCTGACTGCCGACGAGCCCGATGCGATCGCCAACATGGCGAACGTCTCCGCGCTGATCGGCCAGTATCTGCCCGATCTCAACTGGGCGGGATTCTACCGCAACGTGAAGGACGAGCTGGTGCTGGGCCCGTTCCAGGGCAAGGCCGCCTGCATCCGCATTCCCTTCGGCAAGGGTGTATGCGGCGCCGCCGCCGCGACGCGGGAAACACAGCTGGTCGAGGACGTCCACGCGTTTCCCGGTCATATCGCCTGCGATGCGGCCAGCCGTTCGGAGCTGGTGGTGCCGATCGTGCACCAGGGCGATCTGCTGGGCGTGCTGGATCTCGACAGCCCGCTGCCCGCCCGGTTCGACTCCGGGGATGCGGCAGGCTGCGAGGCGCTGATGCGGATCCTTGCGCCGCGCCTCGCTGGCTGACCAGCCCTTCGACAATACCGCTGCAAGTCCAATTTACGCCGAGTGTGACGATTCGGCGACACCCCGGCTATGCGCGTTTGTTTTCAAATGGTTAGTCGTCACTGGAGCCCGTGGTACCGCTACCTGCCTGACCAAGAGGTAATACCAAACATCGCTTTTGACCTAAACTGGCCTTGACAACATGGGACCGGTAGCAACCAATATGGACCTGCAGCGCCTCCGATAACAGAAACGCCCGGAGGAACAGGCGCCGCAGCACCGAGGGTCCGAAGACAGCTACGGGGGGTACTTCCATGAACACCGGCAGGTTCGGCGCACAGACGCGTGCGCTTACGAAAAGCATCTGGCTCGCATCCGGCTGCATCGCAGCACTGGGTGCCGCCACCGCCGCGCAGGCACAGACGGATAGCGGCACGGCGCCCGCGGGCCAGGACGGCGGCGAGATCGTCGTCACCGGCATTCGGGCCGCGATCGACAACGCCATCGACGCCAAGCGCAAGGACACGCGCGTCACCGACGGCATCTCGGCCGAGGATCTCGGCAAGTTCCCGAGCGAGAACATCACCGAGGCGATCCAGCGCATCTCGGGCGTGCAGATGTCGAACATCAACGGGCGCGGCGCGACGATCAGCATCCGCGGCCTGGGTCCGCAGTACGCGATGACCACGGTCAACGGCCAGACCTTCAAGAGCGCCGACTTCACCGACGGCTTCCGCTACGACATCATCCAGACCGAGCTCGCCAACGCGATCCAGGTGATCAAGTCGCCGACCGCGGACATGGATGCCGGCGGTCTTTCGGGCACGGTCAACATCCAGACCACCAAGCCGCTCGACTATAAGGACCGCCAGCTGGTCCTCTCGGTCAAGGGCCAGAACTCCGAATATGCCGGCGGCAAGATCACGCCGAAGATCAGCGGCAGCTATGTCGACCAGTTCGCCGACGGCACGCTGGGCGTGTACCTGAACCTCGGCTACCAGAAGCTGAAGGACCGCGCCGACTATTTTTGGATGGACCGCTGGGCCACCCAGACGATCAACGGCTCGAGCGTCTATGTACCGCGCCGGCCGCGCTATCGCCGCATCGACCGCGATACCGAGCGGCTGATGGGCAGCGGCGGCGTCCAGTGGCGCCCGAGCGACCGCATCGAGATCGACGCCAGCGCGATCTACGCCAAGGACACCACCGACTATGACGTGAACCAGCAGGTGTTCCTGTTCAACACCGCCCGCATCACGGCGAGCAACGTGGTGAACGGCGTCGCGACCAAGGCGACGGCAACCAATTTCACCATGGAGAACAATCGCCAGCACGAGGACCGCAACCTCGTCAGCCAGGACTATACGCTCTCGGGCAAGTGGACCGGCGACAATGGCTGGTCGGGGCGCGCGGTGTTCAACTACACCAAGGGCAGCACCTATCAGCGCGAGGCCGCGGCCATCCTGGGCGTGACGATCCCCACCGCCACGATCGACTTCACCAATCCCGATTCGGTGAAGTACACGGTGGGCACCGATCTCAGCAGCACGGCGCTCTACGCACCGGCCACGCTCACCCGCAACGAGTATCCGAACGGCGCGACCCGCGAGATGGCGTCCAGCGAGACCTCCGGCCAGGCGGATCTGTACAAGGAAGTGTCGTTCGGGCCGATCACGAAGCTCAGCGTCGGCGCCAAGTACCGGCATGAGATCTTCAGCCGCAACGTCAGCCGCCACGACATGATCGCGCTGGCCAACCAGCCGGCGCCGTCGAGCAGCATCTTCCCGCAGATGGCGACGAACAACTATGCGGTCAGCGGCTTCCTCAACGGCAGCACGCTGATCCCGGGCGCGTGGATCGGCCCGGACCTCGCCGCCTATGACAAGGCGCTGGCGGCGGCCGGCATCACCGTGCCGGACATCTTCGCGCCGGAAGCCAGCTATCATGTCGATCGCTTCATGCCGTCGGCCTATGCAATGGCGGACATCGACACGACGCTGGGCGGCATGACGCTGCGCGGCAACCTGGGCGTGCGCTACGAGCACACCAAGCAGAAGGTGCAGGGCAACATCACCGCCCCGCGCACCGGCAGCTACACCGAAGTCCAGCAGAAGGTGGGCGAATACACCGTCAACCAGAGCTACGACAACGTGCTGCCCAGCCTGAACCTGGTGCTGGAGCCGACCAGCAAGGTGCAGGTGCGCTTCGCCGCCGCCAAGGTGCTGGTGCGCCCGATCATGGATTCGAACACCTCCATGGCGCAGACCACCAGCAGCTCGCCCAACACCTTCCCGGTCGGCACCAACACGATCACGGTGGATCTCGGCCAGGCGGGCCTCAAGCCGCTGACCGCCGACCAGCTCGATCTGGGGGTCGAGTGGTATGTCACCCGGTCGAGCGCGATCGCGATCAACGGCTTCTACAAGTGGATCAAGAACGGCACCTTCTCGCGCCTGATCTGCCCGACGTCGTTCAACGGCACCGCGCTCACCACCTCGGGCAATGACTGCGTCGATGCGCGTGGCAACATCTACGACATCACCCAGACGTCCAACGATCCCAGCACGATCCGGGTGAAGGGCTTCGAGGTCAGCTGGAACCAGTCGTTCGACCGCATCCTGCCGGTGGACGGCTTCGGCCTGCTCGCCAACTTCACCCGGGTCTATCCGCAGAAGGTGGCGATCGGCACGGGCTATACCATCCGCAACCTGTCGAAGGTGACGTGGAACGTCTCGCCCTATTGGGAGAACGAGCATTTCAACATCCGCCTCTCGGTCAACAGCCGCAGCAGCTATGAGCAGAACAGCGCCGACAGCTTCTTCGCCCGCGAAGGCCATGTCGTGCGGGGTCGCACCCAGTTCGATCTGAGCGGCGGCTATGCGCCGACCAAGTGGCTCAGCTTCGCCGCCGGGGTGGTGAACCTGAACAACAGCCGCGAGGAAGCCTATTACAAGGACTCCGCGGTGTGGCAGGAGAGCAGCTTCTACGGACGCAGCTTCTACCTGTCCGCCACGCTGAAGATGTAAGACCACAGGTCCGGGGGTGGCACGCGCCGCCCCCGGACACTCTTTCGTGTTTCTGGAGTGCCCGACTTGGCCGACACCGCCGCCCGCCGTTTCCGTTTTCTCGGCCCGGTCGCGGCCGGCCTCGTCCTCGCCGCCCCCGTGACCGCGCAGCCTGCCCGCCCGGCAGCCGCCCCGGCGGCCCAATCCGAAACCGCCGCCGCCCGCGCCGTGCTGGCCCGCCTCGGCGTCGACACGCGCCGGATCGACCTGGTGCTGGTCGCAGGCCCCACCCCGCAATATCGCGCCCGCACCGCCGCCGGCCGGCTGCGCATCGAGGGCTCCTCGCCGGTCGCGCTGGTGCGCGGCGCCGCCCGCACGCTCGGTCGACAGGGCAGTCTGTTCGTGTCCTGGGAGGGTGTCCGTGCCCGCCCGCTGGCGCTCCGCGACGGCGAGGACAGCGGCGTGGTCGCCTCGCCCTTCTCGCTGCGCGCCTATCTCAACACCTGCACCTATGGCTACACCACGCCCTGGTGGAACTGGGGCCGCTGGGAGCGCGAGATCGACTGGATGGCGGCGCACGGCGTCGACACGCCGCTGGCGATGGAAGGGCAGGAACATGTCTGGCGCGCGCTCTGGCGCGAGCAGGGCATGACCGACGCCCAGATCGCCCAGGGCCTTTCCGCCGCACCCTTCCTGCCCTGGCAGCGCATGGGCAACATCGCCGGCTATCGCGCGCCGCTCTCGGCCAACTGGATCGAGAAGAAGCGCGTTCTCCAGCGCCAGATCCTGGCGCGCATGCGCTCGCTCGGCATGAAGCCGATCCTTCCGGCCTTCTCCGGCTATGTCCCCGAAGCCTTCGCCAAGGCCCACCCGCAGGCCAGGATCTACCAGATGCGGCAATGGGAGGGCTTCCCGGGCACCTATTGGCTCGACCCATCCGACCCGCTGTTCGCCAAGCTCGCCGCCCGCTTCCTCCAGCTCTACACGGCCACCTATGGGCCCGGCGAATACTATCTCGCCGATGCGTTCAACGAGATGGTGCCGCCGATCGCCGAGGACGGCAGCGACGCCCGCGCCGCCACGTACGGCGACGCGATCGCCAACACCGCCGCCACCCGCGCCGCGGCGCTCCCCAAGGAGGTGCGCGACGCCCGGCTCGCGGCGTACGGCGAGCGGCTCTACCGCTCGATCACCGCCGCCGCGCCGGGCGCGACCTGGGTGATGCAGGGCTGGCTGTTCGGTGCCGACAAGGCCTTCTGGACCCCCGACGCGATCGCCGCCTTCCTCTCGAAGGTGCCCGACGAACGGATGCTGATCCTCGACATCGGCAATGATCGCTATCCCGGCATCTGGAACGCGACCAAGGCCTTTTACGGCAAGGGCTGGGCGTACGGCTATGTCCACAACTATGGCGGCAGCAATCCCGTCTATGGCGACCTGGCCTTCTACCGCAGCGACGTGACCGCCGCGCTGGCGAACCCGGGACACGGCCGGATGCGCGGCTTCGGGCTGTTCCCGGAAGGCCTGCACAGCAACAGCATTGCCTATGCCTATGCGTACGACCTCGCCTGGGGCGAGATCGACGCCACGGGCCAGGCACGCCCGCTCGATGCGTGGCTCGGCGACTATACCAGGGCTCGCTACGGCAAGACCTCGCCCGCGCTGGTCGCCGCCTGGGACAAGGCGATCGCGGGCGCCTATACCACCCGCTACTGGACCCCGCGCTGGTGGCACGAACAGGCCGGCGCCTATCTGCTGTTCAAGATGCCCAGCCTCGACGGCGCCGACTATCCCGCCGCTCCCGGCGACCCGGTGGCACTCCGCGCCGGAATCGAAGCGCTGCTCGCCCAAGCCCCGCAGCATGCCGGCGAGCCGCTCTACACCTATGACGTGGTCGACCTCGTCCGCCATTATGCCAGCGTGAAGCTGGACGACCGGATCAAGACCGCCGTCGCCGCCTACAAGACCGGCGACCTCGCTACCGGAGACCGCGCGACTGCCGCTGCCGCGACGCTGGCGAGGGATATCGACGCCATCGCCGGCAACCAGCAGGAAACGCTGGGCAGCTGGCTCGCCGATGCCGCCGCCTATGGCGAGACGCCCGCCGAGAAGGCGGCATTCGTCGAGCAGGCCAAGGCGGTGGTGACCGTCTGGGGCGGCACCGGCCACCTCTCCGACTATGCCTCGCGCGCCTGGCAGGGCCTCTATGCCGGCTATTACTGGCCGCGCTGGCAGCGCTTCCTCGCCGCCCAGCGCGCCGCCGCTGCCGCGCACACCGACCTCGACGCCAAGGCCGCCGCCGCCGCGATCCGCGACTGGCAGGCCCGCTGGCTCAAGGACGGCAGGATGTGGGCTCGCCAGCGCCCCGCTGCCCCGCTAGCCCTTGCCCGCACGCTCCTCGCAGAAAGCGACGCCCGATGACCGAGACCCAGGCCAACACCGTCGCAGCCCTCGCTGGCAAGCCGCGCTTCCTCGCGCTCGACGCGTTTCGCGGCGCCACGATCTTCCTGATGATCCTGGTCAACACCTCGGGCCCCGGCGCGGAACCCTATCCGCAGCTGGTCCATGCCAAGTGGTTCGGCTTCACGCTCGCCGACCTGGTGTTCCCCACCTTCCTGTTCGCGATGGGCAATGCGATGAGCTTCGCCTTCCGCAAGCGGATGGCGACCGGGCCGTTCCTCGCCCGGCTGTTCAGGCGCGGCGCGATCATCTTCGTGCTCGGCTACCTGATGTACTGGTTCCCCTTTGTCGAGCACGGCGTCAATGGCTGGGAGATCAAGCCCTTCGCGCTCACCCGCGTGCCGGGCGTGCTGCAGCGACTGGCGCTCTGCTATGTGCTGGCCGGTCTGCTGATCCGCTGGCTCAGGCCGCGCCAGCTCCTGCTCGCGGGCATTGCGATGCTGCTCGGTTACTGGGCGATCCTGCTCGTCTTCAGCCCCGCGGGCATGGCGTTCGACAAGGCCGCCAACATCGGCACCCAGATCGACCTGTGGCTGCTCGGACCCGGCCATCTCTACAAGAAGGATGGCGGCTTCGATCCCGAAGGCCTGCTCGGCACCCTGCCCGCCACGGTCAACGTGATTGCGGGCTATCTGGCGGGCCTCGCCATCGTCCAGGGCGACGACCTGCGCCGCACCGTCGGTCGCATGGCGGTGATCGGCATTGCGCTGGTGCTGGCCGGGCTCGCCTGGTCACCCTGGTTCCCGATCGCCAAGAAGCTGTGGACCGGCTCCTATGTGCTGCTCACCGTCGGGCTGGACCTGTTGCTGCTCGGGGGTGCGATCTGGCTGATCGAGATCGCCGGATCCAAGCGCGGCACCCGCTTCTTCACCATCCTCGGCCGCAATCCGCTGGCGATCTACCTTTTCTCGGAGCTGTTCGTGACCGTGCTGGGCATGATCCCGGCCGGCGGCGAGCGTGGCACCTATGAGGCTGCCGGGGTCGATATCTTCCAGGGGATCGCGCCGGGCTCGCTGGGCGCGCTGCTCTGCGCCTTCGCCTATACGATGCTGTGCTGGGCGGTAGGCTGGTGGATGGACCGCAAGGGCCTGATCCTCAAGGCCTGAACATCGGCGCGTAACCCGCTTTATTTCAAATAGTTGATCCAGATCAACGGCGGAACGCGGGAGGTGTCTGGCCGTTTGATCGGTTCAGGCGCTGGTCCTCGGCGTCTCTTCTAGAGGTCAACTATGACAGCGTTGGTGCAGCCGGCCGAATTTGCGCGCCCGGCTTCGGCGAACGGAATGCGGGTGCTGGAGCGCAGCGTCTATCGCGGGCCGCACCTGTTCAGCACACGCCCGATGATCCGCGTCCAGGTGGATCTGCGCGATCTGGAGCATTGGCCGAGCCACAAGCTGCCGGGCTTCACCGATGCGCTGCTCGCGCTGCTTCCCGGCCTCGGCATTCACGGCTGCAGCTATCAGCGCCCCGGCGGCTTCGTCGAGCGGCTGCGCGAAGGCACCTGGCTGGGCCATATCGTCGAGCATGTCGCGCTGGAGCTGCAGACGCTGGCAGGCTCGCGCGTCACGCGCGGCAAGACCCGCTCGGTCAAGGACCGGCCGGGCGTCTACAACATCCTTTACACCTACCGCGACGAAGCCGTCGGCCTCGCCGCCGGGCTGGCCGCGATCCGCCTCGTCGCCGATCTGCTGCCCGAGCCGATGCGGCGCGTCGAAGGCCTGCAACTGCTCGGCGCCGCCCCGCTCGATGCGCCGCAGGACGTGCGGGCGATCATCGCATCGCTGCAGGCGCTGCTCAAGGCGACGGCGCTCGGCCCCACCACCCGCGCGCTGGTCGAGGCGGCGGAGCGGCGCGGCATTCCGGTGACGCGGCTCAACGAGCAGAGCCTGATCCAGTTCGGCCATGGCAGCCGCCAGAAGCGCATCCGCGCCAGCATCACCGGCGATACCGCGCAGATCGCGGTCGACGTGGCCGGCAACAAGGCGATGACCAAGCAGCTGCTCGCCGAGGCCGGCCTGCCCGTGCCGCGGGGCGTGGTCGTACGCCGAGTGGAGGAAGCGCTGGTCGAGGCGAAGCGGCTGCGCTGGCCGGTGGTGGTCAAACCGCTGGACGGCAACCACGGCCGCGGCGTCACCACCGGCATCGCCGACGAGGAGGCGCTGTGCACCGCCTTCGCGCTCGCCGCCGAACATGGCCGCCGCGTCATCATCGAGCAGCAGGTGCCGGGCAACGACCACCGTATCCTGGTGGTGAACGGCAAGGTGGTCGCCGTAGCCGAGCGCGTGCCGGCGCAGGTCATCGGCGACGGCCTCCATTCGATCGCGCAGCTGATCGACGATCTCAACCAGGACCCGCGTCGCGGCACGGGGCATGAAAATGTCCTCACTCGCATCGCCATCGACCAGGCAATGCTGACGCTGCTCGAAAAGGCCGGGCGCACCCCCGCGACCGTTCCGATGGCCGGCGAGCGCGTGATCCTCCGCGACACCGCCAACCTCTCGACCGGCGGCACTGCGGTCGACCGCACCGACGTCCTCCACCCGGCCAACCGCGCCATTGCCGAGCAGGCGGCAGCGGTGGTCGGACTCGACGTGTGCGGGATCGACTTCCTCTCCCCCGACATCCGCCGCCCGGTGCGCGAAACCGGCGGCGGCATCGTCGAGGTGAACGCCGCGCCCGGCTTCCGCATGCATCTGGAGCCGTCCAGCGGCACGCCGCGAGACGTCGCCACCCCGGTGATCGACATGCTCTACCCGCGCGGCAGTCGTGCCCGCATCCCGATCTTCGCGATCACCGGCACCAACGGCAAGTCGACCACCGCGCGGATGGTCTCACGCATCCTCTGCCAGGCGGGCCGCAATGTCGGCATGACGACGACCAGCGGCATCTATTTCAACGGCCATCTGATGACCGAGGCCGATGCCAGCGGCCCCAAGAGCGCGCGCATGGTGCTGCGCAATCCGGCGGTCGACGTCGCGGTGCTGGAGACGGCGCGCGGCGGCATCCTGCGCGAAGGTCTGGGCTTTGACGGCGCCGATGTCGGCGCGGTGCTCAACGTCACCGCCGATCATCTCGGGCTGAAGGGTATCGACACGGTCGAGGATCTCGCCAAGGTCAAGGGCGTGGTGGTGGAGAGCGTCGCCCGGCGCGGGCATTCGGTGCTCAACGCTGACGATCCGATGTGCCACCGCATCGCCCGCCATGCGCGCGGCACGATCGTCTGGTTCTCGCTCTATGGCGGCCAAGACCTGTCGAGCGACCTGCGCCGCCACATCGCAGAGGGCGGCACGGCAGTGGTGCGCGAACCCGGCAGCTATGGCGGCTGCATCGTGCTTCATCGGGCCGGCGAAAGCACCGAGCTGATGCCCGCCGCCGACATTCCCGCGACGCTGGGCGGCATCGCCGAGTTCAACATCGCCAACGCGCTGGCTGCCGTCGCGATGTGCGCGGTGCAGCGCGTGCCGCTGGATGCGATCCGCGAAGGGCTGCGCGCGTTCAGCGCCTCGTTCGAGGACTCGCCGGGCCGGCTCAACATCCACGACGCGCACGGCATGCGCTGCATCCTGGATTATGCCCACAATCCCGCAGGGCTGCGCGCGCTAGGCCAGGTGATCGAGCGCATGCGCTGGCGCTACAACCGGGTGATCGGCATGGTCAGCATCCCCGGCGACCGGCGCGACTGCGACATTGTCGAGATGGGGCAGCTTGCCGGCGAGATCTTCGACACGATCGTCTTCCGCGAGGCCCCGGACGGGCGCGGACGTCCGCGAGGGGAGACCAACGGGCTGATGTCGCAGGGCGCAATGCAGGCCGGCGTATCGCCCGATCGCGTGCACCGGATCGTCGACGAGATGGAGGCGGTAGATACCGTGCTGCAGCTCGGACGCCCGGGCGATCTGCTGGTGATCATGCCCAGCGCCATCCAGGCGGTGTGGGACCGTATCCTCGCCTTCCACCCCGCCGCGTCGGCATCGCAGGAGCCCATCCATGCCTGAGGCAACCCGCTGGTCCCTGATCGTCCATGGCGGCGCCAAGACGATCGACCCCGCGCTGCACGACCGCAACCGCGCCGGCTGCGCGGCGGCGGCGGAGGCTGGCGCGGCAGTGCTGCGCGCGGGCGGCAGTGCGGTGTTCGCCGCCGAAGTGGCGGTACGGGTGCTGGAGGACGATCCGGTATTCAACGCCGGCTTCGGCTCGGTGCGGACCAGCGACGGCATGGTCGAGATGGACGCGGCGATGATGGAGGGTTCCGGCCTCACCCTCGGCGCCGTCGCGGGGGTTCGCCGCGTGCGCAATCCGGTGAGCGTCGCTCGGCTGATGCTCCCGGCCCGGCCCGTGCTGCTCGCCGGCGAAGGCGCCGAGCGGTTCGCCACGGATCACGGCATCGCGCTGGTCGATCCCGAGACGATGATTTCGCGCGAGGCGCTCGCCTCCGAACATGCCAAGGCGCACGATACGGTCGGCTGCGTCGCGATCGACACGACCGGCGCGATCGCCGCCGCGACCTCCACCGGCGGGCTGCCGGGCAAGCATCCCGGCCGCATCGGCGACTCCCCCATCGCGGGGGCGGGGCTCTATGCCGACGACACGCTGGGCGGCTGCGCCTTTTCGGGCGATGGCGAGGCGATCCTCCGCACGGTGCTTGCCGCGCAGGTGATGCACGCGCTCGAACACGGCGGCTCGGCAACCGAGGCCGCCGAACACGCCATCGCCCGGCTCGGCCGGGTCGGCGGCGAGGCGGGCGCGATCGTCATCGAACGCTCCGGCGCCGTCGGCATCGCCCATAACAGCGACCATTTCGCCCTCGCCCTGCACACAAGCGCGCTCGATGCCGTGCGCGCAGCCGTCCACCGCGACGAACTCAAGGATCTATTGCATGGCTGAACAGGGCGGACCGCTGATCATCATCGGCGGGCACGAAGACAAGGAAGGCGACAAGACCATCCTCAAGGAGGTCGCGGCACGGGTGAAGGACGGCAAGCTCGTCATCGCCACCGTCGCCAGCCACCAGCCGGACGGCTATTTCGACGCCTATCAGAAGGCGTTCGGCGCGCTGGGAGTGCACGATCTGGTCGAGCTCTATGTCCATGAACGCGGCGAGACGCTGGAGCAGGAAACCCAGTCGGTCTTCGACGGCGCCGCAGGCATCTTCTTCACCGGCGGCGACCAGCTGCGCATCTCCAGCCAGATCGGCGACACGCCGGTCGAGCGGATGGTGCGCGACATCCACGCGCGCGGCGGCGTCGTCGCGGGCACCTCGGCCGGCGCGTCGGTGATGAGCGAGACGATGCTGGTCAAGGGCAGCAGCGCGGAATCGCACCGCATCGGCGACCTGCACATGGCACCCGGCCTGGGGCTGGTGCGCGACGTGATCATCGACCAGCATTTCGCCGAGCGTGGCCGGATCGGGCGGCTGCTCGGCGCGGTGGCGCAGAATCCGCGCGTACTGGGCATCGGCATCGACGAGGATACCGCGATCGTGCTGGAGGGCTGCTGCTTCCGCGTCGTCGGCGCAGGCGCGGTCTATATCGTCGACGGCTCGGGGGTAACCCGCTCCAACATCGCCGAGGCGAGCCCCGAACGCACCCTGTCGATGCACAATGTCTGCCTGCATGTGCTCAGCCATGGCGACAGCTTCGATCTGGAGGCACGTCGGCCGCTTTCTCGCGAGACCTGACCGTCCCGGCTTGCCACCCGGGCCATCCCTTGGCACGTATCGTATACGTTAGACCATCGGGAAGCACGGGATCATGCAGCGTCGAACTCTATTGACCGGCGCGATCGGCGCGGGCGTCGTAGCGACGCTGCCGAGCGCGGCGGCGGCGGCCCCGGTGGCACCGTCCCCCCGTACGCGCGTGCAGCTGGACAGGGATTGGCGCTTTCACCTCGGCCACGCGTCGGACGTTGCCAGGGACTTCAACTTCGGCCGCAACCAGCAGACCTATGCCAAGGCAGGTGCCGAGACCGCCGATGCCGCCATGGCCGCGTTCGACGACAAGGGTTGGTCACCGGTGCAGCTGCCCCACGACTGGGCGGTGGAACTGCCCTATGCATTGCCGCCGGGGACCAAGCCCGAGGACGCCAAGGACGATGTCGCGGCGCATGGCTTCAAGGCGATCGGCCGCGACTTTCCGGCGAACAGCGTCGGCTGGTATCGTCGCCTGCTGCCGATCGAGGCGAGTGACGCCGGCAAGCGCATCTGGCTGGAATTCGACGGGGTGTTCCGCGACGCGATCGTGTTCGTCAACGGCTATGTCGTCGCGCGGAACGAGAGCGGCTATGCGCCCTTCCGGGCCGACATTACCGACTTCCTGACCTTCGACGGCCAGCCCAACCAGCTCGCGGTGCGCGCAGACGCGAGCTTCGGCGAGGGCTGGTTCTACGAGGGCGCGGGGATCTACCGGCCGGTATGGCTGGTCAAGGCGTCGCCGGTGCATGTGCCCCAATGGGGGAGCTTCGTCCGCAGCACGATCACGCCGGCGGGTGCGCAGATCACGGCGGCGATCGAAGTTCGCAATACAACCGAGGCTCCCGCGTCGGTCACGCTGCGCCAGCACATCGTGGATGCTGAGGGCGCAATCGTCGCCCGCTTCCCCGACGCCGCGCTGGCCCTTGCCGCCGACGCGCTGGTGACGCACGAGGCGAACGTCGCCCTGCCCACGCCGCAGCTCTGGTCGATCGATACGCCGGTGCTCTACCGGCTGGTCAGCGAACTGCGCGCGAACGGCGCGGCGATCGATCGCTACGAGACCAGCTTCGGCATCCGATCGATCCGCTTCGATGCGGAGCGCGGCTTCTTCCTCAACGACCAGCCGGTAAAGCTGCTGGGGGTGTGCAACCATCAGGACCATGCCGGCGTCGGCACCGCCATGCCGCCGGCGCTCGACGCGTGGCGGATCGCGCGGACCAAGGAAATGGGCGCCAATGCCTGGCGCAGCGCACACAATCCTCCCTCCGAGGCCTTTCTCGAAGCCTGCGACCGGATGGGCATGCTGGTGATCGACGAGGCCCGGCGCAACAGCACCGATCCGGAATCGACCAGCCAGCTCGAGCGCATCCTGCGCCGCGACCGCAACCACCCCAGCATCATCCTCTGGTCGGTCGGCAACGAAGAGCCGCAGGCGATGAACGCCCGCGGCGGGCGGGTGAGTCATGCGATGGTCGCGCATGTCCGCAGGCTCGACCCCACCCGCCCGACCACCCAGGCGTTCGACCGGGGACAGTACGAGGCCGCCGCGCGCGAGGTGGACGTGATCGGCTTCAACTACCACACCGAACGGACCGTCCCCTTCCACCAGCGCTTCCCGAACCAACCGATCATCGGCACCGAAACGGCGAGCACGGTCGCCACGCGGGGGGCGTATTTCAACGACAAGGCGCGCCAGATCGTCCGCGCCTATGACACCGAGTTCCCCGCCTGGGCCTCCACCGCCGAGCAATGGTGGAAGATCGCCGATGCGCACCCCTATGTCGCCGGGGGCTTCATCTGGACCGGCTTCGACTATCGCGGCGAGCCGACCCCGCACGCGCTGTGGCCCGCCGCCTCCAGCTATTTCGGGGTGATGGACCTGTGCGGCTTCCCGAAGGACAATTACTGGTACTACCGCGCCTGGTGGCGGCCCGAGCCGCTGGTCCACCTGCTGCCGCACTGGAACTGGCCGGGCCGCGAGGGGCAGGCGATCGAGGTGTGGGCCTATAGCAATGCCGAGGCGGTGGAACTGCTGCTCAACGGCCGCAGCCTCGGGCGCCGTGCGGTGGAGCGTGCCGGCCATGTCGAATGGCGCGTGCCCTATGCGCCCGGACGGCTGGAAGCGCGGGCGATCCGCGGTGGCCGCGTGGTCGCGACCAGCGTGCGCGAAACCAGCGGCCCCGCCGCCGCGATCCGCCTCACCACCGATCGCCGCCAGATCGCAGCCGACGGGCGCGATCTGGCGATCGTTCAAGCCGAGATCGTCGATGCCCGCGGCCGTCCCGTCGCCACCGCCGACACGCCGCTGCGCTTCGCGGTCGAAGGCCCGGCGGAGCGGATCGGCGTCGGCAACGGCGATCCGACCAGCCATGAAAGCGACAAGGCGCCCACCCGCCGCGCGTTCAATGGTCTGGCCCAGGTGATCCTGCGCCATCAGGGCGACGCGGGAGTCATCCGACTGTCGGTCACCGGCCAAGACGTCCGGCCGGCGACCATCGCCATCTTGGCGCGCTGATCAAAAGCCCCCCCCCGCTGACGATGCCGGGGAGAGAGACTGCCTGGTTTAGCGTCGGCCGGGGCGCGTTTCAGTCCTGATCGGGCGCAAGTGCCGCCGCCAGCGCGTCGGCTGCTTGAGCGCGGCGTTCGACGATGCCGGCGGTCATCCGCAGCACCAGCTCGCGCGCGCCTTGCCAGTGGCTGCCGCTGCGGCGGGCATGAGGAAGCTGCGGCAGACCGCCCACGGCGCTGCCCCAGCCGGTCGCCAGCGCCTCGACCCGCGCGGCGACGCCGGCGTCGGGCCCGGCGCCGCTCAGAAGGAGCGAGGGAAAGGGCAGCCGGATCTTCGGCGAGGCAAAATGATCGGCATCGCCCTCGCCCTCGATCGGATCGATCAGCACGGCCCCGGCCACGCGTGCGATATAGTCCCGCGGGGACAGGCGGGCCCACCAGGTCGCGGCAAAGCAGCTCGCGCCGTTGGCGACAAGCAGCACCGGCCGCTCGGCATGGAGGATCGCCGAATCGAGCTTCACCGCCCAAAGACTGCGCTGGCGCGGCGTTTCCTCGGAATAATCCACATGCGCATCGCTGCGGAGCGGCGTGCCGAAGAGCGCCGACAGGGCCCTTGCCGGTCCGGTACCGGTACTGATCACCGAAAATCGATCGAGCGGGGCCGTGGCGAGCGTCATGGCGTTGCGTCCCGAGTCCAAGTCGAGCGAGGCTATATCCAAGCGCGAAGCTGTGCAATGCCGCAGCGGCAGGGCCGGGCCGCACCCGAGGCACGGTTCGGCGCGGCGGCGATCGGGGACAAGGGGGCACGGAAACGCGATGCGAAGCCGATGGGCGTGGGCGATCCCGGGCGCGGTGGCACTTGCCGCCGCATCCCCTGCCCTCGCGCAGGCGCGGCTTCAGCGGAGCTTTTCCCAGTATAATGCGCGCGCCTGGCATCTGGTGGATGGCGCCCCACCCGATATCTGGGCCCTTGCCCAGTCGCCGGATGGCTGGCTGTGGCTGGGCACCGGCGCCGGCCTCTACCGCTTCGACGGCATCCGCTTCGAGCCGGTATCGCCCAAGATCGGCCGCTACCCGTCGCGCAACATCACCGCCTTGCTGCCCGATCCCGACGGCAGCCTGTGGATCGGCTATTTCTCCGGCCAGGTCTCGCGCCTGCGCGGCACGCGGCTGGACACGTTCGGACAAGGCAACGCCGCCGTCGAGGAGCTGGCGCGCGGGCGGGACGGGACGATCTGGGCGGCGCTGAGCGGGCCGCAAGGCGGGCTGCTCCGGATCAGCGGTGGGCGTGCGACGCGCATCGGGGCCGATCACGGCGTGCCGCCCGGCCGCATCTACAGCGTCGTCGCCGCGCGCGACGGGGCGGTGTGGATCACCAGCGCGCGGGACATCCGGGTCCGTCGCCCCGGCGCGTCGCGGTTCGAGCCGGTGCATGCCGCGGCGCCCCACACGCGTCTGGCCGAGGCGCCGGACGGCATCGTCTGGGCCTCCGGTGGCGCAGGCCCTGCGGCGTCCCGCGCCGTTCCCGGTCTGGCCATCGCGCTCCAGCCGCCCGGTTTGCGGTCGCCTGGTGCCGATCGGATCGGGTTCGATTCCACCGGTACGCTGTGGCGCACCCTCTATGACGGCGGCGTGCTCCAGACCCGCGGCTTGCCCGGCGCGCCGGTGCATACGCGCCTGGGCCTGCAACAGGGCCTGCCCTCGCTGGTGGCGGTGCCGCTGCTGGAGGACCGCGAGGCCAATCTGTGGGTCGGCACCAATCTCGGCCTGGTGCGACTGCGCCCGGTGAGCGCAACGGTGGCGCTGGGCGTCGATGACCAGACATTGGGCGGCTTCCAGCTCGCGGTGCTGCCCGACGGCACCGTCTATGCCGCCAACCCGCACACGCTGTACCGGGCGCGCCCTGGCGAGCCGCTCAGCCGCCTGCGGCACTTCTCGACGCCCATCGAGCAGATCGAGGCGGACGGGGCCGACCTCGTCGTGGCGCTGCCCGATCGCTTCCTGCGCGTGCGCGGCGATGCGATCTCGCCGCTCCCCGTGCCCCCGCCGCCGGGCGCGGTCCGCAGCTGGAGCCGATCGGACGGCACGGTGTGGATCACCGTGGAGGATCTCGGCGTGTTCCACCTTGCGGCGGGGCGCTGGCGGCATTTCGGCGCGCGGAACCGGCCGGCAGACCGTCTCCACACCGCCTCCGGCGCAGGGGGCGGCAGCTGGTTCTACGGCCACAACCGCCTCTATCGGCGACAGGGCGAGGCGCTGGTCGCGGTACCCGGTGACGATATCGGGGCGATCGCGCTCGTCTCGGCCGGGCCTGCCGGGCTGCTGATCGGCGGCGAACTCGGGCTGGCCCGGCTGGAGCAGGGCCGCCTGCGCGCGATCGACACCGCGCGGGCGCCGGTGCTGGGCGGGATCACCGGCCTGGCGCAGGCGCGCGACGGCACCGTCTGGATCAACGGCGTGCAGGGGCTGGTCCGCACCAACAAGCCGGCGCTCGACGCCGCCTTCCACCATGCCCGCACGCCCTTGGCCCATCGACTGTTCACCGCGGCGGACGGGTTGCCCGGCGTCGCCCAGCAGGATGCGCACAGAAGCACCGCCGTGCGCGGTGGCGACGGCCGGATCTGGGTTGCGGACAATGTCGGCATCGGCTGGATGGATCCGGCCGGGATCGTCCATAATCCCCTGCCACCCCCGGTCGTGATCCGCAGCGTCACCGCCAACGGACGGGCCGAGCCGGCGGCAGGGCCGATCGCGCTCCCTGCCGGCACCGCCAATCTGCGCATCGCCTATACGGCGCTCAGCCTGGCGCAGGCCGAGCGGGTACGGTTTCGCTACCGCCTGGTGGGCGTCGACCGCGACTGGGTGGAGGCCGGCACCGCCCGCGAGGCCTATTATGCCAATCTCGGACCCGGCCGGATGCGGTTTCAGGTGATCGCCGCCAACAATGACGGGGTTTGGAACACGACTGGCGCGAGCGTCGACTTCACCATCGCGCCGCGCTTCTACCAGACCGGCTGGTTCCGGCTGCTCGCGATCGGCTTGGGCGCGGGCACCCTGTGGCTGCTCTATGCCTGGCGGATGCGCGAGCTGATGGCGCGGGGCCGCGCCCGTGCCGAGGCGAAGATCGCCGAACGCGAACGCATCGCCCGCGAACTGCACGACACGCTGCTGCAAAGCATGCAGGGACTGATGCTGCGCTTCCAGGCCGCCGCCTATGCGACCGATCCGGGCTCGCGGGCGCACCAGCTGCTCGATTCCGCACTGGACCGCGCCGACGACGTGATGGTCGAGGCGCGCAACCGCGTGATGGCGCTGCGCAGCATCGTCCGCGCAGGGGATCCGCAGCCGCTGATCGAGGAGCTTGCCCGCTGCCTCGGCGAGGAAGGCCTGGCGGTCAGCGTGACGCGCGAGGGGCCGCCGCTGCGCTATGCCCCCGCGCAGCTGGAGCAGCTGCTGGCCATCGTCCAGGAGGCACTCGCCAATGTGCGGCGGCATGCCGGCGTGACCAAGGCGGCGGTGGCGCTGCGCACCGGGCGCAGGACGCTCGAGGTGGAGATCCGCGATGCAGGCCCCGGCATTCCCGCCGATATCCTCGCCGCAGGGGGGCGCCCCGGCCATTACGGGCTGCAGGGCATGCGCGAGCGCGCTCAGGCGCTGGGCGGCACGCTCACGATAGAACGCTGCGCGCCAAGCGGCACCGTGGTGCGACTGACCCTGCCGAAGTGAAGCGGTGCTTGCGTCTGCATTGTTTCTGAACGATGAGAGAGACCGCCCGATCGCTTTCCGTTAAGGGAACCCATCGTCGCGCGGGGGCGGACCTAGGCTAACGGGTGGCAATGACGTCGTTTGATCGCACGCTGGAACGCTTGCCCCTGCTTGGGGAACGGCGGGCGCTCGCCTATGGCATCACGCTCGGCTTCTGTGTCGCGGCATGGTGGCTGCGGCTGGCGCTGGATCCCCTTTTTCCGCCGGGCTTTCCCTATCTCACCTTCTTTCCCGCGGTCATTCTCGCCTCGTTTCTGTTCGGGCGGGGGCCCGGGATACTGGCGGGCCTGCTGTGCGGGCTGCTGGCCTGGTATTATTTCATCCCGCCGATCCGCAGCTTCGCACTTTCGCGCACCACGGGGGTGGCGCTTGTTTTCTACCTGGGCGTCGTGACGGTGGACATCCTGCTGGTGCACTGGATGCAGCGCGCCAATGCCCGCCTCGCCGCCGAGCGCGAGCGCAGCGCCCGGCTCGCCGCGCGCACCGAGATCCTGTTCGAGGAACTGCAGCACCGTGTCTCGAACAACCTGCAGATGGTGGGGGCGATGCTGGCACTGCAGCGTCGCACCGTGGCGGATGGCGAGGCGAAACGCGCGATTGGTGATGCCGCGGCCAAGCTGCAGCTGATCGGGCGCATTCAGCGCCGGCTCTATGGCAGCCGGGGCGAACCGCTGGCGCTCGACGCGTTCATCAGCGCGCTGGTCGAGGATCTCGCCGCGAGCGGCGGCAAGCCGGGCATCCGCCATGTCGTGCAGGCGGACACGGCGGTGCTGCTCCCGCCGGACCGGGCGATCCCGCTGGCGCTGATCGTCGCCGAGGGCATCGCCAACGCGATCGAGCATGGCTTCGCCGATCGTGAGGAAGGCGAGATCCTCGTCGCCGTCGAATGCGCCGACGGGCTGCTGACGCTCACCATCCGGGATGACGGGCTGGGGGTGGCGCCGGACTTCGACGTGCACCGCGCCGACAGCCTCGGGCTGCGGATCGCCCGTAGTCTGGCACAGGGCCTCGCCGCCGAGCTGCACATCGCCGCGGCCGGCCCGGGCACCCTGGTCACGCTTCGCGGCGTCCCCATCGATCCCAATCCGCGCACGGACTGACAAGGATCAAGGCCGCTGGCGCGAACCCGCCGCATGCCGTACACTGTTCGCAGCGGAGGGCAGTCATGGAACAGCGTTCTAGCACCCCGATGGCGGCACGACTGGGCTTCAAGCCCGGCATGCGCGTCTGGTTTCACGACATGCCGGCCCCGATCCGCGCCGCGATCGCACCCGAACGCGCGGCGCTGGAGGAACTTGGCTGCGCGACGGACGGCGTGCAGGGGGTGCATTTGTTCGCATCCCGGCGCGATCCGCTGGAGCGCGAACTGGCGGCGCTGCGCTCGCTGCTCTCCAGCAACGGCTTCTGCTGGGTGTCCTGGCCCGACCAGGGCGGGTGCGAGGTCGATTCGGCAGTCGTGACCGATCTTGCCGCCGCGCTGGGATGGACCGAACGCGATCGCTGCGCCCTCGGCGGATGGGCAGGCATCAAGCTGACGCACGGTACTCGTATCGACAGCGGAACAATGCCGCTCTAGACATACTTCCGGACAACAACCGAATGGACAGCGGCATCGTCTTGCGCGAGGTTAGCCGCAGATCTTGCTATGACCTCCCCGATGCGCCCCTGGCCCTCCGATCCCGCCACGCCGGATCATGAACGCATCGCGAATGCCGTGGCATTCTGCGAGCGCGTCGCCCTGCGACACAGTTGCCGGAGCTTCTCGAACAAGCCGGTGCCGCGCGCGGTGATCGAAACCGCCATCGCCGCCGCAGGGACCGCGCCCAGCGGCGCCAATCGCCAGCCCTGGCACTTCGCCGCCATCTCCTCGCCCGGGGCGAAGACCGCGCTGCGCGTCGCGGTGGAGGAAGAGGAGCGCAATTTCTACGGCGGCATCGGCGGCAGCGAGTGGCAGGGGCTGCTCCGCGATCTCGGCGCGCGCGCGGAAAAGCCTTATCTCGAAACCGCACCCTGGGTTCTCATCGCCTTCGGCCAGACCAAGGCGACCGAAACCGATCGCTTTCCCAATCCGCACATGACCGAAAGCGTCAGCATCGCCTGCGGACTGCTGCTGACCACGCTGCACCTGGCGGGTCTCGCCACGCTGGTCCACACCGCGACGCCGGCGCGGTTCCTCAACCGCCTGTGCCGCCGTCCCGAGCATGAGCGGCCGGTGATGATGATCGTCGTCGGCCACCCCGCCGCCGATGCCGAGGTGCCGGCCGCCGCGCTGGTGCGCAAGCCGCTGGACCAGATTGCCAGCTGGCTCTGAACGCGCCGCGCATTCGCGCCTTCGCGAAGCTCCAAACGGCCTCTAAGTCGATCGGGTGACCACCCCGATTCCCGCTCGCCTGCTTTCGCTCGATCTCGTTCGCGGTACCGCGCTGCTCGGCATCCTGCTGCTCAACATCGTCGGCTTCGCGATGCCGGAGGCCGCCTATTTCAACCCGCGCGCCTATGGCGGCTGGCACGGTGCCGACCTTGCCGCGTGGCTGGTGAACTTCCTGTTCTTCGACGGCCGGATGCGGGGCCTGTTCTCCTTCCTGTTCGGCGCCTCGCTGCTGATCGTGACGGATGCGGCCGAGGCCGCAGGGCTAGACCCTGCACGCGCGCATTATGCCCGCATGGGGTGGCTGCTCCTGTTCGGCCTCGCCCATCTGTGGCTGGTCTGGCACGGCGACATCCTCGCCCACTATGCGCTGGTCGGCATGATCGCCTATCCGCTGCGCCGCCTGCCCGTGGCGAAGCTGGTCAGTCTGGGCGCGGTGCTGGTGCTGGCCAGCGCCGCGATCTTCGCGATGCTGGCCCATGACGCCAGGCGGTTATCGCTGCTCCCGGCCAGCGCGCAGGGCGAAGTTGGCGCATTGGTCGGCGCCTTCGGCACGCCCCCGCCGGACCGGATCGGGGCGGAACTGGCGGTGCACCGCGGCGACTATGCCGGACTGGTCGCGCAGCGTTTCGCCGAATATGCCGGAAGCCCGATCGCGATGCTGAGCCTCTATGGCTGGGAGACGCTCGGCTACATGCTGTTCGGCATGGCGGCGCTGCGCAGCGGGCTGCTCGCCGGCGCGTGGCCCCGCGATCGCCTGCTTCGCTGGTGGCTGCGCAGCTGGGCACTCGCCCTGCCCGCCTATCTGCTGCTGGCCTGCTGGCAGATCGGCGAAGGATTCAGCCTGTTCGCGGTGCTTGCCGCCGGCGTGACCCTGCCGGCCTTGGTGCGGCCCGCGATGATCCTCGGCTGGGCCTGCCTGATCCTGCTGCTCGCCCGCCCCGGCGGCTGGCTGACGACGCGGGTGGCCGCGGCGGGCCGCATGGCCTTTTCGAACTATCTCGCGACCAGCATCGTCTGCGTGCTGCTGTTCGATGGCTATGGCCTGGGCTGGTTCGGCGAGCTTTCGCGCTGGCAGCTCTACCCGATCGTCGGCGCGGTTTGGGTGCTGCTGCTTGCCTGGTCCCGTCCTTGGCTGCAGCGCTTCCGCTATGGCCCGCTCGAATGGCTTTGGCGGAGCCTGGCACGCCGCAGCCTGCAACCCATTCGCAATAGCCTTGCAAGTCGCTCGCAATAGCCCTAAAGGGAGTCAGCGAGAGATTCGAGGATTTCCCGATGGTTGTGTGCGTGTGTAATGCCCTTCGTGAGCGTGAGGTCCGGGAAGTCGCCCGCAAGGGTGCGCAGAGTGCGTGCCAGGCCTATCGCGCGCTGGGCTGCCAGGCGAAATGCGGGCAATGCGTCCCCTTCGCCCGCGCCATCATTGCCGAGGAACGCGCGGCTGCGTGACATTCGCAAGTAACAAACCACTGCTTTCCGTGGTTTTATTCTGACATCATCCGCGCTACGCAGGACTCCGAAAGGAGTTTTTCGCGATGAAGGGTGATGCGAAAGTCATCGAGTATCTCAACGAAGTTCTCAAGAATGAACTGACGGCAATCAACCAGTATTGGTTGCATTATCGCATGCTTGATCATTGGGGCGTGCAGAAGCTCGCCGAGTTCGAGCGGCACGAATCAATCGACGAGATGAAGCATGCCGACTGGCTGTCGGAGCGGATCCTGTTCCTGGACGGCCTGCCCAATTTCCAGCTGCTCGGCCGGCTGCGGATCGGCGAGAATGTCGAGGAACTGCTCCGTGCGGATCTGGCGCTCGAAGTGGAGGCGATCGCCGTGCTCCGCGATGCCATCCAGCACAGCGAGAGCGTCCGCGACTTTGTCAGCCGCGACCTGTTCCTCAAGATCCTCGAGAGCGAGGAAGAACATGTCGACACGCTGGAGCGCCAGTTCGACATGATCGAGCGCATGGGCCTGGAAAACTACATCCAGCTCAACAGCAAGCCCGCCGAAGCCGAGTAATCGGCGTCCGATTGCGGGCGAACGCACGCCCCACGCCGTCATCCCGGCGAAGGCGGGGATTAGTTCGTCGGCGAGGCTCTTGCCGGAACGTCCTGGCAGCTGGACTCCCGCCTTCGCGGGAATGACGAAGGGAGCCGGGGGGCGGCAGTCGCAGACTGCCCGCCCCTCACGCCTTGTCGCGGTCGAACGGGTTCTTCGGCGCGCGCAGCACGAGGCGCACCGGCACCGCGCCGAAGTCGAACTCGCGGCGCAGGCCGTTGATCAGGTAGCGCTGGTAGCTGGTCGGCAGCAGGTCGACGCGGGTGCCGAACAGCACGAAGCTGGGCGGGCGCGTCTTGTTCTGCGTGACGTAGCGCGGCTTGATCCGCTTGCCGCCGGGCGCGGGCGGCGGATTGGCTTCGATCGCGCGCTCGAACCAGCGATTGAGCTGGCCGGTCGACACGCGGCGCGACCACGCCTCGCGCGTCTCGAACGCGACGCGCATCATCGTGTCGATCCCCTTGCCGGTTACCGCCGAAACGGTCAGCAGCGGCACGCCCTTCACCTGCGCCAGCCCCTCTTCCAGCGCCCCCTTCACGCCGTTGAACAGGCTGGAGGCATTCTCCGCCACGTCCCACTTGTTCATGACGATGATCAGCGCGCGGCCTTCCTGCAGCACGCGATCGGCGATCTTGAGGTCCTGTACCTCCAGCCCGCGGGTCGCATCGAGCAACAGCACCACCACCTCGGCGAAGTCGATCGACCGCAGCGTATCGGCGACGGAAAGCTTTTCCAGCTTCTCCTCGACACGCGCCTTCTTGCGCAGCCCGGCGGTATCGACGAGGCGCACCTTGCGCGGCTTGTTCTCGAAATCGGTCCATTCGTAATCGATCGAGATCGAATCGCGGGTGATGCCGGCCTCGGGCCCGGTGATCATCCGATCCTCGCCGAGAATGCGATTGACCAGCGTCGAC
This sequence comes from Sphingomonas sp. R1, assembly GCF_025960285.1. Taxonomy (GTDB): domain Bacteria; phylum Pseudomonadota; class Alphaproteobacteria; order Sphingomonadales; family Sphingomonadaceae; genus Sphingomonas. Next base: position 3,623,568 of record NZ_CP110111.1, on the reverse strand, counting down.
TTGCCCGCATTCGGCCGGCCGACGATCGCCAGCTTGAGCGGCGCATCGGGGCTCTCGGGATCTTCCTCGGGCGCTTCCTCGTCGCGGTCGACATGCGGCAGCAGCGCCTCGAACAGGTCGACCACGCCTTCGCCATGCTCGGCCGAAAAGGGAATGGGATCGCCCAGGCCCAGCGCCATCGCTTCCAGCACGCCGGTCTCGCCGGCGCGGCCCTCGGCCTTGTTCGCCATCAGCACGACCGGGCGGTCGGTCGAGCGCAGCCAGCGGGCGATTTCCTCGTCCAGCGGCGTCACGCCCGCTCGCGAGTCGATCAGGAACAGCGACACGTCCGCCTCGCGCACCGCCGCCTCGGTCTGCGCGCGCATCCGGCCGGGAAGCGTCGCTGCATCCTCGTCCTCATAGCCCGCGGTGTCGATCACGCGAAACTCGAGGCCGAGCAGATTGGCATCGCCCTCGCGGCGATCGCGGGTGACGCCGGGCTGGTCGTCGACCAGCGCCAGGCGCTTTCCGACCAGCCGGTTGAACAGCGTCGACTTGCCCACATTGGGGCGTCCGATGATGGCGACGGTGGGCAAAGGCATGATCAATTCTCTAACGCAGTAGGAAGGGCGACGCAAAGTCGCCGAAAAAACGACAGGGGCCGGAGCGTTGCGCCCCGGCCCCCACAGGTTGGTCTGCCCGGCACGAAACCGGGGCAGCAAGCTCAACGATAGGCGGTCAGGCGCCCCTTGTCGTCGAGCAGATAGAGCGTGCTGTTGGCGATCACCGGCGCCAGCGACAGCGGATCCTTGGTCTCCTTGGTGGAGAGCACGCTGCCGTCCTTCGGCGATACCGACACGATATCGCCCAGCGTGTTGATCAGCAGCAGGCGGCCCCCGGCGGCGATCGGCCCCTTCCAGGCGACCGGGTTCTTCAGCTTCTTCTCGTTCTTGTACTTCTGCAGCTGGACGATCCAGCGCGGCTTGCCGTTGCTGCGCGAGAGGCACAGCAGGCGCGCATCGTCGGTGACGACGAACAGCCACTCGCCCGCCGCATAGGGCGAAGCGAGGCCACCGATGCTCTGCTCCCACAACGTCGAGCCGCTGGTGATGTCGACCGCGACCATCCGGCCGCCCTCGCCGAGCGCATAGACGCGGCCCTGGTCGATCACCGGCTCGGCGTCGATGTCCGACAGCGACGAGACCGAGGTGGTCATGGTGTTGCGGGTCAGCACGTCGCCCCACAGCGACAGGCCATTTTCGTAGCGATAGGCGTTGAGCTCGCCCGAGGAGAAGCCGGCGATCACGGTGCCCTGCGCGGAGGCCGGCGCGGCAACGCCGAACACGCCCTGCGATTCGAGGCTGGCCGTGGCGGTCCAGGAAATCTCGCCCTTGTCCTGGGTCAGCGCGAACAGCTGGTTGTCCTGCGTCACCACATAGACATTGCCGTTGGCGAGCGTCGGTGCGCCGCGCAGCGGCCCGCCGGGACGCTTGCGCCACACTTCCTTGCCGTCCGCCTCCTGCAGCGCGACCACGTCGCCCAGGCCGTTGGTGGCGAACACGCGATCGCCCTCCACGCTCACGCCGCCGCCGAACAGCGCGCCGCGGCTGCGCTTGTCCGCGCCGCCCCCGGTACCGGCCTTCCACAGCTCGGCGCCGGTATCGGCGGCCATGGCATGGACGACGCCGCCGGTGTCGATCACGAACAGCTTGTTGCCTGCGATCACCGGCGAGGCGGCGAGCCGCTCCTTCTTCGACGGCTTGGCGACCTGGCGCGACCACACGCGCGACAGCGACTCGCCCAGCGCCAGATGGCCCATTGCCTTGCTGGCGCTTCCGCCCGGCTGGCTCCAGCTCTCGTTGACCGCTGCCTCGGGCAACTGCACCTCGATGGCCGCGAGCGTCTTGTCGGCGCTGATGTCGTTCTCGGTCACCAGGATCGGCACGCGCTCGCCCAGCACCGGCGTCTTCTTGCCGCCGCTGCCTTTGAACACTCCACAGCCGCTCACCAACGCGAGCGCGGCCACCGCCGTTACAACGCGAACCTTCGTGTTCATTTAGCTTGCTTTTCCTGGGTCTGAGCGGTCGTCGTCGGAGCGACCGAAAGCGTCTTGGCGAGATCGGCGGTGCGCTCGCGGATCGAATCCGGCACGCGGGTGCCCGCCTCGCTCAGCTGGCGATAGAGCTTGGCGGCCTCGGCGCGCTTGCCGGTCTTCAGATAGGCAGCGGCCACCATCTCGCCGGCCGACCCGAACCACGGCGAGTCGGGGTTGGCGAGGGTGCCGAGCCGCTGGATCACGTCCTGCGGCTGCAGCGTATCGAATTCGGCCTGGGTCTGGCGGACCAGCGCGAGATCGCGGAACGGCTGGGCCAGCTTGGCATCGGTCACCACGCTGGCGAACTTGGCGGCCGCAGCCTTCTTGTCGCCCTTGAGAAAGAGCAGATTGCCTTCGGTGAAGCGCGCCATCGCGGCATAGCCGTCGCTGCCCTGCGCGAGCTTGTCGAGCGCCGGCGTCGCCTGGCCCAGCTGGTTCTGCGCGGCGAGCTGCAGCGCCGCGTCATATTCCTCGCCGCGGGCTTCGGCGGCGGTGCGCTGGCTGTGATCGTAATAGAGCCAACCGGCAACCGCGATCAGGAACGCCACGACGCCCGCCGCGATCCACACGCCATAGCGACGGCCGGCGCGGATCAGCTGGTCACGACGATATTCCTCGTCGACTTCGCGAAGAAAGGCCTCGTCGGTGGTGCCGGAAGGAGGAAGCGCCAAAATCTACTCCATGGGTCTGATGCGGCCGCGGACCTTAGCGCCGCGTCCGGGGAACGCAAATCGCCCTACTGCGTCAGTCCTTCGGCGCATAGACCTGATCCGGTCCCGGAAAGGCCCGGGTCCGTACTTCGGCGGCATAGGTTTCAACCGCGGCGGAAATGCGGCCAGCCAGATCGTCATAGCGCTTTACGAAGCGCGGCGTGCGTTCGAACAGGCCCAGCATGTCCTCGGCCACGAGCACCTGGCCGTCGCACTGCGCCGACGCGCCGATGCCGATCGTCGGGCATTTCACGGCGCGGGTGATCTCCACCGCGATCGGCTCGACCACCCCTTCGACGACGATCGCGAAGGCCCCCGCCTCGTCCATCGCAACGGCGTCGCCGACCAGCTTGGCATGTTCCGCCTCGCTGCGGCCGCGTGCGCCATAGCCGCCCAGCACGTTGATCGCCTGCGGGGTCAGGCCGATATGGCCGATCACCGGAATGCCCCGCTCGTTGAGGAACTTCACCGTCGGGGCCATCGCCGCGCCGCCCTCGAGCTTGACCGCGGCGGCACCGGTTTCCTTGAGCAGCCGCGCCGCGCTTTCGAACGCCTGCTGCGGCGAGGCTTCGTAGCTGCCGAACGGCATGTCGATGACGACCAGCGCATGGTAGCTGCCGCGCACCACCGCGGCACCGTGCGCCGCCATCATCTCTAGCGTGACCGGCACGGTGGAGGGCAGGCCGTAGATCACCTGGCCCAGGCTGTCGCCGACCAGCAGCATGTCGCATGCCTCGTCCATCAGCTGCGCCATGCGGACGGTATAGGCCGTGAGCATCACCAGCGGCTCGCCGCCCTTGCGCTTGCGGATGGCCGGCACGGTGACGCGCTTCATCGGCGCGGGCGTGGGATTGGCGCGACTGGTGGCGGTATCGAGAGTGAGCTGGTGCGACATGGCGCGGGGGTCTAGCGGGTCGCGACGATGGCCGCCAGCCCGCGCGCGTCTAGCGGATCCAGCCGCGCCGCGTCGCCATGCCGGCGAGCCAGATCTGGAAGATCGCGACGCCGAGGATGAACACCGGGATCACGAACGCCTGGATCGGCCCGGACACCATGCCGGTGGCGAAAAGATAGCCGAACTGCACGATCACCGCCGCCAGCGACACGACGTAGAGGATATTGGCCTTGCGCGAGCGGCGCAGCATCGCCAGCGAACCCAGCAGACTGGCCCCCACGCCAATCGCGTAATCGACCAGGAACCAGCGCGGAACCGCCTGATAATATTCCCAATTCCACAAGGCCGGCTCGATCGCGCGCTGCGGCGAGAGCGTTGCATGGGCATAGAAAAGGAGGCAGCCGAGCAGCCCCCAAAGCAGGAGCATCGTCGCGACGGTCCGGAACCAGCTGGCCGGTCGTTGTCGAATGTAAGATGCCATGCGAACCCAATATTCCGCGTCTGTTACAATGTTAATCTAGGATAAACACGGAGCTTAGACCACGAAGTCTCAGAAATATCACGCTCAGAGCAACGCGCGGACGTAGCGTTCCACCGCGAATCCGATCAGAATCCCGCCCGGATATTCCAGCACCGGCCGCTTGATCATCGAAGGCTGGGCGATCATCAGCGCGCTTGCCTTGGCCGAGTCGAGATCGACCTTGTCGGCATCGGGCAGCTTGCGGAAGGTGGTACCGGCGCGATTGAGCAGCGGCTCCCAGCCTTCTGCTTCGATCCACCGCGCGAGCCGCGCCGGGTCGATGCCCTCGACCTTGTAGTCATGGAACCCATAGGCGACCGCATTGGCGTCGAGCCAGGCCCGCGCCTTCTTCATCGTGTCGCAGTTCTTGATGCCGTACAATGCGATCGTCATGCGCTTCCTAGTGGAGGAAACGGCCGAGCGTCACAACCGGCTGGGGCTCCAATCCCAACGCGCGATAGAAACCGATTGCCGCATCATTGCCCTCGCGGACCATCAACTGCAGCTTGGGGCAGCCTCGCGCGCGGAGCCAGGCTTCCGCCGCGGCCATCAGGGCCCGGCCATGCCCCTGCCCGCGCGCCGCCTCCGTGACCGCGAGATAATAGACCCAGCCGCGATGTCCGTCCTCGCCGACCATGGCGGTGCCGAGCAGAACGCCCTGCGCCCGCAGCAGCAGAATGGTCGACCCGACCCCCGCCACCGCGCGATCAAAGTCCGCGCCAGGGTCGTTCCACGGCCGGGTGAGCCCGGCGGCGTGCCACAGCGCGATCACCGCCTCGCGATCGGCGGCGGTCGCCGCGTGCATTGCGCTCACGTCGCGTCGGCGGCGAAACGGAAGGTCACGGCAACCGCATCGGGGATCGTGCTCGCGTCGCTCCACTGGCCCTTGCCGACGCCGAACGCCAGGCGCTGCACCGTCGCGGTGCCGCTGGCCTGGGCGTGGTCGCCGTCGATCTTGAGCGTGAAGCGCACCGGTACCGGGCGGCTTGCACCCGCCAGATCGAGCGTGCCGTCAGCGACATAGCCGTTGCCCTGCTTGCGGATGCGGGTGGCCGTGAAGCGGGCCTTGGGATGCGCGGCGATGCCGAAGAAATCGTCGCCCTTCAGCGTATCGTCGCGCTCGGAATCGCCGCTGCTGACCGAGGCGAGGTCGACATCGACCGCGATCTTCGAATGGGCAAGGTCGTCGGGGCTGAACCGGATGTCGGCCGTCCACCGGGTGAAGCGGCCGTTGATCGCTTCGCCGCTATAGACCGTGCGGAAGCCGAGCGTTCCGCCCGGCACCAGCTTCCAGCTGCGCACCGGCAGCGCTGCGTCGGTAGCCGAAGCGGAGGGCGACGGGCTCGGCGTGGGGCTGGCACCGGGCTCGGGCGCCGGGGTCGTTGCAGCGAGCGGCGCATCGGGCGTGGATACCGGGCTCGGCAGCGGCTGCGACGGCAGCGGGGTCTCGGCATGGCTGCGGTAGCGCCACGACCCGGTAAGGAACGCCGCGACGCAGGCGGCGAGCGCCACGACCACCGCAATCGAGAGCGCCGGTCGCCGACCGACGGCCGCGGGCATCATGCGCGCGATCAGGTCATCGCGCAGCAGATGGTGGCGGAGCGCACCGGCGACGTGGAGCAGGAACAGCCCTGCAAGCAGCCAGCCGATCAGGCCGTGGAGCGTCTCGGCCGGCACGTTGAGCGCCGGGCTTACCGGCAGATGCGGCAGCGGCACCACGCCGAAGAGCAGCGTCGGCAGTTTCACCCGCGCGGTCGAGACGATGATCCAGCCGGTCAGCGGCCCCAGAATCATCACGCCGTAGAGCAGCCAGTGCACCGCACCGGCAAGCAGCTTCACCGCCGGCGCCCCTTCCGCCGCCGCCGGGCGCGGCACCGCCAGCCGTACCAGCAAGCGCGCGAGCGACAGGACGAGGATCAGGATGCCGACAGACTTGTGGAACTGGAAAGCGGTGAACCGCGTGGCATTGGGCAGATCCTCCAGCGCCCAGCCGAGACCGAGCTGGAAGAGCAGCAGCAGGGCCAGCGCCCAATGCAGCAGGATCGCGATCCCGCTATAGCGTTCCGTCAACTTCGCCACGTCTCACCTCGCTTCTCGCAGGCAGCGGATCCGCACGCCGAATCGCTGCCGCAACGAGCAAGGTGCGTTCACCGCCCGGCTTCGCGCAATAGCGCTTCCCGGAAACCCAGCGTTCCGGTGCGGGCCCCGCCGCCCCGGGCCGGCGGGGGCGCAACCGCGGCGCCGACCAGGATGAGCGTGGGCTGATCCTCGGTGATCGCCCGCGCGGCGAGCGGCAGCAGATCCAGCCGGCTGTGCAGCAACCGCTCGGCGGGCAGGCTGATGTCGCTGGCGACCAGCACCGGCGTGCTGCCCGGAAGACCCGCCGCGATCAGCCGGCGGCTGATCTCGTCCGCAGCGCCGCGCCCCATGTAGAAGATCGTGGTGCAGGCAGGATCGGCGAGCGCCGTCCAGTCCAGATCGAGCGGCGCATCCCCGCGCTTGTGCGCGGTGGCGAACTGCACCCGCCGGGCGAGGCCCCGCAGCGAGAGCGATACGCCGGCCGAGGCTGCGGCGGCGCTGGCGGCGGTGATGCCGGGGCAGATCCGCACCCCGATGCCGCGGGCGGCCAGCGCCGCCATCTCCTCCATCGAACGCCCGAAGATCGAGGGATCGCCCCCCTTCAACCGCACCACCCGCTCGCCGGCCAGTGCCGCGGCGACGAGCAGGTCGTTGATCGATGCCTGGTCCTTCGAATGGCGGCCTGCGCGCTTGCCGACCGGCACCCGCCGCACGCCCGGCGGAATCAGGTCGAGCACGCCGTGCCCCACCAGTGCATCGTAGAAGACCATGCTGGCCGCGCCGATCAGCCGCTCGGCCTTGCGGGTGAGCAGTTCGGGATCCCCCGGCCCGGCGCCGACCAGCCAGACGCTGCCTGCGGGAAAGTCTTCAACCATGTGCGGTCTCCTTGGGCGTGTCGGCGAGGATGCGGGCCAGTGCCGGGCGGCATGATCCGCAATTGGTGCCCGCCCCCAGCGCCGCGCCGATTGCGGCGACATCGGCCAGGCGCTGCTCGCGGATCGTGGCGAGGATGGTGTGCAGGCCGACATCGAAGCAGGCGCAGACCACGGGCCCGCGGTCCGATGACCGGCCGGGTGCGCGACCGGCGAGCACCGGCGGTCCCTGCGGCGTATCGAGCTGGGCGATCAGCCAGTCGCGGCCCGGCAGCTCGCCGGCGCGCGTGACGAACAGCACCGCCGCCAGCCGCCCGTCGCGCAGCACCGCGATGCGCCGGGTGCCGCGCCCCGGATCGCTCGCCTCGATACGCTCGCCGCGCGGCAGGGCACGCTCCAGCACCGCGGGATCACCGGTTCCCGCCAACTCGTAGAGGGCCCCGCCGGGAACCGTCACCCGCGTCGCCCACAGGCAATCGGGCGCCGGCGCACCGCCGTGCACGATCAGGAATCCGCACCAGTCGACCGAAACCGCTTCGATCCGCGCGGGGGAGAGCTTGAAGCCCGGCTGGCCCGAATGCGGATCGGCAAGGTCGCGCGGCAACAAGCCGGTGCGGCCGCCGCTGGACTGACGATCGGTCCAGTGAATCGGGGTGAACAGCTCGCCGCGGCGTTGGCCGGGATGGTGCGAAACCCGAAACAGGCTGTCGCCCTGCGGCGTCGCCACCCGCGCCAGCGCGCCATCGGCCAGCGCCAGTGCCGCGGCGTCTTCGGGATGGATCTCGACCAGCGGCTCCTCGCGATGGCGCGCGAGCCTGGGCGACAGGCCGGTGCGGGTCATCGTGTGCCACTGGTCGCGATAGCGCCCGGTGTTGAGCGTCATCGGCCAGTCGCGCAGCGGCGGATCGAGTGGCCGCTGCGCCACCGCCACCAGCCGCGCGCGGCCGCCGGGCGTGGGAAAGCGTCCGTCCGCAAAGGGCGCAGCACGCCACTGGAACGGCGCCATCGCGTCGTAGTCGTGATTGCCGAGCGCCGCCCTGGCCGTGAGGTCGAGCATCCGCGCGCCCTGGTTGCGATACGCGGTCAGGCGGGCATGCTCGCGCCAGATCTCGGCCGGGCGATCATAGGCGAAGGCGGTGCGGAACCCCATGTGTCGCGCGACCTGGGCGACAATCCACCAGTCCGGCTTCGCCTCGCCCGGCAGCGGCAGGAAGGCGCGCTGGCGGCTGATCGTCCGTTCGGAATTGGTGACGGTGCCATCCTTCTCCCCCCAGGCGGCGGCCGGCAGGCGGACATGGGCGTGCACGCTGGTGTCCGTCTCGGCGACCACGTCCGACACGACGACGAAAGGGCACGCCGCCAGTGCCTCGCGCACCCGGCCGGCGTCGGGCATCGACACCGCGGGATTGGTCGCCATGATCCAAAGCGCCTTGATCCGCCCCTCGCCCACCGCGCGAAACAGATCGACGGCCTTGAGCCCCGGCCTGATCGCCATGCGCTCGGCGGCCCAGAAACGGCCGACTTCCGCGATGTCCTGATCGTCGAAGCCGCGATGCGCCGCCAGCGTCGAGGCGAGCCCGCCCACCTCGCGCCCGCCCATCGCATTGGGCTGGCCGGTAATCGAGAAGGGCGCCGCGCCGGTCGTGCCGATCCGACCGGTGGCGAGGTGGAGATTGAGAATCGCGTTCACCTGGTCGGTGCCGCGGATCGACTGGTTGATCCCCTGGCTGAACAGCGTGACGGTGCGCGGATGCGCCGCGAACAGCTGGTAGAAGCGCTGCAGGTCCGCCGGCGACAGGTCGCAGGTCTGGGCGGTGGACCAGAGGTCGTGCCCCTTCCCCAGCGCTTCCCAGAAACCGCCGGGCACGTCGAGATTGGCGGCGTCGGCCAGTCCCTCGGCGCGGCAGTATGCGAGCAGGCCGTTGAACAGCGCCACATCGCTGCCGGGACGCAGGGCCAGGTGCAGGTCCGCCTCTTCGGCTGTCTCGGTGCGACGTGGATCGATGACCACCAGCTTCGTGCCGCGCTCGGCGCGTGCCGCCATGATCCGCTGATAGACCACCGGGTGGCACCAGGCGGTGTTCGAGCCGACCAGCACGATCAGGTCGGCCGCATCGAGATCGGCATAGCTCCCCGCCACCACATCCTCGCCGAACGCGCGCAGGTGCCCGGCCACCGCGCTCGACATGCAGAGCCGCGAATTGGTGTCGATGTTCGCCGAGCCGATAAAGCCCTTCATCAGCTTGTTGGCGACGTAATAATCCTCGGTGAGCAACTGGCCCGAAACGTAGAAGGCGACGCTGTCCGGACCATGCTCGGCAATCGCCTCACGGAAGCGGCGGGCGACGAGATCGAGCGCCTTGTCCCAGCTGGCGCGGCGGTCGCCGATCATCGGGTGGAGCAAGCGGCCCTCAAGCCCGATCGTCTCGCCGAGATGTGTGCCCTTGGAGCAGAGCCGGCCGCGATTGGCAGGGTGCGCGGGATCGCCCTCGATCCGCACCGCGCGCGCGCCGGTGACGGTGGCGCGGATGCCGCAGCCGACGCCGCAATAGGCGCAGGTGGTTTGGACCGTCACAGACCCTCCCTCACGCCGCCGCCCGCACCGGGCTGGCGAGGAGGATCCGCTCGCCCTCCAGCCGCACCGGCACCACGGGCGTGCAGCCGGCATCCTCGCCCAGGGCGGCGCCGGTCGCGAGCGCGATCCGCATATTGTGCAGCGGGCAGGCCACCGCATGGCCGTGGACGATCCCCGCGCTCAGCGGCCCGCCCTTGTGCGGGCAGCGGTCGATCAGCGCGAAGACCTGGTCGTCATGGGTGCGGAACACCGCCACCGGCGCGCCGCCCAGCGTGAGGGTACGGCTGCCCCGCAGCGGCAGATCGGCAAGCGTGCCGATATCGATCCAGTCGGTCATGGGGCTTACTCCGCAGCGGCAAGAAGGGGCTGGTGCAGGCTGGCATCGGCGCCGGCGACGCGCTCGGCCCAGGGATCGTCCTGGCTGAAGGATTGCGAATGCCAGAAGCGCGCGGCGAGCGCGTCGCGCCCCGCTTCGTGTTCCACGACGCGGGCCTTCACATAGGCGAGCCCCACCCGCTCGATCCACGGCGCGGTGCGCTCCAGATAGCGCGCCTCCTCGCGGTAGAGCTGCACGAAGGCCGCGGCGTAGTGCATCGCCTCCTCTTCGGTCGTGACCTTCACCAGCAGGTCGGTCGCGCGGACGTGAATGCCGCCATTGCCGCCGACATGCAGCTCGTAGCCGGAGTCCACGCACACCACGCCGAAGTCCTTGATCGTCGCCTCGGCGCAGTTTCGCGGACAGCCGGAGACCGCCATCTTGAACTTGTGCGGCATCCAGCTGCCCCAGAAACCTCGCTCCAGCTTGATGCCCAATCCGGTGGAATCCTGCGTGCCGAAGCGGCACCATTCGGAACCCACGCACGTCTTCACCGTGCGCAGCGCCTTGGCATAGGCATGGCCCGAGACCATGCCGGCCGCATTGAGATCGGCCCAGACGGCGGGCAGATCCTCCTTGCGGATGCCGAAGATATCCAGCCGCTGGCCGCCGGTGACCTTCACCATCGGCGCATTGTACTTCTCCACCACATCGGCGATCGCACGCAGCTCGCCGGGCGTGGTCACCCCGCCCCACATGCGCGGGACCACCGAATAGGTGCCGTCCTTCTGGATGTTGGCGTGCAACCGCTCGTTGACGAAGCGGCTCTGCTGGTCGTCGACATACTCCCCCGGCCACGCGCAGAGCAGGTAATAGTTGAGCGCCGGGCGGCAGGAGGAACAGCCGTCGGGCGTCGACCAGTGCAGCGTCTGCATCACCTCCGGGATGGCTTTCATGCCCTGCGCGACGATCGCACGGCGCACCTCGTCATGGCCGTAGCTGGTGCATTTGCACATCGTCTTGGGGCCGGCCTGAACACCGTCTTCCCCCAGCGTCAACGCGAGCAGCTGCTCGACGATGCCGGTGCACGATCCGCAGCTGGCCGAGGCCTTGCAGCCCGCCCGCACCGCATCGAGGCTGCACGCGCCGCCGTTGATCGTCGCGACCACCTGGCCCTTGGAAACGCCGTTGCAACCGCAGATCTCGGCATCCTCCGAGAGCGCCGCAACGGCCGCCTTAGGGTCCGCCTGCCCCCCTCCCGAGGCGAAGACCTGGCCGTAGATCAGCACGTCGCGAATGGGGGCGACGTCCTCGCCCTTCTTCAGCAGATCGAAATACCAGCCACCGTCGCCGGTATCGCCGAACAGCACCGCACCGACGATGCGGTCGTCCTTCAGCACCACCCGCTTGTAGATGCCGCGTGCCGCATCGCGCAGGACGATGTCCTCGCAGCCCTCGCCGCCGGAGAAGTCGCCGGCCGAGAACACGTCGAGCCCGGCGACCTTGAGCTTGGTCGAGGTGACCGAGCCGCGATAGGGATTGGCGCGCGCCACCAGCCCGTCCGCCAGACTGCGGCACATGTCCCACAACGGCGCGACCAGGCCGTAGCATTGCCCGTCATGCTCGACGCACTCGCCGACCGCGAGGATATTGGCATCACTGGTAACCATATGATTGTCGACCTGGATGCCGCGCCCGACCGCCAGCCCCGCTTCGCGGGCGAGCCGGACCGAGGGACGGATGCCGACCGCCATCACCACCAGCTTGGCCGGGATCACGCGGCCGTCCTTCAGCTGCACGCCCTCCACCTTGTCCGTGCCGAGGATCGCGGCCGTGTCGGCGCCGGTGAGGATCGTCTGGCCGCGCGCCTCCAGCGCCGACTTGAGCAGCCAGCCCGCTGCTTCGTCCAGCTGCCGTTCCATCAGCGTCGGCATCAGGTGGAGCACCGTGACCTTCATCCCGCGCAGGGAGAGGCCGTGCGCCGCCTCCAGCCCGAGCAGCCCGCCGCCGATCACCACCGCGTCGCCGCCGCCGTTCGCCGCTGCCAGCATGGCATCGACATCGGCCATGTCGCGGAAACTGATCACGCCGGGCAGGTCGTGTCCGGGCACCGGGATGAGGAAAGGATCGGAGCCAGTGGCGATCAGCAGCTTGTCATAGCCGGTGATGCGTCCCGAGCGCGCGGTGACGGTGCGCGCAGTGCGGTCGATCGCCACCACCGGATCGCCGGCGACAAGCTCGATGCCGTGCCGGGCATACCAGTCGGTATCGTTGATCACGATCTCCTGGAACGTCTTCTCGCCCGCCAGCACCGGGGAGAGCATGATCCGATTGTAGTTCACATGTGGCTCGGCGCCGAAAATGGTGATGCGGAAGCGCGTGCCGTCACGGGCGAGCAGTTCCTCCACCGCGCGGCAGCCGGCCATGCCGTTGCCGATGACGACGAGGTGCGCACAGGCGACGACCGGTTCCCCCGCCTGTGCGGGGCTGTCGTCGGCCAGGGGGGTGCCGGGGTCGAGAAACTCCATCCGCTTCGCTCCAAAACGAAAAAAGCCGCCATCCGGCATCCGGTTCACGAGAACCGAGTGCTGGATGGCGGCTTTGCCATCAACGAGACCGCGCCTTGCCCATCGTCGGGCCGGTGCGGCTATTGGGGAAGGACAGCCTTGTCCTTCTGCGGTGCAGCGTACCCCGATTCGCCCCCATGCTCAAGCGATTCCGGTATGTTGCCGCACTGGCGCCGACAGGGCCGCCGATCTACCGCCCAACGGATGAAGCCGCATCCTCCGCGCTGGGCGCGATCCCTGGATACCGGGCGCCAGGCGGGCGCCGAACGACAGCCCGCCCCGTTCCGATCGGATCAGGATCTGCAGCTATGGCTTTCCTGGGGCCGCGTCGCCATTCCGGGCACGGCCCTGATCCTGGGACTGTTGATCGAGCACGGCGTGCCGTTGGACTACACGCCGCTCGCAACGATCCCCGCGCTGCTCTTCTATGCGTTCCTGTGGCTGCGCGCCCGGCACCGGCGCAGGACCGGCCGTCGCTTCATCGACTATGACGCGCGCGATCTGGAGTGAGGTGCCGCTGCCGCGCGGTCAGTAGGTCCAGTCCAGCTGGAGCCACATTTTGGTGGTTTCCGTCGCGAACCGGTCCGCCTCGTAGCGGGCGTAGCGCGCCGAAATGGCGGTCTTCTTCACCTTCACCGTGGCGAGCAGATTGACCACGTCGCCATAATGCTGATCCAGCCGGTCGCTCTGGAAGCGGTGGTACAGCGCCTGGAACGAGATCAGGTCGATCCGGCCGATCTTCTTCCAGCTGTGGCTGCCACCGACATACAGATCGTGCAGGCCGTTCGGCGGGGTGGTGGTGAACTTGTCCGCCCAGCCCTGGAACTTGAACACGCTGCCGAGCGGCGTCTGGAAGCTGGTGAACGCCGTGCCGTTGCCGGCGCCGAGCACCTCATAGCCGGCGTTCAGCGTCCAGTTGCCGACGTCCAGCGCACCGTCGGCCAGCCAGTAATCCGCCCGGTAGCGGTTCGGGTTGCGGTGATAGTCGGACTGGCGGGCGTAGCTGACCTGGTAGTTGAACTTCACCCCCGGCGCGATCGGGCGCGCACCCGCCAGCCGCACCCCGTAATTCTGGTTCGAGAGGCGATAGCCCTGCACCGCCGCCTCGTCCTGATCCACCAGATAGGTGAAGCCGGTGAGCGTGCCGATCGGCGTCACCGCGGAGAGATTGGCGAACACATTGTTGCCGGAGACCCCGCGCTGCCGGAAACCGCGCCCGTCGCTGCCCCAGACGGTGCGCACGTTCCAGGCATAGGTCAGGTCCAGCTTCACGCCCTTCAGCGGCACGATTTCGGTACGCACCGCATCATAGGTCTGCCCGTTGTTGCGAAACCCCGCGCCGCCGACAAAACGTTCGTCGTCCAGCGTGATGCGCTGCCGCCCGGCGGTGACCGTGAACGGCTGCGACCGGTAGCGGATCTGCGCACGATAGATCGCAGCATTTTCGGGATCGCCGATCACCGGCCGGTCGGCGATGCCGTGCAGCCCGTCATAATAGTTGTCGACGACGGCAAGATTGCCCTGCGCCTCGCCGAGCACCGACCAGGCACCGCGCGTAGCCTCCACACCGGCGCGCACGCGAATCGTCACCGCGTCGGAGGCCGAGCCGAGGCCGTCCTGATCGACATGCTCGTACCGCGTCCGCGCCTCGACGAGCGGCTTGAGGGTGACGTCCTGCGCCCATGCCGGGACGGCACCGGCAAGAGCCGCAGCCGCGGTGATCCACAAACGCATGCCAGTTCCCCTTCGATCACGAGACGGCGCCGCTACTGCAGCCGGCGCCGCCATTCCAGTTACCAATTATATCCGCGCCGCGCCCGTCCAGGTCGCTCGCCAGGTCTTTTTCACGCGGACCAGCCCAGCCAGCGCCACCAGCGCGAGCGCGGCAAAGACCAGAAAGCCCGGCGCGAAGCTGCCCGACAGCTGCTTGGCCACCCCGAGCGACGAGGCCAGGTAGAAGCCACCCACGCCGCCGGCCATGCCGACCAGCCCGGTCATCACGCCGATCTCCGCCTGAAAGCGCTGCGGCACCAGCTGGAATACCGATCCGTTGCCGGTGCCCAGCGCCAGCATGGCGACGACGAAGCAACCGAGCGCCGCCAACAGCGTAGGCGCCACGCTCACGCCCGCCAGCGCTGCGGCAGCGACGAGGAACACGCCGGTCAGCGCCTTCACGCCGCCGATGCGATCCGCCAGCGCGCCGCCCAGTGGCCGGACCAGCGAGCCTGCGAACACGCAGGCGGCGGTGCAGTAGCCGGCGGTGATCGTGCTCAGTTTGAACTGATCGGTGAAATAGATCGGGAGCGATGCCGCCAGCCCCACGAATCCGCCGAAGGTGACGGCGTAGAAGCCCATCAACCACCAGGCATCCGCCGATCGGAGCGGGTGGAGATAGGCAATCAGCGCCTTGGCGGGCGGCGGGTTGGGCGCATCCTTGGCGAGCGCGAGATAGACCAGGAAGACGATCGCGAGCGGGATGCACGCCAGTCCCAGCACCGCATTCCAGCCGAACAGCTTGGCAAGCATAGGCGCGAACAGCGCGGCGAGCACGGTACCGGAATTGCCCATGCCGGCCAGCCCCATCGCCTTGCCCTGGTGCTCGGCGGGATACCAGCGGCTGGCGAGCGGCAGCGCGATCGCGAAGCTGGCGCCGGCAAAGCCCAGGATCACGCCCAGGGCAAGCGTCCCGCCGAAGCTGTTCACGCCCAGCAGCCACGCCGCGAGCAGCCCGCCGATCACGATCAGCTGGCTGATGGCGCCGGCGCGCTTTGGCCCGATCCGATCGACCAGCAGCCCGTTGACGACCCGCAGGAACGCGCCGGCGAGCGTCGGCGTCGCGACCATCAGGCCCTTCTGCGCGGCGGTGAGGTGCAGGGTCCGCGCAATGTCGGGCGCCAGCGGCCCGAGCAGCACCCAGACCATGAAGGCGAGATCGAAATAGAGAAAGGCGGCGACCAGCGTCGGCCAATGCCCGCTGCGCCAGAAGCTGCCGTTGCTTGTCGTGCCGGTGGATGGGTGCACGCGTCGATCCAGAAATGCCGTTGCCATGATGACGTCCCCGATGCCGATCTGAAAAGGACAAGAAAAAAGCCGCTCGCCGGACGTTCGCGAGGGCGCGAAATCCGGTCAGCGGCTTTGCTGCGTTCAAAAGGGGAAGGGCACACCCCGACGTTGGGGAGCCCTTCCGATAGGCGCGCATCCTTGCGCGGCGACGAGATCATCGCGCGATTTTGGAGATGCTGCAAGCGCGAAGTTCAGGGTCGCGCCGCCGCTGGCCGCGATCCGCCTAATTGTGCGCGTTCGACGTTCCCATGTCGGTAAAAACCGTCGCCGCAGCTTCGTCATGTTGCCTCGGCGGCACCGCGTCCCTATAGGGTTCGGCATTCGCAAGGACCCGGTGAAATCCCGGGTGGCTATTCCGGCCGCCGATCCGCCGGACAACAACACGCACCGAACCGAAGGCGCCAAGCGGCGCCCTGTGCCCTGTTGTGGATTATCAATGACCTTCAATTTCAGTGCGTACCGCCGCCAGTGGTTCCTCGACGGCACGACCGCCCGCCGCGATCTGCTCGCCGGAATCGTCGTAGCCTTGGCCTTGATTCCGGAAGCCATCGGGTTTTCGATTATCGCCGGCGTCGACCCTCGCGTCGGCCTCTACGCCTCCGTGGCGATCGCCATGACGATCGCCCTGATTGGCGGGCGGCCCGGAATGATCTCGGCCGCAACGGCGGCGGTGGCCGTCGTCGTCGTGCCGCTCGTTCGGGAACATGGGGTGGAGTACCTGTTCGCCGCGACGATACTGATGGGCCTGATCCAGATCGTCGCCGGCATGCTCCGCCTCCACTTGGTCATGCAGTTCGTATCGCGCTCGGTAATCACCGGATTCGTCAACGCTCTGGCCATCCTGATCTTCCTGGCGCAATTGCCGCAGCTTACGGGTGTCGGCTGGGAAACCTACGCGATGGTCGCGGCTGGCCTTGCGATCATCTACGGCCTTCCGCGCATCACCAAGGCGGTACCATCGCCGTTGATTGCGATCCTCGTCCTCAGCGCGATCAGCATTTTCCTGGGTCTGCCGGTCAACACGGTCGGCGATATGGGCAAGCTTCCCCAGGGGTTGCCGAGCCTTGCCCTTCCGCAGCTTCCCCTCACGCTCGAAACCCTTCGGATCATCGCTCCCTATTCGCTCACCATGGCGGCGGTAGGACTGCTGGAGTCGCTGCTCACGGCGCAGATCGTGGACGACATGACCGATACCGACAGCAACAAGCGTCAGGAATGCGCGGGGCAAGGTGGATCGAACATCGTCGCAGCCCTGTTCGGGGGCATGGGCGGCTGCGCGATGATCGGACAGTCCGTGATCAACGTGACCTCGGGCGGGCGTGGACGCCTGTCCACCTTTGTCGCAGGCGCGTTCCTGCTCTTCCTGCTGGCCGTGCTTGGTCCTTATGTCGGGCGGGTGCCGATGCCAGCACTGGTGGCGGTGATGATCATGGTCTCGATCGGCACCTTCAGCTGGAACTCTCTTCCCAATCTCCGTCGTCACCCCCTGCCGTCCTCCATCGTGATGCTGACCACCGTGGTCGTGGTGGTGGCGACGCGTGATCTGTCGCTTGGCGTGTTGGCGGGCGTCTTGCTCTCCGGCCTCTTCTTCGCCGGCAAAGTGCGCCGCATGTTCTCGGTGGTGCGCGAGCTCTCCGAAGACGGCACGCACGCGACGTACCGGGTCACGGGTGCGATCTTCTTCGCATCGGTGGATCGGTTCACGCGGGCCTTCCGGTCCGCCGAGGGCGCCGATCATGTGCGGATCGACGTGACGACGGCCCACTTCTGGGACATTTCCGGCGTGGGCGCTCTCGACAAGATCGTCGCGCGACTGCGTCGCGATGGACGCGCGGTGGAAGTGACCGGCTACAACCGGGCCAGCGCCGATATGGTTGACCGGTTTGCGCTTCACGACAAAACGGGGGTGGAATCGGGACTCGCGCCGCACTGAGGGTGCAGCGACGTTCAACGCCGATCGGTGATGAGCCGCCGTTCCGCTCTCCACCCGCCTCCGCGCTCGCCTCGCCTCTCGAGCGTGCCCGGCCTATCCGCGTGCCTGAGCAAATCCGGCAAGATATTCGTCGAGCCGGTCGGGATCGAAGATGCGGCCATCGAAGAACCGATCCGGCCCCAGCGTCAGCGCGCCGCGATGCGCGCCCACGCCGGTCGAGACGCCGACCGCGCCTTCCAGCTTCATGCTCGCGCCCGGCATCGGCTCGCCGCTGCCGCTCAGGGCGCGCCGATACACGTCCGGGCGGAACACCGCGCCGGCCGCCGCTTCCGCCGCGGCGCCCGGCACGGCCTGGTGCCAGCGGACGAGCTGCGAATAGATCCAGAGCGCCTGGCTGCGCCACGGAAAGGCCGTCGCCTCGCGGTGGAACAGCAGGAAATCGGACTGGTCGATTGCCGGCGCGCCGCTTCGCGGGATCAGCTGCCCCGCCAGCGACGCCTCGATCCACTCCGCGGGTTCGCCGACATAGTCGGGACGCGCCAGCATTCCGGCCAGGCTGGCATGGTTGGCCGGATCGTCGCACCAGCGTGCGGCACCGCTCAGCGCCACCAGCAGCCGGTCGACCGTCTCGGCGTTCGCCTCCATCCAGTCGGTGCGCAGCGCCAGCACCTTCTCCACGCCGCGCTGCCAGATCCGCGCGCCGATCGCCACCGCCTCGGCGAGGCCCTGCGCGACCGCCGCGGCCGGCCAGGGATCGCCGGCGATGAACCCGTCGATCTCGCCCAGCCGCATCGCCTCCACGGTCAGCGAGGGCGGCAGCACGCGCAGTACCACGTCACGATCGGGATCGACGCCGACGCTGCCCAGCCAGTAGCGCAGCATCAGCGCATGGCCCGAGAAGCGGTGGACGATGCCGATGATCGGCTTGCGCCGGAACAGCCCGATCGCCGCCGCGAAATCATGCCCCGTGCCCAGCGGATCGGCCAGCCGGGCGGCAAGATCCGGCTCCAGCGCCGCGGCGAACTCGCCGGACATCACCAGCATGTTGCCGTTGCTGTTGAGCTTGAACGGCGCGGCCAGCGCGGCCGGCTGCTGGCTCAGGCCCAGCGTCACCGCCACCGCCAGCGGTGCGAGCATCTGGGCGGCCTGTACCTGGCCATAGACCAGCCGGTCGCGCAGCGTCGCCCAGCTGGTGGTGCGCACCAGTTCGAGATCGATACCCTGCGCCTCCGCAAAGCCGCGCTCGCGCGCGGCGACCAGCACGGCACTGTCGGTGAGCGGCAGAAAGGCTGCGCGGACCAGGGTCATGCCGCGCCGCCCCCCAGCAGGCTGCTGGCGGTGATCAGCGCGTCGGCCACGTCGATCAGCCGCCGCCCCTGGTTCATCGCCGTCGAGCGCAGCAGCGCATAGGCCTCGGGTTCGCTCAATCCGCGCTGCGCCATCACTATCGCCTTCGCCTTGTCGATCGTCTTGCGGTTGGCAAGCGCGGTGCGCGCCTCGTCCAGCTCGGTCTGCATCCGCGAAAAGGCGGTGAACCGGCGCACCGCCAGCTCCAGGATCGGCTTGACCCGGTCCTTGCGCAGGCCGTCGACGACATAGGCCGAGACGCCCGCGTCGATCGCCGCGCCGATCATCGATTCATCGGACTGGTCGACGAACATCGCGATCGGCTTGGCCAGCGCGCGGCTGACGAGCAGCATCTCCTCCAGCGTGTCGCGGCTGGGGCTGCCGAGATCCATCAGCACGACGTCGGGCGCCATCCGCTCGATCCGCGCGACGAAGGCGCCGCTCGGCGGCACGAAATGGATGTCGTCATAGCCCGCCTCGCGCAGGCCCTCCTCGAGGACCGACGCGCGCGCTCCGCTGTCATCGACAATGACGATCCGCACTCCAGCGCCTTTCGCAGTTGCGAGAAGGCATGGCAGGTCGGCCCGGCAGCGTCAAACCTGCCCCTCAATGCTCCCGGAAGGAATGCCAGAAGGCGCCGACCAGCGGCTCCAGCGCATAATCGAGCGCGGTGCGCTTGCGCAGCGGCACCAGCACCTGCGCGGGCATCCCGGCGCGCAGCTCGAAGCGGTTTCCGCGCACCGTGCGCAGCAGATCGATCTGCTCGGGCGGCACGGTAACCTCGCCGGTGAAATAGCCGGCCCCCGTCTTTTCGTCGGCAAGCGCATCGGCCGAGAGGCGGGTGAGCGTGCCCCTCAGATCCGGCAGCCGGCGCTCGTGGAGGCCGGGGAACTTGACCAGTGTCGCCTGCCCGACCTGGAGATCATCGGCATCGTCGAGCGCGACGCGGATCTGGATCCGCAAGGGTGCGCGTTCGGGGACGATGTCCATCAGCTTCTGGCCCGGCGCGATCACCCCGCCGGGAGTGAAGACGCTGAGGCCGATCACCGCGCCGGTGGCCGGTGCGCGGATCTCGGTACGCGCCAGCTGGTCGCGCGCGGCCACCCATTTGGGCAGCACCTCGGCCAGCCGCGTGTCGACGTCGCGGAGATCGGCGGCGGTGCGCTCGCGAAAGCTGCGATCCGCCTCCAGCGCGGTAAGCTCGCTCTCCCGCGCCGCTTCCCGGGTCTGGGCGACGCTGGCCGCATATTGGCCGCGCTGGCCGACCAGTTCGGCCTTCACCCGCTCCAGCTCGCGCACGCGGGTCCGCGAGACGAAGCCGCGTTCGGCCAGCGGCCGCAGGGCGTTCAACTGCTCGTCCACCAGCCGCAGCTGTTCCCCGGCGGAGACGACCTGGGTGCCATAGCCTCGCCCCTGTGCCGCCGACTGCGCCGCCCGCTGACCCAGCGCGCCGCGCTGCGCGGTAAGGGTCGCGCGACGGGCGTCGAGCTCGCCCTGCTGCAGGCGCATCGCCAAGGCGGCGGCATCGCCGTCCTCGCCGCGCAGCGAGGCGAATTCCGCTGGCGTGGGCACCCGGCCCTGCCCCAGCTGCTCCGCTTGCAGCCGCGCGCGCTGCGCAAGCAGCCGGATGGCCTGTGCGGAAAGCGCCCGCTCCTGCGCCAGGACGTCGGCCGCGGCGAGGCGGAGGAGCAGCTGCCCCTGCACCACGCGCTGGCCCTCGCGAACCCGGATCTCGCCGACCACCCCGCCCTCGCGGTGCTGCACGCTCTGGCGCTGGCCCGACACCTCCAGCACGCCGGGCGCGGTCGCCGCGGCATCGAGCCGGGCGAACGCCGCCCAGCCGAGGAAGAGCACGAAGAACACCCCCGCAACCAGCAGGCCAAGCCGGATGTCGCGGCGGGGATCGCCCAGCTGCTCGGCGAGCGGCCGGGGCCGCGGATCCTGCACGATCACCGCTCCGTTCATGCCGCCGATCCCCCCTGCACCGTAGGCACCATCCGGCGCACATTGGGCGGCGCGATCTTGGCCAGCACCTCGTCGCGCGGGCCATAAAGCTCCACGCGGCCGTCGCGCAGCACCAGCATCTTGTCGACTACCGGCAGCACGCCGAGCTTGTGCGAGACGACGAGGATCGTCTTGCCCGCCGCCTTGAGCCGCGTGATCGCAGCGTTGAGCGCGGCATCGCCTTCGGAATCGAGATGCGCGTTGGGCTCGTCGAGCACGTACAGCGCAGGGTCGCCATAGACGGCACGTGCGAGCGCGATCCGCTGTGCCTGTCCGGCCGAAACGCCGCGACCGCCCAGCCCTAACCGGTGATCGAAGCCGCCGGGCAGACGCAGGACCAGCGCGCGCGCGCCGACCAGATCGGCGGCGGCCACCACAGCCGCGTCGACCGTCTCCGGCTCCGCGCCCAGTTCGCCTTCGAAGCGGGCGACATTCTCCTTGATGGTGCCTTCGAACAGCACCGAGTCCTGCGGCAGATAGCCGATATGGCGCGCCAGCCGCTCGGGATCCCAGTCGCCGATCTCGGCCGTATCGAAACGGACCGTGCCGCGATCGGCGGGCAGCGCACCCACGATCGCGCGCATCAGGGTCGACTTGCCCGAGCCCGACGGCCCGACGATGGCGACGACCTCGCCCGGTGCCACCGCGAAGGACACGCCGTTCAGCACCATGCCGTCGCGCGCGGCGTTGAGGATGGTCACCCCCTCCACCAGCAACCCGCCCTGCGGAGCCGGCAGCCGGGTCGGCTCGGGTTTGGCGACGGCGGTGGCGAGCAGCGTGTCGAGATCGCGATAGCCGTGGCGTGCCTGGGCCAGCGTCTTCCAGCTGCCGATCAGGAGCTCGATCGGGGCCAGCGCCCGCGCGATCAGGAACGACGCGGCGAAGATCGCGCCGCCCGAGATCAGATTGTCCACCGCCAGCCACGCGCCAAGGCCCAGCGCCAGCGACTGCAGCGCCATCCGCACGAACTTGGTGAGGGTGAAATAGCCGCCGGCATGGAAGCCGCTCTCGGTCTGCAGCGCCAGCATCGCCTCGCGCTTGCGCAGCTGCCGGGCGACGAGCGCGCGGCGCATGCCGAGCGCGCGGACGCTGTCGGCCGATCCGAGCATCGCATCCTGCGCGGTATAGGTCTGCGTGGCGACATCCTGGGCGCGATCCAGCCCGGCGCGGGTGGCGCGCTCGTTGCGCCAGGCGATGCCGGCGAGCGCGATCCCGCCCACCAGCGCCATCGCGCCGATCAGCGGGTGCACGAGGAAGCAGACGCCGATGTAGATCGGCGTCCAGGGTGCATCGAACAGCGCGAGCATCGCCGGACCGCCGAGCGTGGCGCGCAAGGCATCCAGCTCGCGGGCGGCCGAACGCGCGACCGGCAGGTCGGGCCGCCCGATGGTCGCATCGAGCACCGCCGGGGCCAGCGCCGCGTTCAGCACCACGCCGGCACGGGTCAGCAGACGGCTGCGGATCCGATCGAGCAGCGCCAGGCACCCCAGCGCGAACAGAAGGACAAGGGTGAGGAACAGCAGCGTCTGCACGCCCTGCGTGGGCACGACCCGGTCATAGACCTGCAGCATGTACAAGGTGGGCGCGATGTAGAGCAGGTTCACCGCCGCGCTGAACCCCGCGGCGGCGAGCAGATGGCGGCGGCACAGCGCCACCGCCTCGCGCATCGGTGCGAAGGGGCGTTCGGCCCCCTTCGCGGAAAACATCACCATCGCCGCCCTTCCCCAGATCCGGGCCGCCGCCCGGAACGGTTCCGGGCGGCGGCGTGCGTCAGGCGTACACCAGCTGCTGGTTCAGCAACATGGCATGCGACCAGTGATCCATGGTCGCGAACGCATCGACGTGCGGATCGCTCGACGGCACGACGGACACGTCGTCTGCGGCGATCATCTGCGTCACCTGCGCCTTGGCGACCCCGAAGTCGAACATGGCCAGCTGCGGATCGTGATCGGTCGGGCGATCGCCGCCGAACTGCGAGTTGAGGTGCACCGCGTCATACTGCGCCTTGCCAGCCAGACCGCCGGTGACGAGGATGTGATCCAGCTGCTGGGCATTGCCCTCGAACAGATAGCTGTAGCGCTCCTCGCTGGGCAGCAGCGCCGTAGCCAGATCGGTCAGCACGCCGCCCTTGGCAGGATCGGTCAGCTGGGTCTGGGCATCCTCCCAGGCGAAGCCGTTCCAGTCGCCGAGCACGGCGATGTTCAGCTTGGGATCATCGGCCAGATGCGCGTTGATATAGGCCTTCACCCCGGCCGCCTGTGCGGTGCGCGAGGCATCGCCCGCATCGGCCGGCGGCTGGGTGGCACCCCACAGCGGATCGCTGCCGCCGCGCGAGGTGAGGTGCACGTCGATCGTGGTGATCTTCTGCCCGTTGAACTCGAAGGTCGCGACCAGCGGCTTGCGGCTGTTGGCATAGGCCGAACCGGTGATCAGCTCGGCGCTGCCCTGCACGTAGGACACACGATCGAGATTGTAGAGATAGCCGTTGCGGATATTGCCGTTGGGCTCGCCGCCGGTCGAGTTGGCGGTATCGGGCGCGATTTCGATATAGGCGTAATGCGCGCCGCTGATCTTGCTGATCGCGTTGATCAGGCCCTGCGCGGTCTGCACGCCGGAAAGGTTGCTGCCCTTGCCGGCGCCGTCGGCATCCTGAATTTCCTGCAGCGCGATGATGTCCGGCGCCCGCAGATTATAGACGATGTTGCTCGCCAGCACGTCGTACTTGTTGTCCGACGCGTCCAGATTCTCGACATTGTAGGTGGCCAGCGTGAGGTGGGTGGCATCGCCCTTGAGCGCGGTCACTTCCTTGGTCAGCGTCACGTCCTTGGTGACGGTCACGGCCTCGGTGACCACCACTTCGTAGCGGGCGGCGGCATAGTTCACCACGCCGGTCACGCTGCTCAGCTGGTCGCCGATCGAATAATTGGCCTTGAACCCGTCGAACACGGCGCTGTCGCCCTGGAGCTGGATCTTCTCCGGGTTGAAGTCGCCCTTGGAGATGGTGATCCCGCCGCGATCGTTGACGCCGGTGGCACCCTGGCCGAGCGACGCGACCACATCGGTCTCGGCATAGCTGTCAGCCGTGGTGTTGGAGACGACGAGCGGCTTGTCGATCGTCACGCGCATGCCTTCCAGCGATTCCCAGAAGTCGATGCCGTCCGTGGTGGGGTCGTAGCTCTTCAGGCCGTCGTCGTCGATCGTCTGGGTCGGCGGCGTCAGGCCGCCCTTGCCGATCAGCACAGCGTCGGGCAGCGCATTGTCATAGCCCAGCAGCTCGATCGAGGGGGCGGTGAGCTCGGTGACGGTCAGCCCGCCGGTGCCTGCGCGATATTCGGCGACGGTCGCCTCCACCGACACCGAATCGCCCACGAACACGTCAGGCGCGGTGCTGGTGAAGACGAACACGGCGTCGCTGGTGCGCGCATTGTCGTCGCCGAAATCCTGCAGATAGAAGCCGTTGCTGTCGACCGCGGTGACGATGCCGGTGGTGATGACCTTCTGGCCTTCGAACTGCGAACGATGGCCTTCGCCCTGGATCTGGCCGATCAGCAGCGGCAGCACCTCGTCATTGACGATGGTGCCGGTCGCCGTCGCCCGGTCCAGCGTCGCGCCGCCGGTCGGGCTGGAAAGCGTGATGCTGAACGTCTCGTTCGGCTCGGGCAGGCGATCGCCCAGCACCGGCAGCGAGATCGTCGCGGTCGACTGGCCGTCGTTGAAGTGTACCACGCCGGTGAAGGTGGACGTGCCGAAATCGCTTGCGCTGGCGCCGCCGAAGCCGCCCGGCAGCGTGACCGTGTAGGTGGCATCCACCGCGCCATCGGCGCCGCCGACGCGCGCGACGCTGAAGTCGATATTATGGACGCCGCTGTCGCCCTCGGTGGTCGAGGCGTCCGCGATGCTGAGCGTGCCCGGCACCTTCACCTTCTCGCCGCTGCTCACGCGAATATCGTCGATGCCGACCCATTCGTCATTGCCCACCGCGTTGGTGGTCATGATGCGCACCTGCAGCGTGGCCGCATTGTTCGCGTCCGACGGCAACGTGACGCTCACCGGCGTGGTGAGCAGCGGGTTGGCGCTGTTCGGGCCGGCGGTCGCATCGGCGACATAGCCGCCGGGCACGTTGGTCCAGGCGCTCGTGCCGTTGAGGCGATACTGGACGGCGATCTGCTGCACCGAGTCGTCCGGACCGGTCTCGAGGTCGCGCAGCAGGAAGGATAGGCTGATGTTGCTGCGGCCGGTCGCGTCGAGATAGAGCGCGATATAGGGCGCCGACGCGGTGCCCGATCCGGTGAGCGCAACGACCGGGTTGGCCAGCTGGAATTCGGTGACGCCGCCGGTGTTGAAGGTCAGCGGGTTGGTCTGGTTGACGTTGACGTCCACAACCGTGCTGCTGGCGGTGATGGTGCGCGGATCGGTGCCCGTGCCGCTGGTCAGGCCGTCGCCGCGAAAGCCGACGATGCTCGGCACATTGTCCCAGCTGTCATTGGTGCCGAGCAGGCCGGTGTTCGACCAGTCCTGCACCAGATCGCCATTCGCCAGCTTCCAGTAGGTTGCGCTCACGTCCTCTTCCCCCGTCGTGATGAAATTGCATGGCGCCGACGGGCGACTGCCGGCCTGGCAGCGCCAAGCGGCGTTCACGTTTCGCTAACCATGCGATGTGACACGAAGATGAAACGTCCGCGATCCCAAGGACCTGGCGGCGCGATCGGCGGCAAATGCGGCCGGCTGCCGGGCAATGCGGGCGCGTTCCCGGCAACTTTGTATCAGCATGGGACACAATCCGCCGCGTGCGCCGCACGTCGCGACGTTGCCGCCCGTGCCCGCGCCCCGATCGTCGCAGGACTGCAACATAGCCATGTCACTCGCCCGGGCTGTTCAGGAAAACAGGGGGATACACCATATGCTTCGATCCATCGCGCTTCCGGCGCTGGTCGCCACGCTCGCGGTCGGCAGCGCCCAGGCGGCGACCGTCGTCACCACCCATCCGGTGACGATCACCGTCAATGACTCGGTGAAGAGCACGATCGTGCTGTCCTCGACCGCACAGCCGGACACGATCGGCCAGGTGTTCGTGCCGACCCAGTCCTACCTCACCTCGATCGGCTTCCGCTTCGGCTCGACCAGCACCGCCAAGACGGGCAACGTGACGGTTTCGATCTATGCCGGCGCGCTCCAGCCCGGCGCAGCGCTTCCCGCAAGCACCGTCTTCTCCCAGCAATTCGCGCTGTCGAATCTGATCAGCCGCGGCGTCGGCAGCTTCGTCGATTTCTCCACCGGCACGCTCGCGGTGACGGCGAACACGTCGTACACGGTGGTGCTGAGCGGCAGCAGCAACGTCGCGCTCGCCTATGGCACCACAGACGGCTACACGTCGGGCTATCTGCTGCAGACCAAGCTGCAGAACCAGACCTGCAAGACGACCCCGCGCGCTTGCGACGCCAGCTTCCGCTTCACCACCGCCAGCCCGGCACCCGAGCCGGCGCAGTGGGGGCTGATGCTCGGCGGCTTCGCGATGGTGGGCGGCGCGGTTCGCTATCGCCGCCGCCGCACGCTGGTGTCGTTCGGGTGATCTTCCGGGGGGAGGTGGCCAGGGCCGGCCCCTCCCCCCGCTACGGCAAGACGGCGGGCGTTCCCTGGCTGCTGCTGCCCAGCGCATCGGTGCATGCGGCGGCAAGCGCCCACCTCGCCGAGCTCGGCACCCACGAATAGCCGCCAGTCAGGCCCAAACGCAAAATAAAGCCCGCATTCCTGCGGGCTTTTTCGTGTCTTATTGCCTCTCGATGCCGGCGCGTGCCGAACGTGGGATCATTCCCACTCGAATATCAATGAGCGGAAATTGTGCCTATTTCTCAGTTTATTGGGCGACCTTAGGGCAAGCAGTGCCATGAAAAATGCCATTCTGGGATTTGAGCAGTTTGGTAGTCCCTTGGACGTCGAAGGGGAGGCTGTCGGACGCCCGATCTCGGAAGGCCTTGACCAAATGCCTGAAATCCATCGGTCACGGTCGAGCAAGCCGTTGAGCTAGGTTGATGCCGGAACTGATGCCGTCGGATACCCCTAGCGCAAAACATCTCTAATCCACGGCGCAAAACGGGGTGCTAAGCTCATGGGGCTTCAAAGTGTGTCAAATAGATCACCTCCGAGCCCACCGAGCTGTAACTCGGTGGGCTCACCTTCATGAAGCGCCCTGATCAGCCATGGTATGCTGGTTGGCCTGTCTGATTGGATGACGCCGATCTTGGCATCGGCCTGAACCTTTCATGGCGAGGTCAGCGCGGAGCGTTCAAGCAATTTGAGTCGCGCCGATTCCACCCCCGCTCCTCAGTCTCCGGCTACTGCACCCGAGGAAACCAGATCGAGGACGCTCGCGCCGACAGGCTTTTGATCACCCCATGGCTGAACGCCGCACCGCGTGGAGAGCCTTCGAGGGTGGAAGGCGGCCAATTTTGAGAGAAGGTGCTCGATAGACGAGTCACTCCCCGAATGTGCTTAATAGACGAGTGTTGCTGCGCATGAGGGCATCCGCCAGGAACGCACCGGAGCCGCATTTCAGGGCAGCTTGGCGACTTAGCAGCGTTGCACGAGCCCTCGAGGCCCCAGATATGCCATCTGGCGCAGGCATTCGCGGGTTCCGAGCGCCGCGCGCAGTCCAAGCGGGCGCATCACACTCGTCCATTAAGCACATTCGAATCGGTCGCGCATCGTGGAGGCGAGATAGGCGACGATTTCCTCGGCCAGCCCGGCGTCGGATACTGTGGCCGCCCAGGCAGCGATCTACTTGAAGATGACGTCGTCGCGTGCAGACCAGTCCCGCGCTATCCGGGCGGCGCGTGCACGGGGACGCTTGAAGCTGATCCTAGATCCGCGTGCAGCAAGGAATTCGAGCGAGCGGCGTTCACGCGCTTTACGAGCGCGGCCTGCTCAACTATCTATTGGCTATGGCGACGATCACAACACGGCAGAATCAGCGCCACACGGCTTCGGCCGCAAAGCGCGTCGGCGGTTATTCCGAGCTTATCCGGCTCTCCACGGAGCGTGGACGCAGCGGCTCGTCGACGGTCGTTTCGCGTAATTCGGCTACGGGCCGCTGGGTAATCAAGCCCTCCTCGGACTCCTGAATCACTAGGTGAACTTCACGCTGGCCTTGCTGGCAGGGCTTGTTCTGCTGCTGCCCGGCATGACGGCTCTCGTCAGTTGGAACATCCAGGGGGCAGCACAAGGCGCGAAGCGTCCTGAGTTGCAGCTCACATCGGTCACCGCCCTGTTCATGGCACTCGGCGTCGCCATTCTCATGCACGTTCTAGGCTACGGCCTCGTGTCTCTGTTCTGGGCGGCGCTGATCGAACTCGGTGAGCACATCCGGCCGGTCGGGCCGCTGATCCCGAATCCCTACGAGATGGCGCTCGCCATCTCCCTTGGCAGTAAGACCGCGGCCTCGGGATCGATCGAAGCCTTTCTTGTACTCACTCTTTTCGAATGCCTGCTGGCTTGGCGCCTGATCGCATCGCCGGGGCTCGACCTCGTGCTCGACGGATTTGACGTTCGCTCACAAGGCTGGATCTATCAGCATGTCGTCCGGCCTTTGCGTCATGGCTACACGCCCATTGCCTATGTGCTCACCGCCACACCGAGTGGCGAATACGGCATTGGCTATGAAGGAATTGTAGCCGACATCCGTCAGGGCGAAAATGGCGAGTTGAGGTCGATCAGCCTCGCGGAACCTCAGCGCTTTGCCTACCAGCTTGTCCCTGCCAGTGAACGCCACCCCCGGCGCAAGCCCCAACTCGTGACCCATGAGCGAGAATGGGTCGGAGGCGTGGTCGCTCTTGACGGCAGTGTGATCCGGAACGTCGTGATCCACACTGTATCACAGGATCTGATCGAGCAGGTCGAAAACCTGCCGGCCGAGGAGGGTGAAGACGCGTCCGAGTGGACCGTGAATAACGGGGCTGGAAGCGAAATCGACACATGAACTTCATGTCCCATCTTCTGGAATTGCTCGTGCTGGTGACCAGCATGGTAGGCACCATGTTTCTCGTCGCTCGGTGGACGCGCCTGTTCACCGATGTGCTTTGGTATTTCATCCTTGCTCCGTGGACCGTGAGTCTCGCGGTTTTACTTGCGATGATCGCCATCGGGACAATTACCCGCGCAGTTGCAAACATCGACTTGGTTGGCCCCCTGGCGTTTTCTATTCAACTTATCCTGCTGCCCTTCACTGCAGGTCCATTGAGCAATTTGCTAACCTACTGGAGTGAGGCCGCCGGCGGGCATGGCTACAAGGAGCTGGGCTGGAAGGGCTATCTCTTTGCTTCGCGGCGGCTCGCTCAAAGGGAAGCCTACGCAGCACCGCGGACCGAGCAGTAAACGGGCACCGACACAGTTTCGCAGTAGTAGCTACGTGTGCATGCACGTCCCGCAACCCAACTGGGCTCAGGCATCTCTCGACCACACCAAGACGTTCGCGCGGGCTGGCCCGAAAGACCGGTTTTGGCAGAAGCAGCCATTCGAACCCTATATGGGCGGCCGTCAAGGTTAGTGGCGCATCCGTGGCCATGATTCCGGCGATCGCGATCGCAGCCGATGAATTATCGCGCTAAGCGATATTTCATCTTGGCCGGTGATCTGCCAAGGCTATGATGTCCTGGCGATGGTAGCTCATACTGAACCCGTCAGAAGCTGGGGCCGCAAGCCCTGTGGGGAGATTGCCTCCCCGACTACCACCTGCGTCTCGGCGGCGGGGAGCGGCGTGCCGCGCCCGCCCGGGACCGGGCGCGGCAAGCCCGAGGTACAAACGCTCCGGAACAGTGCTCTCAACAGTGCCTACGGGGGCCGGCAATTTGTCGCCGGTCTGGCCGAAAGGAGAGCCACCAATGAGCCGTCATCCTCGCACGCAGCGGCACCAGCCGCCTCCTTCGCGCTGGCTCCTTCTCATGAAGGTGATCATCGCGATTGGACAGGTGGCGTCATTTCTGAAGTACTTTCTTCATCGGGAGTGACAGGTGACCTCGGGACAGCCGCACCATGACCAAGCGCAAAAGCATCAACGACGCGCTTCGTCTGCTGCGCCTCTACTGCGGCTTCTCGCAGACCGAGATGGCGACTAAGCTTGGGATCGCCCAATCGATGGTCTCCGATGTCGAGGGGGGACGCAAGAACGTCACCATGGATTTGCTCGAGGCCTATAGCCAGGCGGTGGGCGTGCGAATGTCGCAGCTCCTGTTCTTTGCGGAGGAAATTGAAGGCCAGCCTATAGCGCGGCGCGGGCAGCTCATTGTCGCCGACAAGGTGATCAGGCTCCTCGAAAAGCTGAAGCCGGCCGACCGTGAGGCCGCGTAAGCCTCAGCGCTACGAACGCTATGCGTTCGAGGCCTCGCCCTGGGTGCAGGATCTGACGCAACGCGACCTCGCCGAGCTTTTAGGATACACCAAGACCCAGCTCGAGGCCCTGATCCGGGATAAGGATAAATGGATCGGCCGCCGCACCGAGCTGATCGGCAGCAAGATGCGCAACCTCGCCGTGCCATATGGCAAACTGCGTGCCGTTCACGAACGGCTGAAGTTCCACCTCAACAAGATCAAGCAGCCCGACTATCTGTTCAGCCCGCGCAAGGGCCGGGCTCAGCGCGACAATGCCGAACGTCATGTCGGCCAGGCGCAGTTCCTCAGCCTCGATATCCGCCAGTTCTACCCCTCGACCACAAGCGAACATATCTTCCGCTGGGCCCATCATGAAGCCAGCCTTCGCGCCGACGTCGCGGGCATGCTCGTCCATCTCGTCTCGATCGACGGCAAAATGCCCTTCGGGTCACCGATCAGCCCGGTCCTTACGACGCTCGTCCATCGGTCGATGTTCGACGCCATCAAGCGGATTTGCGATGCCCATGGGCTGCAAATGTCGTTGTGGGTAGACGATCTGACCATTTCCGGTCGTGCGATCCCCGGCACCATCATCGACGATATTCGCGCCGAGATGCGCAAATGCGGTTTCCAGACGCACAAGATCCAGTTCCGCACCGGCAACCGTCCCGTCATCGTCACCGGCGTTCCGATCGAGGGTGGCCGGGTGGCCGCACCGCGCTCGGTCCATGAAAGGGTTCGGGCTGGCTATGCCGTTCTTTGTGGCCAGCTCCGCGACGTCGAGCGTGCGCATGAGATCGATCGGCTTCTCAGCGCCCTAGGGACCCTGCGTTACCATGTCGGTAAAAGCTCAGCTGAGGGGCGCCTGGCGGCTAACCGCATGAACGCGCTTAGGCAGAGGCGCGCGAAGCTGACCTTCGTCGTCACGACGGACGCGGATCCGTCATCCACGCCCGCCATCGCGGTTGCTGCTGCCCCGGATAGCGCGTTGCCCTGGGAATAGCCGGCGATGGACAGCTACTGGATCGACGAAAGCGGTTATACCGGCTTTGACCTGCTCAATTACGACCAGCGCTTTGAAGGCGCTGCGGCTATCGCCATTGAGAATGACGACGCGGAGAGGCTCATCAAAGAGCATTTTTCCTGGCTCAAAACACCGGTCACCCCGGCTGAGCCGGCGCTGGTTCCGGTGGGCGAGACGGTTGAGGACCAATGAGAGAGACCAGCATGACCCGGCGGATCAGGGTCGAGAGCCTGGAGCGCGGCGACATCGTGCTCACCGCAGGCCCCGGGAAGGTCAGTAAGGTGATCCGCCGGGCGAGCAAGGGCGATGTCTCTCATGCCATGATCTGCGTGCAGAACGGTTCGATCATTGATTCCACGGATTTTGGCGTGCAGGCGCACAACATCCAGCGCGAGCTGTACGGGCCGGACGATCATGTCGTCGTCCTGCGCTTGCGCGAGCCGCTGAGCGATGTCCGGCTCGCCGCGGTGATCGATTTCGCCCGGTCGGAGATCGGTACGCGCTATTCCAAGGTGGAGGCGGCGCGCTCGGTCATGGGTGGGCCGAAGCCGCGCACGCGGCAATTATTCTGCTCGCGACTTGTCGCCCGCGCTTATGCCTATGCCGGTGTCACGCTGGTCTCCGATCCGGATTACTGCACGCCCGAGGAGCTGCGCCAGAGCTCGCTGCTGATCGAACTTTCCGACATGACCGAGAGCGTGTCCGAAGCGGAGCTGACGGCCTGGAACGCGCGGCCCAACCCGCTGGCCGACATGCAGGCGGCGCAGAATGCCGTGCTCGACCGGGCGCGCGCCCTGGATCCCGATATCGAGAATTTCAACGATCTCGACCGGATCGTACAGGAGCATCCCGAATGGGACGAGGAGATTGCCGCAGCCTATCGGCAATCGGGCTATCTCGAGTTGTGGAAAGCGGACTTCGCGATCAATCCTTGGCATTATGACCTAGAGGCGATGGAGGCCTCCGGGGCCGGCGAGGGGTTGCGGGCTTATTGCGCCGGCACAATCCGAGAATTTCATACCGGCGGGCTGCGCTTCGCCGTCAACCTGATCCATTATCAGGGGGCGCTAGCGGCACATGGGCGGCGGAGCACTCGGCAACTGGTCGCCCTTTATACGCAGCTCGTGCGTCACGATCAGCAGCGCCGGGAAGTCGCTCTGACTTGGCTGAAGCGCCACCATCCCGATCAGGCGGCCAGTGAGCTTGAGCGAATCGTCCCGCATTCCGAACATTGGTTCTCGATCATCGATCGTGTCGAACCGCGGCTCGGGCGAATCGCGCGCGTCTCGATCAAGGCAATGGGATCGGCCGATGTCTGTTCGTCCTGCGGCGATCCGGCCGACGACTTTCGCTTAGTCAATGCGGCTGAGGCGATGCCGGGCGTGCCCTCGCTACGGCTCTGTTCGGATTGCGTCCGCATCCGGCGCGGATTCGGCGAGATCCTGGAGCCGTTGGCGTCCTAGCGGATCGAGCGAACGATCGCTCTACCCATCGAGATTCCCGGAAGCTGTCAGTCAGAACTCGATCAAGTCAAGTCGTTCTCCTACTCGCGCGTTATTGGCCGCTCCTGCCAGAACCGGCTATTCCTGTTTCTATGCGCGGTCCGCAAGCAGCGCGCGTCGGAATCGTTCTACCAGTTCTCCGGCGCCCCAAAAACCGCGCCGTTCATAACCGCTCCGAACGAGCCTCTAGTCTACCTCCGACTGTGAAAAGTGCGCGCAGAGCTTCGCCTTCCCCCGGTTCTCCGAAACGTTCAGTGGTAAATCGTAGATGTCGAGCAGAAGTTGCTCGACATACTTCGCGATCCGGTTCGGAAGGTCGAGGTAGCTGAAATATATCAACTGGATGTCGGCAGTTTGCTTGCGGGCCCAGTGGCCTAGGATGCGTGCGTCAAATGCGCCCTTTCCAACGTAGAGCGCGCGCATGTGGAAGCGTTGGTGAACATCGCAATACTCGTTCTTATGCCACAGGACGTAGACGCCGGATCGTCTTTTGAGCGGCCAGTCCCGCACCAGAATGTCGTCGATCGTCCGGTCGCAATAGTAGGCGATGTTCGTGTGGCACAACTCGTCGAGGGGCGGCGGCGTGCGCATCTCGGCGGCGGCCGTCTCGTCGAAAGCCGTGTCAGCCGCTCCGCACGAGCAGCCGCAGTCGTGGCAGGGGCGGGCGCTGGCCATGTGTGGTCCATGACCGGGCAAAGGATCATGCGCAAGCCGTCGACGCACATAGAATCGGCAACAGCTGTCGCCGCTACATGCCAGTTTGCTGGAAAGTAGGAGCTAATCCTCTCGCAACGCGGAGGTCGTTCTGTCTTTCCGATTGGTCATTCAGGCTTGACGAGCTAACCAAAGGTGATGATGGGGAATGGATTGGAAGAAAACTCGGCTGATGACGTTTCTTTACTTCGCCTACGGCTCGAACATGTTGCCGGCCCGCCTTCTGGACCGTTGTCCCTCAGCACGGCCCGTCAGCGTTGGAATAGCGCGGGACTTGGCTCTCGAATTCTCGAAGGCGAGTAAAGACGGGTCAGGAAAGGCTACGCTCGTCGCAGCTAAGGGTGCGCGTGTTCCCGGCGTGATTTTCGAGATCGATCTGGCCGAACGAAGTGAACTGGACCGACACGAGGGATTGGGCTCGGGCTATCGCCGAGATGACGCCCTGCTTATCGACGACGCGGCGCGCGGTGGGATCGCTCGGACCAGTTCATATCTCGGGACGTCGCTGGATGTGCAGGTCAAACCGTTCGATTGGTATCTCGCGATCGTCATCGCCGGAGCCAACCACCATAGGCTAGACGCGGGGCATATCGCGGCGCTGAGAGCCACAGAGTTTGTCGAAGACACCAATATAGATCGAAAAACCCGCGTCGCTGCGATCCAAGCGATGCGCGAACATGGTATCGGCGATTATCGCTCGCTGCTGGAAGGTTAGGACTGAGTTGCCAATCACCCTCAATCCTATGTCGGCGCTTCCCCAGTGCGACGGAGAGCAATGGATCGTCGATGTGCCAGACGAGCTCGCGCATCTGGTCGCGCTCGTGCTTGTCGGCCAAGCCTTCCATGCAGCCCTGATCCTCGAAGGAACGCAATTGGGCGAGCCGAAGATATCGGCGAAACTGAAAGAGACCCTCGACAAGGACCTTCATCCCGCGACCGAAAAGGGCATCGAGCATCGCGACGGTCTCTTATTTGAAATCATCTGCTGGGTCGCTGCGCGCAAAGGGAAGACGGGTGAGGAGAAGATCGACAACTCCCACCTAAAGGCGACGAACCAAGGAACAGATGGGGTCAAAGTGACCGTCGATCCCGCGACGAAGACCCTGACGAAGGCAACGGTCTACGAATACAAATGCACGATCCACGCCCGGAAGAAATTTCAAAGCCAAGTGCTAAAGTCGTTCCGCGAGTATATTTCGGGGAAGCGGGACAACCAGCTGGCACAGGCCGTCCTTGCCCTGCTCGAGACGTTCGGCTTTACTGGACTAGAGCTGAAGGCCGCCTACGACACGCTAATCCAGGCCCGCCCATTGGCTTTCGAAGCCTCGCTGACGGTGTCGCCGTCGGATTTTCCGGCCTCCAAGTGCATTGCATTGTTCAAGGACTATGATTCACTGCAAGTTGCGTTGAATGTGCGCGGCGGCAACACCCTCCCGCTGGACGACGTTCGCGCGTGGTTTGCCGATTTTTCTGACCGTGTCTGGGCGCGGATCGCGACGTTCGATGTTTGACGCTCAGACAGCTGCGCTGATCCGCAGCGCGCCGGCCCTGGCCGGAGTCGATCCGGCGATGCTGCCGCAGGAACTGACGGGCATCTATGCCGAGCTGGCCGGCCTCCGACTGCGCGCTGCAGTACTCGCAGAGCAGCCCGACTACCTCGCCCAACTGGAGCGTATCGAGCGGATCGCCACCATCTACGAAGCCCTGGTGGATAGCGGTGCCGAAGATCATGAGCGACGGGCGGCGGCCTTCGTCGCGGGGACGGCCTACCAGCTTCTGGGCAGGCTTCGTCCGGATCTCGAGGAGCGCGACCATCTCTTGACGATGCGGGCGATCGATCCGCGCGTTTCGGCACCGCTTCTGTTCCTGATTGCCGAGCAGAGCCCGGACGCGCGCGAAGCCGCGCGTGAACTTGCGGGCCCCCGGCTGGAAGACATTCACCGCGGCGCTCTAGTCGAGAGTATCGAGGACCTCGCCTTGGAGCGATTTGAAGCGATCCTCGCACGGGCCGACCGATTGGCGGGGTTGCGGCCGGGCGCTGATGCGCCCTTCGACGAACGCGCGACCCAGGCCCTGTACGGCCTGTGCTGGAGCGGTCTGGTGCAGATGGTCGCACGATTACTCGATCGCCCCCTGGTGGAGCTAGCGTATCAGGCCTTCGATACGCCCCGGCAGGCCTTCGAGCGAGTAGTAGCGCTCGCCACGCAGTCCCTCGATCTTCCGGAGACGGGGCTAAACATCACGTCGAGCTATGCGGGACCGCGTCATCTGGCGCGTTTGCTCATGCATGTGGCGGACGGTCTTGACGAGGCAGGCGTGACGCGAATTCCGCCGCCTGCCGACGCGGAAGAGAATTCGTGGAAATTGTGGGTTCGCCACCGCGCGGCAAGCAGGCCCGTCCTCTGGCCAAATCATCGCGCGGCTGTGGCAACGAACTTTCTGGATGTCGGCAAGTCGGCCGTCCTCGTCCTTCCGACGGGGGCCGGTAAGACGACGCTTTCAGAGCTCAAGATCGCGTCGACGCTGTCCACCGGCAAGAAGGTTATCTTTCTGGTTCCGACCCTGGCGCTTGTGGACCAGCTCCGCGATGATCTGGCCGAAAGCTTTCCGGAAAGTCTCATCGATAGTGTGGTCTCGGCGGACGGCGATCTGACCGCCCTCATCCGTGGGCCGGAGCTTGAATCGATTGAGGTGATGACGCCCGAGCGGTGCCTCGCACTTTTGAGTTTCACCGAGACCGACATGAGCGATCTCGGTTTGCTGGTCTTCGACGAATGCCATCTGCTTAGCCCTGATGGCGGTGGGTCGCGCAGTGTCGATGCGATGCTGTGCTTGCTCCACGCGATCAAACGCGCGCCCAACGCGGACCTGCTCCTGCTCTCGGCGATGCTCAAAAACGCCGAGGAGGTCGCTGACTGGCTCGCCACCATCACCGAGCGTCCGTGCATCGGATTTCACGACCCTTGGAAGCCGAGCCGTCAGGCACGCGGCGTAGTAATATATCCTGAGGCGCAGGTGGATGCGGCGACGGTGATCGTCCGGCGGAAAAAGCGGCTCAAGAAAGCCTACAAAGCGCCGCCGCTCAATGCTGACCCCTATGCCTTGTTCGGCCTTCATCATGCTTGGTTGAAGACGGTTGCGACTGACACCCGGCTCGTTCGGCTGTCCGATGCTCCCGTCGAGTTGGGGCACGGGACCGGCGGCGCCACTCCAAACGCCAATGATGTCGGCGCCGCACTTGCCAAGAACGCCGCCAGGGCCGGGCTGAAAACGATCATGTTCGTCCAGCAAGCCGACCACGCACCATCGACGGCCAAGCGCCTCAAGGGCAAGCTGCCCGTACCACCGGACCTCACTGAGACCGAAAACAGTCTATGGGCCGACGCGGTAGCGGAGCTCGGTGCGGCAAGCTGCTCGCTGTTCGACCCCGCAGCTCCGGCAATTCCGCACAACGGGGACATGATCCCGCTTGAACGCCGTTTAGCCGAATCCGTCTTTAAGAAAATCGGAGGCGTGAACGTCATCATCGCGACCCCGACGCTCGCCCAAGGTATGAACCTGCCAGCGCAGGTTGCCATCCTCGCCGGCACGATGCGGCATGGCGATGAGGGTCGCACGCCGCTTGAGGGCCACGAAATACTGAACGCCGCCGGGCGGGCAGGTCGCGCCGGATATCTGGCCAATGGAACGGTGCTGCTGATCCCCGAGCCGGTCGTGCGGTTTGACGCGAACTCGCTTCCCGACAATGAGGCCTTCAAAATGCTGAAGGCGGTGCTGCCTGAAAACGACCAGTGCGTGGAGATTGACGACCCGCTGACGCCGCTGCTCGACAGCATTCAAGCCGGCGATCTGTCGGGCGCCGGCGTACGCTACTTCCTCAGCCGGCTGCGAGCCGGCGAAGCGGAAGAGACAGCCGTCGAGAAGGCGGTGGAGATGATCAGCCGCTCTCTTGCAGCCTATCAAGCACGGCAAGCCAAAGAGCATGAAGAGTTTGGCCTGAAGCTTGGCTCATTGAAGACTGCCCTCGATACCGCGACCAAAGAGACCTCTGTGCCGGTGATGCAGATCGCCGCTTTCACAGGGTTGGCGGTCGAGCCGCTCGCAGCGATAGCCGCGAAGGTCGAAGCGGAGATCGATGCGCTACCGTCGACTGTGTGCGGCTGGATGGAATGGCTGGTCGATTTCCTGATCGCTGATCGGGCCAGTTACGCGCTGCTGTTCGGTAATGCCGTCGAAACCGTGAAGGCGGTGACGCGTGGGGCGAAGACCGGCGGTGACAGCACGGATGCTGAAATGGCGCTGCTCAAGACCGCATTGGCAGCGTGGCTGAGAGGCGAGCCTTTCTATCAGATCGAGGCCGCGCTCGGCGTTCCCGCTAACAAGATCGGTGTCTGCAAACGGACGCGCGACCTGATCAATCAAATCGCCAATCGCCAGCTCTATATGGTCGCGGCGGCGGCGACGGAAGTCATTCGGCAGACGTTGCTCACCAAGGAGAAGGTCGCAGCAAACCCAGCAGTACTTGAGATCCTGGCTTATGCTATTCGGCGCGGCTTAGACTCTCCAGAAAAGGTCGCCTTCGCCTATCGAAACCCCAGTGCGCGATCACGCGTCCTGCTGCATCGAGCCTTCGCTGAAAAAATCGGAGATCGCGAGCCCATGCTCGGTTCCGATTTCGAGCACGTGATGCGGCATCTCGACGCCGTCTTGGCCTTCGGCGCGTTCGATCGCTCAGCGTTTATCGGAGATCCTGATCCGTCGGCGAGTGCACAAGACCCATTATAGGCAACATGGCTCACGCTTGGCCTGACCTGCCCGCTGGCTACCACTGCATGATGGCGATCGCTCATCCCAGCCCGACATCATGACCCAAAGCTGATCCAGCATCTGCTTGAGGACTTGGCTGCAGCGCTTGTCAGCGCCCGACCGTCCATCCTCTCAGCGTCGGGTTTTGGTGAAGAACCTGCCGCTGGCGTTCCCCTTGGGAATGGCAGTTTTGTCCCACGATTAGCTGGCAGCTGCCGGCCAAATCACGCCGTACCGATGTGGTCACAAAACCGTCGCCTCGTGCCGAAACCGGTCATTTGCAGCTCCAAACGCTGACGGTCAGCAAAACGCCCAAGAGTAATCATTTCGCAATACCGTACACTCGGCCACGTCGATTGATCTCAACGCACATCTCCAGCATCATTCCCAACCAGCTGGTCGAGGGCATCAAAATTGAGCCGCGCGGTTTTCGCTTTATTACGAATCGCTTAGCTCGGCGCCGCAATCAGACCCAGCACCATCCGCCTTCCGACGCTCCATGAACCGCTGCACCCAGCGCTCCAGTCGTCCGGTGTTGTTCTCGCCCGCGACAGTTCGACCATCGGGTAGAATCACGATGGCGAGTTGGACGGTCGTCAGAACTAGGCGGGTGCCGTCCAATGCGACAAGATTGGTTTCGATGAGCGACTGGAAGAATGTCTCGGGATCGAGTCCGGATGAAGCGATATACGCGAGCAGGTCCGGCTCCGTCGTATAGACATCCTCCCTGCACAGCTGGTCCAAGACGATATTCTGCTGAACGCTGAGTTCGACCGGCGCCCATTCCATATGGTCGGGACCTTCGGCGAGCTGCTTGGCGCTCATCAGTGTTTCTCGGTACATCCAGCTCTGTGCCTGCTCCGGATTGTCCGGGATGACCGGGCAGGCCGCAAGAAAGGGCGACAGCAGCTCCAGCTCCAGATCCTCGCCGAACAGTTCGGCCATGGGGCGAAGGTAGCTGATCCGGGTCCAGATCATTTCCAGGATCAGGAGCGTGGGGTTGATGTGCGAACTGGCGAGGATCGGCCAATAGCCGTCGGCCTTAATCGGTTGATGGTAGGGATGACCGCCGAGTTTGACGAGCGCGGCACCGTCGGCGACGATCAGATTCGGCAAAGTGGGCGGCCCGAAGCCGTGAATTCGCAGATTCTTCTCGAGCAGGCTCGAAAAGCCGCGCCGCAGTCCACTTTCGGTCGAATAGCCAAAATAGCCCAGCATGACCCTGACCGGAGCGATCTGGTCGAACATGATCGTATGGAAGATCAGGTGCCGGGCCGGGTCCATCTGCGGCCATTGGTTGGGCGGTGGCGCGATCTCGCCGGTGCATTGGGCATAGGCCCGCATCGATGCGCCGAGGCTGAATTCATACTCGCCCTTGGCCTTGCGCAGCCACGCGCTCGTGATTTCCGAGACGCTCTTAAGCTGCTGATAGGCCTCCCCGAGATCGTCTCCGAAGAGGTTCTTCTTCACCTCAAAGACCGCGAGAATGTCTTTCACATGCCATTGGAACTTGCCCGTCGCGTAGGGGACGGGGATGCCTTCGCCACGCACGAGCATGCAATCGAGCTGGCCGGTCGTTCCGCCATTGCCGTCGATCGCGAAGCCGCTGACAACCTTCAGATCGAGCCCGGGCGGAATGGCGCGATCAAGGACGTCCTGCGTGAGGCCCTCATACATCTCACCGATTGTGGGCGCGTGCTTGATGTCCACCTCATCGAGCCGCGTGGCCTCTGCGCGACGAAGGGTCTCCAGCATCTCGCCAAGCGTCCGGATCATGGATCAGCTCTCAATGATCTCTGGCTTCTTGGTCCGAAGCCGGGTCGCCTCTGGACGCATCTCTGGCCTGTTGTTCCGGGAGCTTGAACGGCCGTGCCGCAGGATCGTCGGTGAAATGCAGGATCAGATGATCGTCATCCTCATCGATGCTGCGTGGCGCCATCTCGGCATCGCTGATCGTGAAGCCCTGATCCAGCCAGGTCCTGAAGATATTCCGGCCTTCGTCGCGTGGGTCGAGCCGTTTGCGGAAGCGCTCTTCGGTCATCCGGCCGGCGAGCAGATCGAGAAGCATGCGTGCCGGGAATTCGACGGTGAACCGGCCGGAGCCGTGAATGGATCGTATCGTCATCCCGAGATATTGTCCTGTCCTGGAAGGAGAAAAGGCGCCTTGGCGAAATAGGGAGCGCGCCTGATAGCCCTCATAGCGGGGTTCGGGCAGGAGCGCCGCCATCGTTTCGAGCGCGGGCGGCGGTTCCGGCAATTGCGGCGTGCCGAAGAAGGCGACGGTCCAGCGTCGTGGCCTGCGCCCGTCCGGATCGAGACCGTTGAACCGCTGCAGTTCTTTGAACGGCGAGAAAGTGACGACGGCATCGACGTTGCGGCCTCGACCGGCGAGAAAGTGCAGGATGATCTCGCGTGCCGATACGAACCGGCGGGTGTGATCAATCTCGCCGAAGCGACCGACCCGCCTGAGCAAAGTCGATCCGACATCGGCGACGAAGAGGACACGCAGGGTGCCGGCCGCAGCGGCGCGCAATTGCTTG
Source organism: Sphingomonas sp. R1 (assembly GCF_025960285.1). GTDB lineage: Bacteria > Pseudomonadota > Alphaproteobacteria > Sphingomonadales > Sphingomonadaceae > Sphingomonas. The sequence goes on along the minus strand of NZ_CP110111.1, from coordinate 3,582,667 downwards.
GCCTTGCGCACCAACAGATCGAACAGCGGGTTGTCCTCGAGCGAGTGCGTTTCCGGGGGCATAGATGAATAGAGGTTGTGGTAGCGGATCTGTCTGCGCTCGGTATGCTCAATTTCGACGTCGAGCCCCTTGGCCTGGAGGCGCAACCGTGACGAGCGAGACTGTCCTGAAGCGACCCAGCGTGTGATCGCTTCGCGCTCGTCCTCGGTGAGACGGTAACCGCGTGGCGCCAGGCGACGGCGGATGTAGCGACCGTCGATATATCCGCTCTCTTCGCGATACCGAAAATAGAGATAATTGCCGGCGCCTTTGCTGGCGCGGCTGGCAACTTCGGAGATTTGGACCGCGATCGCGTCCATGTCCTCTTCGCCGGAAGTGGCATTGTCGGTCGTGGCTGCGATCTCGATGGCCGTGGTGCGCCCTTCGACGAAGGCATCGGTGATCGCGTCGGGGCGTCGGCTGTCGCCCCACCATTCCGGCTCAATCTCCAGATCGCCGAGCGACTGGATCGCCCAGAGCAGGGCAAGTTCCATTTCCGCGGGTAGCGCCTGCTCGACCTGCTTAGGATCGTTGAGTCGACGCAGGAGATCGCGGCCCTTTTCCGGTCCGAGGACAGGTGCGAGCGCATCGAGCATTGACTGGATTCGACGGCGCACGAAAATCGTCATGATCTCTCTCTAGCAGTCTTCAGCCCGACGCACGCATGCCCCAGAACAAGAGCCATCATTATGTGCCGCAGATGTACATGCGTTTGTTCGCGCGCGAGGGCGACAACCGGATCGGCGTTTTCGTCATCGACCGTTACAAGTTCATTCCTGGCGCGCCGATCCGCGGTCAGGCGTGCCGCGACTATTTCTACGGCAAGGATGGTCGTACCGAGCGTGCCCTCGGCTATATCGAGGGGCACGCAGCCCGGATTTTCGGCGAGATCGTCCGCGAACGGCGGCTGCCGGCCGTATCGAGCCAGAACCACGAATGGCTGGTTTTCTACCTCGGTATGCAGCATGCTCGCACCGTTGGGGCGGCCGAGCAGTACAATGAGGGCTCGGAGAAGGTCGCCAAGTCGATTCTGCGCACGAAGGCGGAGCTTGAAGGGAACCGCGAGATCGTCGAAGCGCTCGACCGCGTGCGGATCAGGCGGACGAACGCGGTGTCCGAGCTGATGGGCTATAAGACGATCGGCGCAAACCTTCTCACCGACTTGAAGCTCGTGCTGATCGAGAATGGCAGCGCGGTGCCGTTCATCAGCTCCGACACGCCGGTGGTCTTCCACAACCGGCACTACGAGGGTCAGCACATCAGCGTGACCGGATATGCCAATGTCGGGCTGCAGCTCTTCTTACCGCTCGGACCGCGGCTCGCGCTGTTCGGTTTCGACGCCGCTGCCTATGAAGTTGCAACTGACGCCCGGGATATCGTCCTCCTCGATGATCCTTCGGAGGCCGCACTTATCAACGATCTTCAGTGGGAAGCCGCGCATGCCGTCATGCTTACCGCGCCCGACATGCCTGAACAGCTTCTGCAATCCTCAGCAGCGACATGGTCGGAACCACGGCAACGGGAGCGTAGCGTCTTTCGCGAGGGGGGGGCGTCGAGCAATCGGATAACGAGATGCGCACACGGCACGGATCGGGCGCGGCTCCGTCGGCAGTCACGCTCGACCTTTCGTTCGTGCGCTGTATCCTGCCCCCGCCCGAGCCGCTCGGCACGTGGGACATCCCGCCGTTTCGCGATGCCGACCGTGTCGCCCGTGTCGACCGCATGTTCGACCACATGGATGCGCTGGACAAACTGAAAGGGCTGTGACGATGAAGCCTTGACCGTCAGAACAAAGTGCCCGATTCACCGAGAAGACACCTGCTTCGCGATGGGTCTGGTGTCTGTCGCGAGCAACGCTCGATGCGACGATGCAACAACCTGTAGCCGTGTCGATTACACCGGCCGACGACGCCTGAGCGCATGAAACGTGACGAGCGGAAGGTGAGCCATGTACGGTAGAGGACAAGTAGGAGATTAAAAAAGCCATGCCCCCGGCTAATCGGTTCAGGCCGGACGGACTGGCGCGTTGGGATCGCGGCGCCGAGACTTTGATTGCGTTCGACCCGTTCCGGATGCGACCCCACAAGGCGGTCGAACAGATGGCGGTTGAGCTGGTGGTGCCCAAGCTGCATTGTGGGCCATCATCGTTTTAGGATCGTTTGTTTTTGCTGCCACCGCCCGATCTCGACTCCCCGCCGGAGCCCGATTTCACCATAGCCAGCACCCTCGGCTCCGAGGAGATACGGGCGGGTGCGGGCGGCTACGACTATGGCTGGCCGGACGCCACCGTCGCGATCGCTGATCCCCGCTTCATCGATCTCCTCAATTCTGCGGAGATCAACGCCGTCTCCTATGCGCTCGTCCCAGCGGCCGGGGGCCGCGCCTTGCCTCAGGTAGACCTCGTCGCGGAAAAAGCCGAGCCGTTGCGCGAAGCCTTCGCACTGTTCGAGCGCTGGCGGGCCATGAGCGGTGTCGGCTCTATCTCGGTGTCCATCGCTCCGGAGAAGACAGGGTACACGCTCCTCATCGGTACTGACCTTCGCGCGCTGCGCTGGCGCTGTTGCGGCTTCCAGAATGTCACCTCGCCCGAGGCCTTCAGCCTGACGTGGGCAAAGACGCTCGACACCCGCAACGACTTCGTCAGCTCGCTTGAGGCGTACGCCCGTAACGTCGTAGCACCAGCCTTTTTGGGCGCGGCGCAGCTTGGCAGAACGGACACCGGCGAGATCGTCGCCAAGGCCCTTCCAGGGGTCGATCCGATCCTGTTGCCCGGCATCGGATGGGGAGCACCCGCAGGGTGGGCCGGTCGAGACCGGACAGGAATCTCCGAGGATTCGGGTCGAGAGGGCGATGCCGCCCCCCCGGACGCCACGACGATCGCCAGAGCACGCGAACGTCGCCTTCATGCGATCGCTCCCAAGACGCTGCACGACCTTCGGCACACCGAGGTCGGGCTGGCTCTGCGCGGCCGGCTCGCTGCGCTCGGGGCGCGGGATTGGCAGATCGGTCAGGCCATCACCAATCTTGGTCTTGCCCGTCTGCAGGCGAGTCAGGCTTCCTCAAAAGACGAACCTGATGATCGCTGGGAGGCCATCCACGCTCTCAGGCTGGGTCAGGTCGAGCTAGCCACATTCCCGGTTACGCTCGACAGCTTCGAGACCGGGGAGATTATGGATCAGATCGGGCTAGATGCGGCCTTTCTCCTGCGCAGGCTCGGCCGCCTTCCGGGTGCGCTCGATTTTGCTATCTGTCAGGCGGCCCTCCGGGAGAGCGGCCATTTCTGACTTGTCCGCTATCGGTCTCGGCGCACAGCCTGAGCGGCTTTGCGTATTCGTATCCTCGACGATCGCAGAATGTGCAAAACAGCGGCGGGAGGCGCTCGTCGCCATCCAGCGGCTGGGGTTCGACTCCTTCGTCTTCGAGAAGGAGGGCGCGCGAACCTATGGGCCGCGCGAGCTTTATCTCGGCCGGCTGCGCCAAAGCCAGCTGGCGGTCGCGATATACCGGGCCGATTATGGTTGGGTCGACGAAGCGAACGGCCAGACGCTGTCCGGCCTCGAAGACGAGTATCGCGAGATTCGCAGGCTCAACGTCGATCTGCTCGTCTATATCGACAAGACGGCCAAGCCGGACCCGAGGCTGAAGCTGATCCTGGACGAGATACAGGCGCGTCAGACCTATTCCATGTTCGATCCTGAGGAGGATCTGACCGACATCATCCACCGCGATATCGTGACGTTGCTCACGCAAACCTATCATCTCCGCCGCGCGGCGCCCGATCGCCGGGCCATCGCGCCGCAGGCCACCCTCGACGCGATCTTCAAGGCAACGCCCTATCGTATCCGCCGTGCTGGCTTTGATGTTGCACTTCGTTCGCTGTCGGCCCTGCACCGCGCGGTCTGGGTTACCGGCGCGGCCGGCGCCGGCAAGACAGTAGCGCTTGCCCAATATGCCGCCGATCATGGCCTTCCCTATGTAAATGCGCGCGGCCTCGACCCGAGCATGATCCTGACAAAGGCTGCCGAAGCCATCGCCCCTAGGCTCGATCGTACCGATCGGGCGACAAGCTTCGCCGATGCGCAGCAAGCTTTCATGAGCGCCTGGACGCGCGCGACGAAATGGCCCCTCGTCATCGACGATCCCGAAGACGCGGGGGTACTCTGGTCGGTAGTAAGCCTTGCGCTCAGGGACAATGGTGCCGGATCGGTGGTCCTCGGATCTCGAGTTTCGCCCGCCGCCTTCCTAGGCAGCCAGCTCATGGTCGAAGGCTTCACCCCCGAGGAGTTGAGGCAGCTCGACACTATCGCGGACACAGAAGCGCGCCGCCACATCGCCGGGCTGGCACAGGTCTCTCTCCCGCTTCCGCTCACCGTTCGCACGACCTTGCGCCCGTTGACAGATGACAGCGGCCGGCCGGTCGACCTGAAAGATCGCTATCTCGCGCTCAAGGGGCGCCGGAGGGACATCGTCGCGTTCCTGGCGCTCGGACGTGGGCCGCTGTCGCTGGACGACCTTGCCAGGCTCTGCAAGGCGGAGGCAGACCTTGGTGATCTTTCCGACGACGTGGACGAATTGAACGATCTGATCGTCGAGGACGCGTCGGGTTACAGCCTGCTGCACGACAATTGGGCAGCTGAATTGCGGGATCTAGTTGCGCTCCGGCCCCAGTTTTTCCGGTCAATCGCACAACGGCTCATTGCGCTTTTCGACGATACCGGCCGGGGATGGCGCGCCTTTCAAGCGGCGCGTGACATCGATGAAGAGACGGCGGCGGTGCAGGCTGAACGGTCGATCCGCGAGATCTTCTACTCGGGCTCCATACGCCATCATACGGAAGCCTCCGCATTTCTTGTCGAGCATTATCGGAACTCGGGCGACCGGCCGGCGCTGATTTTTTCGCTCGTCGCCTTTGCCCAAGCCGCCAGTCGCAATCGCAATGTCGACGACGTCAGCGCGCTCTATCGCGAAGCCCGCGCGGTCGCAGATGCGATAGGCGACGAGGAATGGATCCGCTTCGTATCGGAGGCCGCCGCAGGCTATGCGCTTCAGACCGGTTTGACGCCGGAAACCCTGGCAGAAATCCAGCATCGCAGACGCAGCTATGAAGATGATGATGACGGGCACAGCGTCGCGCGGCTGCTCAACGAGGAGGGCGTCGCGCTCCAGGCGGTCAACCGCAACGAGGAAGCCGAACCCTGTTTCCGGCGCGCACTCGAACTCTTCGCAGAGCATCAGGATGAATATGGCCGCGAGCTGGCGGCTCGAAACCTCGCAGGCCTGCTGCTCGCCCGATCGGAGACCGCCGCCGAAGGAGAAAAGCTTCTCGTTTCGCTGAAGTCAGCCCGCAGCGATGTGCGAGAACGAGCCTGGATGTGCAACATCCTGAACAGGCGCTATCGCAAGGAGAAGCGCTATGACGAGGCTGAGAAGGTCGCGCTGGAGGCGATCTCCATCGGAGAGCAACTGGGCGATCGCCATCTCGTTGCAATCAACCAGACGGCGCTCGGCAATGCCCGCCATGATGATGATCGGCACGAAGAAGCTCTCCCCGCCTTTCAGGCCGCGGCCGACGAGGCCCGTGCCATATCCCGCAGTGATGTCGAAGGTCGCGCGCTCAGGCTGAGCGCCGCCTGCCACAACGCTCTGGCCGAACTCAGCGAGGGCGATGCAGCATACGCTCATGCCCGGGACGCCGCGACGAAGGCCAAGGAAGCGATTGCCATTTTCGAGGGCAGTATCGGATCCCATGATCTCTCCAGCGCCCATGACGAACTCGCCACCGCCTTGATCACGCTTGGGGAAAGGGAAGCCGGATGGGTGGCGCGGGCGCGGGGGATCGCGCTGACCTGGTCCAAGGACAACCCGGACGATTATAACAAGCAGCTCCGTCAGCTAGGGCATCATCTTCCCGATCTCCCAGTCGACGTGGCAGCCCGAGCTACGTTGATCGGACTGCGCCACGGCGTCGACGACGCGGAAACAGCTCTCGAGATGTGGGTGAGTGCGCTTGCAGTCACTCTCGGGGAGGCGTCGCCAGAGGTCGCGGCGTCGCTAGTCTCCGGGCTTCTTCAAAGCCTGATACAGGCGACGACCATCGAACATCTTTCTCTGGCATTGGATCGATGCCTGCGACGGCTATCGGATCGCAACGTCAAAGCTAAACCCGGCAACAGAGCGCTGCTGCTGCTCAATCTCTTGGCCTTCACGGCGCGGGGCGGCTTCAGGCAGGCTGACATGCTCGCTTATGCAACACTTTGTTTAGAGGGCGAAGAGGGAATCCTGTTTCGTCAGATACCGACCTTCGGACTTCAACTGGTGATCGAACTGGGTGATACGGCCAATTATCTGTTCACGATCACTGCCGCCGATGAAAGCCACGAGGCCAGCTTCGTCGCGCTCGCGCTCGGGGCATTTTTCGCTGGGTGCGGGGGCCGCATCTGTCGACTATTCCTACAGCCTCATGCAACTGGGCCGGCCGCGTTCGATCTGATGACGTCGGGCCTTGAGGGTATCAGCGACTATCTTCTGGCGAGCGCACTGCCCTTTCTGCGGGACCGGCCCGTCGCGTTCCTCGGTTTCAGCGAGATCGAAGGCGTGCCGCCGCGAATAACAGCGTTCTGCCGGGCCGACATCCCACGGAGCCTTACGCCCGGCGACGGCCAAGCCGGGCCATACGAGATCATGCTGATCGACTGTTTGGCCGCGCTCATCAACTATTCCTACGGAGTCGACATCCAAGTCCCGGAGATGCTGGATGCTATGAAAGAGTTGTTGCGACATATGTTATGCTGAGCGCGGAGCGTCGCGCCGATCCAACGCGCCAAGGAGCCCTCTTGTGGCCTAACATGACGCTATCAGCCGCCGGCGCGATGCGCCACGACGCGGGCTGCAGTAACCACGTATTTGAGATTGCGGCGTGCGCACCTGGTGACCTTCAATACCCTTACTCAAACCACCTCAGCCTAACTCTTTCATGCTATTGGAGCTGAATGATCGACCTGCGTGACAGCATCGCCACCATCCGAGCACAACTCGAAGAAGGTTCGCCGCGCAACTTGACCTATGCTGCGCTGGAATGCCGGCTCGCCTTGGAGCGAATTTGTTATGAACGCCTGCGCGCCATGCATGACTATATCTCGCATGACGAGATCCGCTGGCAGCCGGCTCGCGTGATCAAGATACTTACCGAAGGCGTCGATCCCAATGTGGCTGACACCTGCACGCTCTCGATGAGCCGCCATCCATTGCCCAATGACCTCGAGCCGACACGCGAAGACTACGAGGCGCAGGAATATATCGAGATTGGTACCCAAGTCGGCTTCAAGGCGAATTATGTCCAAAAGCTCTGGAACGCCCTCTCCAACGTAGCGCTGCATGCCAACTTGCCGGTCAACAAGGCGGATCAGGTCAGGCCATATGGTGACGCTACCAAAATCAGAAAGCAGGTCGAAGTGACGCTAGCCGAGATCGAACGCATCGCAACCGGCACGATGATCTCCACCGGACTTGGTAAAGAAGTCAAATTCGAGTGCCTTTGCGGCGCGACTAACAAGCGCCGGATGAGATGCCTTCCAGAGGGCAAGATCGTCAGCTGCATTAATCCGGAATGCGCCGAGACATGGGACGTTGAGATCAGCGATGGCGAATATGAGTTTTCCAGACGGGGGCACGACTTGGAATGTCTGTGTGAGAGGACGCATTTTGTGACCTCCGCCTCAATCGAGAAAATGGCCAGGCACGAGTGGGGCACCATTCTATGCGACTGTGGCGGCAAGCTGCTGCTCCGTTGGTCCCTGAACTATGCGAAAGTGCCACCCGCGTCAGAACCGGCGGTGCCGGGCGAAGCGGCGGAGGGATAACGGCCGCACGGAGTATATGATAACTTCCAAGCGTCCGCGAGGCAGATTGAATAGCCGATGTTGGAGCGCGAACCGACCGGCAGGTAATGGCGTAAACAGCCGTTCAGGAGCGACACCGCAAATGGCGGCTTTGTCCCAATTTCCGTCGGCGGCAGGTCGAAGGCCTCACAATTTGGCCGGAAGCGAGATCACAAACGAGGCGCCCCTCGAGTACGCAGCATCTAAGTCGATCGTCCCGCGGTTAGCGTCGAGCAACGAGCGCAGGATCGGCAGGCCGAGCCCAGTACCGCCATCCGAGCGGCGCGTAGTGAAGAACGGCTCGAAGATGCGGTGGTGGTCCCCCAAGGGCACCCCTGGACCGTCGTCCGTTACGATCACCGTGACACCTGCGGGCGCTGATCGGGCTGCGAGCGTCACCTGCGTGGCGCCTGCCTGCTTGCTGTTCTCGATCAGCCCCGCCAACACCGCTTCCAGCACGTTGGAGGGCATCGCGACCAGCGGCACAGGGTGCTCCGAAATGCGGACATCGAGCGCAGCGCCCTCATGCCCGTAGGCGTCGGCGATGCAGCGCATCACATGGACCACATCGGTCCGCGCTCCCTCCTCTGCCGTCGCCATGTCCGCCCGCGCCAGATCGAGCAGCCGGCTGACGAGCAGATTGAGCCGAGCCGCATCGCTGGCGATATTGGAAAGGAAGCGCTTGCGATCTGCGGGGGCCATGTCGCCATGATCCTGCAGCAGTTCGACTGCTCCGCGGATTGCCGCCAGGGGGGTCTTGAACTCGTGGCTTACGGCATGGGCGAAGTCGCGCAGGTAGCGCGAGCGCCGCTCGATCGCCTCGGCCATGCTGCCGAAGTCGCGATACAGCGCCTGGATCTCGATCGCGGCGGTCGTGGGCGCCTCCGGCACCGCCCCGCCCCCCTTTGCGACGGCGCGGGTCGCCTCGCCCAGCGCCTCCACCGGCCGCACGATGCCGCGCGACAGCAGGCCGCTCAGCACCACCAGCGTGGCGAAGATCACGACGATGCCGAACAGGATCTTGCCGCGATCCTCATAGATGCCGACGAACAGCGCGCGCGGCGAGCGTGCGAGCAGCAGCACGCCGACCACCCGGCCGTCGACGACGATCGGCCGCGCATGGTGGAGACGCAGGTCGGAGGCGCGGCTCAGCCACTCGAGCGCGTAATGCGGCCGGTAGGCGCCATTGCGGCGCAGCGTCGTCACTGCGCGACCGGCCAGCGCCGCCTGCAGTTCCGGCATCGCGCCATAGGCCAGGCGGGCATCGCCGCCTGCAAGAATGCGCCCCTGCGGGTCGACTAACTGGATCGACGCGAGCGTAGTGTTTGCCGTCGCACGGAGGACAGGGGCCAGGCGCGTTGCCCAAGCACGCGTCTCCGGATCGACCGAGCCTCTGCGAGCGATCGGCGCGGGGCGCTCGGGAAGGATCGACGTGAGGCGCAGATCGAGCGTGGACGCGCTGGGCATCGTGCCCATGCTCGCCGGCATCCCGTGCACACCGGGCCATTTGGCAGCGCCCGCCGCTGCCAGCGCCGCGCTCTGCGCGATCAGGGCGGCTTCGGTCTGGCGCAGCAGGCTGTTCTCATAGACCCGCAGGAACAGCGCGCCGAAGCCCGGCAAGGCCGCCACGAATACGAAGGTCAGCAGCAGGATCGTGCGGAGCCGCAGCCGCGGCCAATGGCGCCGCACAACCGCCTTGAACCGCTCGATCATCCCGCCCCGCAGGTGCCGAGCCGATAGCCGATCCCGGCGCGGGTCTCGATCACGTCCTCCGCGCCGATCCGTGCAAACTTACCCCGCAGGTTGCGGATGTGGCTGTCGATCGTACGATCGGTGATGGCGAAACCTGGCCCGTGCAGCCGATCGATGATCGCATCGCGGCTGAACACCTTGGACGGCATCGCCGCCAGCGTGCGCAGGATGCCGAACTCGGTGACGGTGAGCGGCACCGCCTCCCCTGCCCAGTTCGCCTGCCAGCCATCAGGGTCGAGCGTCAGCCGTCCGTGCTGGAGCGGTCCCGCCGCCGCGGCAACGTCCGGCGGCTGGCTGCCCACCCGCCGCAGGATCGCCATCACCCGCGCCACCACCTCGCGCGGCGAGAAGGGCTTCACGACATAGTCGTCCGCGCCGAGCTCGATGCCGAGGACGCGATCGATCTCGTCGTCCCGGCTGGAGAGGAAAAGGATCGGCAGGTCCCCACCGGCGCGCAGCCGCCGGCAGACCTCGATCCCGTCCATGCGCGGCATGTTGATGTCGAGCACGATCAGGTCCGGCGCACGGGACGCGACGGCGGCCAGCGCAGCTTCGCCATCCTCCGCCTCGATCGCGTCGAGCCCGGCCTTGGCAAGCGCGAATATCAGCAGCTGGCGGATGTGCGGATCATCGTCCGCGACCAGGATCGTACGGGGCATGGGGCACTGGATCATGGCGCGCGCCGCCTCCGTCAAGATTGGACTTGCGGGGGAATGATGCTGCCGTCGCACCAATCCCGGCTGTAATTGGCAGGCAGCGGGCGTGGCGCCCCCGGTCCGACGATCGCCCGAGCCGCTGCCAGGCGGCGCGCTCCATGCCATGTCCAGAACCGTCCATCCGCCTGCCGCGTCTCGAGATCCCGGAGGAGCTCGGCGCGCACATAGCGCACGCGGTCCAACTTCTCGGCGTCCATCGGCCGGCGTTCCAGCGCGATCAGTGGCAGCAGGGCACTGTCCCCACTGCGATGCAGATAGCAGAGGTCGATCTTCGCCGGGTCGGCGGCCTGCACATTCCAGCGGGCCGCGATCGCTTCGATGTCGACGAAACAGCAGGCGGTCAGCACAACACCGGCAGCCAGCGCGTTGCAGTTGATCAGCCAGCGCGCACTGCGCCCGCAGAGGATGCGCCAACAGATCAGCACAAGGCCGAGCGCAACCAGCGCCATCCACAGCAGCGCCGCGATCCGCCAGGAGGTGAGCATCGATTCCTGGATATACTGCACCGTCCGCAGCGCGCTCGAGGCGACGAGCACCAGGTTCTGCGCCACCCACAGGGCTACCAGCCGTCGCGCCCAAGGGTCGCGCTCGCTCGCACTGCCCGGCCGCAGCATGGCGAGCGCCATTGCGCCGGCAATCAGCGCCGTGACGATCAGCGGATAGGCACCGCGATGCACATAGTCTGTCCGGGTCATGCCATCCGGCAGCGCGCCTCCGCTCCAAAGGAAGGCGATGTCGAGGGCATTCTGGACCGCGAAGATCAGGTTGAAGAGCGCGAGGGCGATCAACACCGACGGCAGCGACGTGCCGGGAAGGATCGGCTCCAGATCCGGCACGCGTCGGGCGACGCGCAGGGCGAGCGTGCCGGGACGCAGCATCGGCCAGACGCAGCAGGCGACGAAGCTCCACAGCGCGAGCTGCCATAGGCTGGGCAGCTGGATGGAGGCGAAGACATGCTCGATCAGCGGGTTCGCCGCCGCGAAAAGGATCAGGAAGACGATGCCGCCGAGCAGCGGCAGGGCCAGCGTCGTCGCGAGCAGGCGCGGAGAAGCGCCCACGCCACGTCGCTGCCCGGCGACGCGGCGCAGGTCGGTGAAGAGCCGCAGAAAGCCGGTGGCGCCGTGAAGGAACAGGCGGACACCCCAATGCCAGGCATCGTCGAAACGTCCGACCCTGGGCGCCAGTGCGGCAAAAGCGATCGCGCACCAGAACATCGACCAGGCCAACACCCCCGGCTCGTCGAACAGCGATACGGCGAAAAGCGCGGCCAGCGCGAGCGCCGGCCATGCGAATCGCGCCCTCCCGATATCCGGTCGGGCGGCGATCATGGCCAGCAGCCAGGCGCCGGCGAACACACCGATTCCTGCCCCGCCGAAACTGTCGGCAAAGAGCCTGTCGAACAGGATGATCAGGACCAAGGCGGCACCGGCCTTGCGGACGAAACTGAAGCGCACGTGTTGCTCCCTCTTGCTCAGGAGCAGCGTGGATATGCGACGCTGGTCCATTGCTCGCGCTGGCGCCGAGGAGGTTCGTGGGAGCGTCTGTGCAGGACCGGTGCAGATTGCTCCGTCGCCAACCGTCGCGGCAGCGACCGTCCGCCTCGCAGAGCAAGATCAACGTCGAGCTACAGGCGAGTAAGTTCGTGTTGTGCCTGTGCGCGCCTGAAGCGCGTACCGGTACAACACATATCTTGCCATCCCTTTCGATGCAAAAGTCCGCAATTCAGCACGAAACCTCGCAATCAGAGGCCACTCTCGGGATTTGCGAGAGGCAAGTTGCACAGATTTGCGGAGATGTGCGCAGTTTTGCATAGTTTACGCCAAAAATGGCCTCGCCCTAGCGAGCGCGTTGCATACCTTTGCGAACAATTGCGGAGTTTTGCATACCCGTCGGCCATTCAAGAGATCGAGCCGCAACCGACGCTTCGATCGAGAGGTGGGCTCCACGTGGCTCTCGGCTCGACGAACCCTCCGCGCGACCGAGCACTCGAGCGCCCGACACCACGACAGGTTCAAAAACTCAAAATGCGCAGTTCGTACGCGTCATCCGACCGGTTAAGAGATCTGTTAAGAGACCTGTTAAAGAGTTAAGCCGCATTTTTTGCATATATTTTTTTGTTCTATCAGTGCCTTAGCGCTTTGAGCGGTGTGCGATACCACGTGAGTGGGTGGGTGAAACCACGATATTCGGGTGGGTGAAACCACGATATGCGGGTGGGTGAAACCACGATACTCTTGCCGCGGTGAGGCTTGCCGCTTCAATGATGTCAGCTAGGTCACTTGACCGACTTGGATGAAGCAAGCTCCGATTCTGCAGGTGGCTTAACCGGCATCACCGGCGTCCAGCCTCCATCGCACGATCAATGCGATTGATGTGATGCTGGCGCTCCGCGATGCGGAGACTCCGTTCGTGGTACTCTTGCTTGATGGCGACAGCTTCGTCGTGTTCCGCTTGCCCTCGTAGACGGCACTGCAGCGCCGGTTGGCCGCTAGCCGTACAAACCAGTTCAACTTGATACCCAGGGAGCTGATTAGCCTGCACGATCTCGCGGATCATTCGGCCGAATTCCTTGGGCGCGCTTTCGCTGCCGATTTTCTGGCGGAGCAACTCGAGACGACAAATCCAGCCACCCCACTGCAACCCAGCGTGTTTGCGAATAACCCGGTACAACGCGCGTTCGATGCCGCCGGAGAGCTCAAGGTAGGCGGGATCCAGCGTCAACAAGGACTTCTCAGCCAGTATGCTTTGGAAAACGCGATCGGACAGCGTGATCGCTACGCCGAGCGGCCGACCGGTACCGGGATCTTCTTCCACGCGCCATTCGTCGATCCAGTTGAAGCCAATCTTCACAAGCCGATCTGATGCGCGAGCGGACATGAAGATTGAGGTGGACTGGAGGCGCACCAAGGCCGCCTGCAACTCACGATAGGCCTTTCCGCCGGTCCCCCTACCTAGCGCTTTCAACAGCTCATAGGGCGTCGTGCTGAGCATTGGGGACACTACACCCTGCCCCCTTTCGCGCGCATCGTTCAGCATAGAGGCAGCCCATATCAGGATGTCCGCATCCCAAATCGTCGCTATTCCAAAGGTTGGTATTCCTTCAATCCGTACGGAATTTGACCCATCAGGACTTTCGAACTCTATGGGACGCACGCGCTTTCTCTTCTGCACAGAGAAGTACGGCTGCTCCATAAATTGTCGCTGGTCCTTCCAGCGTAAGCCGTTCAGCGGAGGTATCGAACGGCTTCGACTTACGCCGGCGTCATTTTTCGACTCGAGGATCGGCAAGAAATGGCCGACCTTCTTGGGCTCCGAGTAGCGCTGCGGGCGCTCACCACCTCGAACGGGTTGCGTTTTCACGACGAGGTCTACGACGAGCGTCTGCTTGGTGCGTTAAGCTTCCACACCAGGACGCGCAGCTCGAAAGCCAGCGGACCTGCGCGTTTCAATCCATTCCTCAACCTCGCCCAACACCCAAGCGACGTTTCTGCTCGTAAGGGCTATGCGCCGAGGAAACTCGCCGCGCTGTTCCATATTGAAAATGGTCCGCTCCGAGAGCGGGATCATCGTGTGCAACTTTTTACGATCGATCAGGATCTTGCCCGAGAGGGGTACCATAACTCGCCTTTTGCCGGTCACATGTTCACTCGTGCCGGACGGTACCTGCCAGTTCAGGTTGCTTCTGTGAAAAATGTTGTCAATTTGGTTGACATGGCACCCGCCTCACTTCCAGCTCCCCAGTGCGACGCAGGCATCGCTCAAGCAATCGCGCGCGTAAATCAAAGAGTACGTCGAAGATCGAGAGCGGATACAAAGATCAGGTTGATAGAATTACACCTAGACCCCGCTATAAAACGATTCGAAGCCTCTATTAAACCTGAGCTTCGACAGTATCTTTCCTGGCATACGTCTGGCTCTTTGAGCAAGTTAATCCAAAAATATGGATTTCAGCAAGCATATGAATTGCAACGATTTTTCACAAGACGGCTAGTAAAGATGTGGCACACGCTGGATCATGATCCACAAGGCCTATATTCCACCCTCGAAAACATATTGTACGTAATAAATGACGGCTGCTTCACAGCCCTTGAGCCTCGCACGGTTGGAAATAGCTTCTTAAGTACTAACCGTCGATCCGGAGAGTGCAAATTTTGTGGCGAGTCCGCTGAATATGAGGCGTTCTCCGCTGGAGACGAATCCTTGAAGGATAATGATCCAGAGGACAATCTCAGGCTAAGCAATTGGTACTGCTCGAAGCACACACCACGGATGACCAATGGCAAGGTCAATTCAATCTATCGACGAGCTCTCCGGAGTACGCAAGCATTTGAAATTGAGATGTCCAGATTGCACATGACAACAGGAGACCCGCTTAGGGAGACCTGGATTGACGACGAAGATATAATCGATATCTTCTTGCGGAGATATGTGAAATTACAAGGAATCGACGTTCGAAATTATCGAACGCTGCGAAACCACGCGAGGCACCTCGTCGACGAAGCCATGACCGACCAGAAGAAGATTATATGCGGACTTTATTATCTGGGAAAAAGTCAGTCCCAGATCGCCACCTACCTAGGGATTTCTAGGCAAGCCGTCTCGAAGTTGAAGAAATCTATAAACCCTTTCTACTTCACAAGCGATTTATGATTGGCAGCCATCTCTCTGCTAAGTCGATCCACCAGTATCGCTGACCCATCCTTCAATCATATTCGCCCAATCCTGCAACATTTCGGTTCGCTGCTCGCGGTACTCAGCCTTGTTGTACACCGCGCGCACGCCACGCTGCTCGTGGGCCAAGCACTTCTCGATCCAGTCGGTGTTGTACCCCGCTTCATGCAGGAGCGTGCTGGCGGTGCGCCGCAGATCGTGCGGACCGAACTTGGCCAGCGGCTTGCCGTCCTTCTGCGCCAATCGATAGGTCAGCGTCAGCACCTGGTTGAGCGTCGCACTGCTCATCGGCAGGTCCGAATCGTAGCGCGACGGGAGAACGTACTCCGATCCACCGGCGAAGGTCTTTAGCGCGATGAAGATATCCAGCGCCTGCCGCGACAGGAAAACCAGGTGCGGATTGCGCCGCTTCATGCGCTCCTTGGGGATGGTCCACAGCGCCTCGCTGAAATTGATCTCGCTCCACTTGGCGTTGGTCAGCTCGCTCTTGCGGACCATGGTGAGCAGCAGGAGCTTGGCCGCAGCCCGGATGGAGGGGCTGGTGCCGATCCGCTCGATGTACTGGTACATGAGCGCGATCTCGTCGGGCGTCAGCGCCCTGTCCCTCGGCTCGAAACGGGCGATCGTGGTGGGGCGGACCAGCTCCGCCGGGTTCTCCACCTTCTGGCCCCGCTCGATCGCCCAGCGGAATACTTGGAAAACCACCTCGCGGGTGTGGACGGCTGTCGCCGGCGCGCCGCGCTCGACAATGGCATCGGTCAGCGCGCGCAGATCTTCATGGGTGATCTCCGGCAGCTTCTGGTTGCCGAACTTCGCCTTGAGCTCCCGCTCGAAGATGGCACGGCGCATGTCGCGCGTGGACTCTGCCATCTGGTAGCCGCGGAGCCATTTGTCGGCCCAACCCTCGAAGGTGTCCGCATCCTTGATGCGGGCCTTGTTCCGCGCCTTCTCCTTCGCCGGCGATTTCCCCCCTGCGATCATCTTCTTGGCTTCGCTGAGCTGCTCGCGCGCCTCGGCCAGCGTAATTCCGCCAACGCCATACCGGCCGAAGGTGATTGTCTCCTGGCGACCGTTGATCGCGTAGTTGTAGCGGAACGAGATCGAGCCTGCCGGCGTGACCGCCACGTACAGCCCGTCCCGGTCGTTCACCTTGTAGAGCTTCTCCTTGGGCTTCAGATTCCGCAGCTTGGTATCGGTCAGCATGCGAACCGCCTCACCGCGCCGAAAAATACCATGCTCTCAGACCCCCGATTTTTGACAATATTCAACATATAGCTCAGACGTTTAGCAATTTTCAGTACCATGCGCGCGCTCTGGTGCAGACATGGTATCGCTTCCCTCGCTACGCTCTCAGCAGTTCGCATACCATTAATCGTGCCATTCAAAATACGTGCTTGCCGCTGCCAGACCGTGCTCGACACTACATGGCCCAAACGCAAAAAAGCCCGCATTTCTGCGGGCTTTTCCGTGCCTTATTGCCTCTCGATGCCGGCTCGTGCCGAACGTGGGATCATTCCCACTCGATCGTGCCGGGCGGCTTGCTGGTATAGTCGTAGGTCACGCGGTTCACGCCGCGTACCTCGTTGACGATGCGGGTCGAGACGCGCGGGAGGAAGCCGGCGGGGAACTCGAACGCCTCGGCGGTCATGCCGTCGATCGAAGTGACCGCGCGCAGCGCCAGTACGCTGTCGTACGTGCGCCCGTCGCCCATCACGCCGACACTGCGCACCGGGGTGAGCACCGCGAAGGCCTGCCAGATCGTGTCGTAGAGCCCGGCGTTGCGGATCTCCTCGAGATAGATCGCATCGGCCTTGCGCAGGATGTCGCAGCGCTCCTTGGTGGCTTCGCCCGGGATGCGGATCGCAAGGCCCGGCCCCGGGAACGGGTGGCGACCGACGAATACGTCGGGCAGCCCCAGCTCGCGGCCCAGGGCACGAACCTCGTCCTTGAACAATTCGCGCAGCGGCTCGACCAGCTGCATGTTCATGCGTGCGGGCAGGCCGCCGACATTGTGATGGCTCTTGATCGTCACCGACGGGCCGCCGGTGAAGCTGACGCTCTCGATCACGTCCGGATAGAGCGTGCCCTGCGCCAGGAAATCGGCACCGCCGATCTTCTTCGCCTCGGCCTCGAACACGTCGATGAAGGTCTTGCCGATGAACTTGCGCTTCGCCTCGGGGTCGGTGACGCCGGCGAGGCCGCCGAGGAACAGTTCCTCCGCGTCCACATGGACGAGCGGGATGTGGTAATGTTCGCGGAACATGGTGACGACCTGGTCGGCCTCCCCTGCCCGCATCAGGCCGTGATCGACGAACACGCAGGTCAGCTGGTCGCCGATCGCCTCGTGGATCAGCACCGCGGCCACGGCGGAATCGACGCCGCCCGACAGCCCGCAGATTACCTTGCCGTCGCCCACCTGCGCGCGGATCTCGGCGATCTTGGCGGCGCGGAACTCGGCCATGGTCCAGTCGCCCGACAGGCCGCAGACATGGCGGACGAAGTTCGCCAGCAGCTTGGCGCCGTCGGGGGTGTGGACCACCTCGGGGTGGAACTGCATCGCGTAATAGCGGCGCTCGTCATTGGCGATCACGGCGTAGGGCGAGCCGGGGCTGGTCGCCACCGGCCGGAAGCCGGGGGCGAGCTGGACGACCTTGTCGCCATGGCTCATCCAGACCTGATGGCTCTCCTGCTTCTCCCAGAGCCCGTCGAACAGCACGCAGCTGTCCTGGATCTCGATGAAGGCGCGCCCGAACTCGCCGCTGTCGCCCAGCACGACCTCGCCGCCGAGCTGGTGCATCATCACCTGCTGGCCGTAGCAGATCCCCAGTACCGGCAGGCCGCTGTCGAAGATCACCTGCGGCACGCGGGGGCTGCCTTCGTCGAGCACCGAGGCGGGCGAGCCGGAAAGGATGATGCCTTTGGGCTGCATCCGGGCAAAGGCCTCGGCGGCGGTGGTGAAGGGGGCGATCTCGGAATAGACCCCGGCCTCGCGGACACGGCGCGCGATCAGCTGGGTCACCTGGCTGCCGAAGTCGACGATCAGGATGGAGTCGGTGTGCTGGAGCGTCATGGCTGGCCGATAGGGAGCGATCGCCGGCCTGTCAAAGGGGTGCGGGCGATCAGGCGCGCAAGGGCTCGGCGGAGATCGGATGGCGAACGCAGGCCAGCGTGCCGACGAGCACGGTAAGTCCTGCGACCAGCAGCGGAATCGCCAGTCCGTAGCGGTTGACCAGCACGGCGCCGAGGAACGCACCGAACAGGATCGCCATCACCGCCGCAAGCCGGCGCCCGATATTGGGGTTCCGGCCACCGGCGAAGTGCGAATCAGCGGCGATGCCGGTGAGGGTCAGCGTCAGCACGGTGGTGGTGAGGTCCGGCACCTTGAGCTGGCGGATCGTCGCGTTGCGGAAGCCCATCGCGATCGCGGTGAGGGCGATGATCGCGAACACGCAGGTCTCGGGCAGGATACCCATCGCGCCGGCCCAGGCGGCGACGCCTGCGGCGATGCCGAACAGCACTGCCTCGGTCACCGCTGCCAGCACCAGCCAGCGCCGCAGCGGCTGTCCGGCGAGATGTGCGCCGACCTTGCCCGCCACCAGTGCGCCGACCAGGAAAGAGGTCAGCGCGACGATATAGGGCGCAATGGTGAAGCCCGGCGTGCCTGCCGCCGCGAAGCCGAGGAACACGATGTTGCCGGTCATGTTGGCGGTGAACACCTTGCCCAGCCCGAGCACGCTCACCGCGTCCACCAGCCCCGTGGTGACGGAGAGCAGCAGGAGCAGCGGCGGGAGCGGTGAGCCGGCGGTCTTGGCGGCGGGCATGATGGAGTTCCTCAGAAACGGAAATTGCTTTCCAGACCGATCATCCGGATCGGGCGGGGCGCGCCGGTTTCGCGCAGGAAGCGGCCGGGCTGGAAGACGGAGAGGGAGGCGGAGAGCTCGAGCTCGGCGGTCGCCTGCCAGGCGATGGCGCCTTCGATCTGCTTGCCAATGCAGCGGGCGCGGCTGGTGCCGGGCGCGCGGAGCAGGTTGCCGGGGATGTCGTACACGCCGTCCGCCGTGCTGGTGCGCCAGTATGCGCTGCCGGCGATGCTGGCGGAGACGCCGGGCGCAAACGTGCCGGCGATGCGCGGATTGAGGTTGATCAGGTTGTACGGGCCCACCGGCGACAGCTCGCCGAAATACTTGCCCTTGGGGAACAGGGCGTTGAACGTGCCGAGGCGGCGATCCCGGGCATTTCGGTCGCCGCTGATCACGTTGAAGCGGAGCACCGCGTCCGGCGCGAAGGGCACGCTGGGCAATTTGCGGCCGAGTTCGGTGCCGAGCGTCCAGGCAGCGATCGGCCCGTCGGCGAAGCGTCCGACCTGGGCGACGCCCTCGACATTCCAGTGCCAGTTGGCGCGCGCGCCATGGACGCGCGCGCCAAAGCTGTGGCGCAGCTCGCGGCCGGTGCGGTCGCCGAACTGCGCCGCGCGATTGCGGTAGCGGAGATAATAGAGGTCGAGCCCCGGCAGCACGGCATAGACGCCCCATAGGCGTCTGGTCGGCGAGGTGCGGTCGTCGAAGGTGCCCAGCCGCGGTGCCACCGGCGCGACGGCGAGCAGGCTGATCCTGCCCTGCCCCACGGCCACGATCCCGCGCACGCCGTCGAACGCCAGCGGCACATTGGGGCCGTAGCGCGTGCCGATCAGCCGCTCGGTGCCGAGCGACAGCATCTGCCGTCCGCCACGCAGGGTGACCGCGCCGAGATCGAGTTCGGCAAAGCCCTGGAGCAGGTCGGCCCGCGTCTGGTCGACCGGGCCGGCGGCGGGGCGGACACCGGCAGCATAGGCGAGGATCGGCTGGGCGAAGGCGCGCACGCGGCCGACATGGAGGTCGGCATAGGGCAACACGCGGGTCCAGAGATAGGCGTCGTCGGGCGAGGCCGCGTTGCCCAGCGCGTTGTTGGCGAAGGATTCGGTGCGCAGCCGGACTTCGATGCCGGTGGAGAGCCATGCATCGCCGCCGAGGGGGATGTATTTGAACGGCCCGGTCCAGTGGTGCGCGCGCTTCTCGGCGTCGGCGAGATCGGACCAGTCCTCGTCATAGCGGGTGATGCTGAGCGTCGGCGCCTGCCAGGGTTCGGGGGCGTGGGTGGATTCCGACTGCCCCTCCCCCACCGCCGTCCTCCCCGCGGAGGCGAGGATCCATTGAGGCTGCCGTCTCGGCTCCTTCCGCGAGCGCACAGGCGAATGGATCCCCGCCTTCGCGGGGATGACGGTTTCGAGCGTGGCAGCGTCGGGCTGGATCTGCACCACCAGCACCACCGCCGCGGCGAGGCTAGCCACGCCGCTTCGCCTGCTCCGCCACCAGCGCCGCGAGGACGAAGCCACCGATCAGGCCGAGATGCTCGAAAAAGGCGTTGGTCGCGCCGAACCGCTCGGGGCCCGGCGGCATCGTCCAGAAGGCATTGGCGGTGAAGGCGGCGAGCAGGGTGAACACCCCCAGCATCCCCGCCCCCAGCCAGATCCAGCGGCCGGTGAGGATCAGCACCGGCCCGATCAGCTCCACCGCAATCGTCAGCGCCGCCCAGAGCGCGGGCGGGTGCATGCCGAAATGCGCCTGCTCCGCCACCGCGCCCGGCCAGTCGGCGAGTTTGACCAGCCCGCCGAGCAGATAGGCGCCGACCAGCAGCAGCCGGGCGAGAAACCAGGTCGGCCGCCAGTCGAGAATGGCGTCGACGAAGCGCGGGTCGGGCGTGTCCATGGTCACTTGCCCGCGGGGCTATGGATCTCGGCGATATAGCCGCCGGGGAAGCGCACGATCACCGCGCGGCCGCCCGCTGCGGCATAAGGCTGCACCAGCGTCTCGACACCGGCAGCCTTGGCCTTGGCGAGCGTCGCGTCGAGATCGGGCACCGCATAGCCGGTCATGTCGCGGCCATAGGGCCAGGGCAGCAGGCCGTCGGTGACGAACACCACCATCTTGCCGTAGCCGCTGGTGATCGCAATGCGGCGGATCGTCTTGCCGGGCTCGCCCACCTCGGCGCCGGGTGCGGCGCGGTCATCGGCGGTCACCTTGGCCTTCGCATAGCCGACCCAGCTCTTCACGAAGCGATCGGCGACGTCGGCGGTCAGGTAGATGCGGTTCTCGGGCACCGTTGCCAGCGGCGTGTAGCTCGGCTTGGCGGTGTGCCAGTAGATCTGCATGTTCACCCCGCCCGGCCACTGGATCAGCGAATCGCGGCCGATCGGATCGGGGAAGGTCACCAGCCGGCGGACCGCGCCGTGCTGCACGGCAGCCTTCACCGCAGCGTCGATGTCGGTCACCAGATAGCCGGTGCGCTCGTCGCCGAACGGGAACGGGATCGGGGTCTTGAACCCGAACACCGAGACGGTGCCAGCGGGGGTCAGCACCAGTTGCGACTTGGTGAGGCTGGCGGTGGGCGTCACCTGGAACACGCCCTGCTTGCTGGTCGTGCCGCCGAAGGTTGCCTGGAAGCTGGTGACGAAGCTGTCGAACTGGTCTTCCGGCACATAGACATGGGTGGTGTCGTATTGCGGCCCGACCGAATAGTCGGCGGTCTGCTGGGCGAGCGCCGGCGTGCCGACGACGAGGGCGGAGGCGAGGAGGAAGATACGCATGGCTGGCTCCTGGAATTGAAAGGGGTTCACACCGCCCAGCATCCGCAGCCGAGCGCGCCCCAGAAGCTCTGGACGTCGGCGGCAGGCACGGTCGCGCCGAGTGCTGCGGCATGGTCGTGGCCATGGACAGAGCAGCTGCTGTGGCAGGCACAAGCCGAGGCAAGCTGGGCGCGGGTTTCGGGCGACTGGTGATAGCCGCCGAAGGTCGCGACCGGCGACCAGTCGGGCATCGGCCGGGGCAGCGCGGGGGCGAGCGGGGCATAGTCGCCGTCGCCATGCACCACCTGCCCGCCGAGCAGCGTCAGCACCGAGCGGATGTGGACGATCTGGTCCTCGGGCACCGAGAAATAGTCGGCGGATAGCACCGCCAGATCGGCGAGCTGGCCCGCCTTGATCTGCCCCTTCTTGCCCACCTCGTTCGAGAACCAGGTATTCTCGTGCGTCCACATCGCCAGCGCCTTTTCGCGGCTGACGCGGTTGGCGCCCGGATAGAGCTTGAGCCCGCCCACCGTGCGGCCGGTCACCAGCCAGCTGAGCGACACCCAGGGGTTGTAGCTCGCCACCCGCGTCGCATCGGTGCCCGCGCCGACCGGCAGACCGGCGGCGAGCATCTTGGCGATCGGCGGCGTGCGCTCGGCCGCCTTGGCGCCGTAGCGCTCGACAAAATACTCGCCCTGATAGGCCATGCGGTGCTGCACGGCGATCCCGCCGCCCAGCGCCGCGATGCGATCGATGTTGCGGTCGCTGATCGTCTCGGCATGGTCGAAGAACCAGTGGATGCCCGTCAGTGGGATGTCGCGGTGGACCTTCTCGTATACGTCGAGCGCGCGGCCGATCGTCTCGTCATAGGTCGCGTGGAGGCGCCAGGGCCAGCGATGCTCGGCGAGCAGGCGGATCACCGGCTCGAGATCGCCTTCCATGTTCGGCGGCATGTCCGGCCGGGCGACGCGGAAATCCTCGAAGTCGGCGGCGGAGTAGACCAGCATCTCGCCCGCGCCATTGTGGCGATAGCTGTCGTCGCCCTGCCCCGGTGTCACCTGCTTCACCCAGCCGGCGAAATCGGCGAGCTCTTCCTTGGGCTTCTGGGTGAACAGATTGTAGCTGATCCGCACAGTCAGCTGGCCGTCGGCATGGAGCTTCTCGATGATCGCATAATCGTCGGGATAGTTCTGGAAGCCGCCGCCCGCGTCGATCACGCCGGTGACGCCCAAGCCGTTCACTTCGCGCATGAAGTGACGGGTGGAATTGCGCTGATACTCCTCGGGCAGCTTGGGGCCCTTGGCGAGCGTCGAATAGAGGATCGTCGCGTTGGGCTGGGCGAGCAGCAGGCCGGTGGGATTGCCGGCGGCATCGCGGACGATCTCGCCGCCCGGCGGGTTCGGCGTGTCCCTGGTATAGCCCACCACCCGCAATGCCGCGGCATTGAGCAGCGCGCGATCATAGAGGTGGAGGATGAAGACGGGCGTGTCGGGTGCTGCGGCATTGAGCTCGTCGATCGTCGGCAGTCGCTTCTCGGCGAACTGGTGTTCGGTGAAGCCGCCGACCACGCGCACCCATTGCGGCGCCGGCGTGTTGTCGACCTGGCGCTTGAGCATCGCCATCGCGTCGGCGAGGCTGGGCACGCCGTCCCAGCGCAGCTCCATGTTATAGTTCAGGCCGCCACGGATGATATGCATGTGGCTGTCGATCAGCCCCGGGATCACCCGGCGGCGATGCGCGTCGATCACCTGCGCGCCCGGCGCCGCGGCGGCGCGGACCTCCGCCTCGCTGCCCACCGCCAGGAACTTGCCGTCGCGGATCGCGATCGCCTCGGCCACCGGATTCTCCCGGTCGAGCGTCGTCACCTGGGCGTTGACGAGGAGCAGGTCGGTGGCGGGCATGCGGGCATTCCTTGCGAAGAGCGGTGTGGGCAGCAGCGCGCCGGCGGCGGTGGCGCCGGCGGCGGCAAGGGTCTGGCGGCGGGTGAGGCTCATGCCTGGTCGTCGGGCTTCTTGACCGGGTGGCCGAGCACCTGCTCGGCGCAGTCGGTGCGGATGTACGCGACGAGGTCGTGGCCGGCGAAGAGCCGCTTGGCGACCGGCACCACCTGCTCGCCGACGAGGATGCCGAGCAGGCCGATCAGTGCAATCGTCGGCGGCGCCGGCGACTTCACGCCGAGGAGACTGTAGATGACGCCGACCAGCAGACCGACGGCGAGCGAGATCAGATAGGGCTTCATCTGCAGATCCTCCCCGGCGCGCGCGGTCGATCAGCCGCGCACGAAGGCGAGGATGTCGGCGTTCAGCACGTCGGCATGGGTGGTAAGCAGGCCGTGCGGCAGACCCGGGTAGATCTTCAGCGTCGGGTTCGGCAGCAGCTTGGCCTGCAGCTCGGCACCCTGCTTGTAGGGCACCACCTGATCGTCATCGCCGGCCAGCACCAGCGTCGGAACCGTCATCGCCTTCAGATCGGCGGTCTGATCGGTTTCGGAGAAGGCCTTGATGCCGTCGACATGGGCCTTGGCGCTGCCCATCATGCCCTGGCGCCACCAATTGTCGATCACGCCCGGATAGACCTTCGCGCCCTCGCGGTTGAAGCCGTAGAACGGGCCGGCGGCGACATCGCGGAAGAACTGCGCGCGGTTCTCCGCGGTGCCCTTGCGGAAGCCGTCGAACACTTCCAGCGGCAGGCCGTTCGGATAGGCCTCGGTCTTCGCCATGATTGGCGGCACGGCCGCGACCAGCACCGCCTTGGCGACACGGCCCTGCGGGATGCCATGCTTGGCGACATAGCGCGCGACTTCGCCGCCGCCGGTCGAGTGGCCGATATGCACGGCGTTGCGCAGGTTGAGGTGCTCGGCGACGGCGGCGGCGTCGGCGGCATAATGGTCCATGTCGTGACCATCGCTCACCTGCTCCGAGCGGCCATGGCCGCGGCGGTCATGCGCGACGACGCGGTAGCCATGCTGGAGGAAGAACAGCATCTGCGCGTCCCAGTCGTCCGACGAGAGCGGCCAGCCATGGTGGAACATGATCGGCTGGGCATCCTTGGGCCCCCAATCCTTGAAGAAGATCGAGACGCCGTCCTTGGTGGTCACGGTGGAAGTCATGGCAGCATTCCTTGTTAGCGGCAGGAAAAGGGGTGGGCCCGGCGGCGATGGAGAGGGGCAGGCACCGCCGGGCCCGGGGGGCAACTCAATGGCCTTCGGAGGCGCCGAACATCGTCTTGGCGTAGGTGACGCCGAGGCCGTAGGCACCGGCCCACTGCTTCGCGATGCCGGTCGTGGACTCGTAGGTCTCGCTGCGCGCCCAGTCGCGCTGCAGCTCGAGCAGATACTGGAGCGCAGTCATCGGCACGGCGCCCAGCTGGATCATCCGCTCGACGGCGCGCTCATGCGCCTCGGTCGAGACGTCGCCGCAGGCATCGGTGATCACATAGGCCTCGAAACCCTGGTCGATCGCCGACGCCACGGGGCCGACGATGCAGACGCTCGTCCACAGGCCGGCGAACACGATGCGCGGCTTGGCGATGCGATTGATCTCCTCGATCACGGCCGCGTCTTCCCAGGTATTCATCGAGGTGCGATCGAGCAGGGCCTGACCGGGGAACGCATCGGTGACCTCGCTGAACATCGGGCCGGAGAAGCTCTTCTCGGCAACCGTGGTGAGGATCGTCGGCACGTCGAACGACTTGGCCGCGCGGCTGACGAGCCCGGCATTGTTGCGCAGGATGGTGGCGTCGATGGACTTGGTGGCGAAGGCCATCTGCGACTGGAAGTCGATCAGCACCAGCGCGTGGTTGGTCGGTGAAATCAGCGACTTGCCCGGGGTTGCGGTGGCGGTGAGGGTCATGGTGCGGCTCCTGTTGCTGCCGGGGTCCGGCATCGATGGGGTCAGAATAGCCGGGACGATTTTTCCGAAAATTCGGATAATTTCACTCGTACCGTTCCATTCCTTAGAACAGTTGGCATTCGCGACCTGCGCCTGCACGAAGCGGGCACGCGGCCGCGGACCGCCGCCGACCGCTCTAGGCGGCGCGGGTCGGGCCGGTATTGGACGGGATTGATGCTATCGAGCGGTTTCGCCCGGATTGGGCGGACGCGGGCTCAGAGCTCGATCAGGCCGCGCTTCGCCGCGATGGTCACGGCATGGGTGCGGTCATTGGCACCCAGTTTGGCGAACAGGGCCTTCATGTGCCCCTTCACCGTCTCTTCCGAAAGATCGAGCTGCGCCGCGATCTGCTTGTTCGAATTGCCAAGGGCGGCAAGCGACAGGACAGCGACCTCCCGCTCGGTCAACCCTTCGTCGAGCACGTGCATTGCGATGGCGGTGGCGACGCTGGCGTCCAGATGCTTGCCGCCATGGTGCACCGATCGGATCGCATCGAGCAGTTGGTTGCGCAGGCTGCTCTTGAGCAGATAACCCATCGCCCCGGCGCGCAGCGCCTTGAGTGCCCGCGCATCGCCCGCATAGGTGGTCAGCACGATGATCCGCGCATCGGGCGATCTCGCGCGGATCGCAAGGATCGCGTCGAGCCCGGACATCTCCGCCATCTGGAGGTCCATCAGCACGAGATCGGGCTGCAGCCGGGCATACTCCCGGATCGCCTCGGCGCCCCCGCTCGCCTCGCCGACGATCTCCATGTCCGCCTGGGTAGACACGACGGCACGCACGCCTTCGCGCAGCAACACATGGTCGTCGACCAGCAGGATGCGGATCGGCGCCACGCCCCGATCGGACGCCCGACCATTGAAGGCCTTGGTCAGCATGATACGCCCAGTACCCCCACGAAACCGCGCGATACTAGCAGTTCCGGCAGCAACATGCATCCCGGGTTCACGGCCACGCCGCCAGCGCGGCCGCGAGCGCCGCCGCGGTGCGCGTCGCATCGCCGTTTCGAATGTCGAAGGTCCACGCCATCGGCGGCGCCTGTCCCTCGCCATGCTGCGCATCGATCGCGCCAAGGGCGCCGCGCATCATCGCCGCGGCGCTGTGCGCGACCTGGTCCTCGGCGATGTCCAGCTCGGACCAGCCAAGCAGGCATCCGACCGACGCTGCCCCGATGCGGAGCGCCGCGCGCATCGCGAGCCCGGTGAGGTTGCCCACCGCCGCCGGCTGCGCCGCGAGCGACGCGCCCATGCCGACGAGCATCACCGTGCCCGCGCGGATCGGTGCGGCGGGGCGCGCGAGCATCAGCGTCTCGCCGAAGCCGCCGGTGAAGATCCCGCCCTGGCGCAACCGCGACAAGGTGCCGTGCAGCGCATGGTCAAGCGCATCCGCCCCGCCACGATGCGCGCCGGCCACATCCTTCTCGAGCATGCCGACGATCAGCAGATCCATATCCGCTGCCAGCACGTCGATCTCCGCGACGGCAAAGTGCACGCCACGCCACGCGCCAAGCGCGCGCGGTGCCGGGGGCTGCCTGCGCAAGGCCCGGTCAGCCGGCCTGTTGCCAGGCCCGCCGCCAGGCGAGCGGCGTGGTCCCCACCCAGCGGCGGAACAGACGGGTGAGATGCGCCTGATCGCTGAGGCCGCAGGCGCAGGCAATCTGCGACAGCGAATCCTGTGTGTCGCGCATCAGCAGCTGTGCCCGCCGGATGCGCTGGCGCACGATATAGCCGTGGGGCGTCTCGCCGGTGCTCACCTTGAACGCACGGCAGAAATGGCCGGTGCTCAGTTGGGCGACCTCGGCCAGCGTGGAGGTAAAGATCGGGCCCTGCAAATGCGCGTCGACATGCGCGGAGACCCGGCGCAGCTGCCATCCGGCGAGCCCGCCCTTGGCGAGCCCGTCCGCCCTTTCGCCGCGCTCGGGCAGCAGCATCGCCTCGGCCGTGTCGGACGCGCCTTCCGCCAGCAACCACGACAGCCGTTCCAGACAGCGCCGGGCCGCAGGCGGATCCTCGTCGAGCGCGCGCAGCGCCCCGGCCAGCAGCAACGCCAGTTCGGGGCCTCCCCCCGCCTTGGCGACAGCGCCCGCATCGATCAACGCCTGGTGGTACATGGTTCCATCCCCTGTTGCGGGATGGAGTGTCGCGCAGCGGCGATCGCGACGGAATCGAACCTCCGCAGCGTGCGGCAGGCATTTGATTTGGGGAAACTATACCAAGGTTTGGGGTGACGCGGGGGATCGCGGGAACGGCAGGATCGTCTCCAGCGTGGCCAGCGGCGGGGCCCCGGGCACGATCGCACCGTGGCGCAGCAGGAAGACGTGCCGAACGATTTCGGCCTGCTGCTCGATTCCGTAACGCGCCAGCGTCCAGCCGGGCTTGATCGTGTAATGGTAGCGGCAGAACGGGTGCCGCCGCAACACCAGGTTCAGCCCCTGCTGATGCTGCCAGACATGCACCATTTCGTGGATGAAGTGCGCCTGCAGCCCCAGCCCGGCCTCCGCGAAGCACGCGCGATAGGCGCTCCCGGCGGGATGGAAATGGAGATGCCCGCGCGGCGCCATCGTCACGTTGCGCGGCTGGAAGGGAAACCACGGGCGGCGATGCACCCGTACCGGATCGACGTCGATGGCATCGCCGAACGTTTCTCGCACCAAGGCGCGTTCGGCCGCGGTCAGCGGACGTCCGTCGCGCCGCGACGGCGAGGTCGACGGCCGCGGATCGTCGGGGGAAGGGTTCGGATCAGCCGGATGCGTCATCGCGTCCACAGGTGGGGAAGCGGGCTGCCGCTGTCAAAGGCGGGCAGTGTCTCGTGTGGCAGAGACGCCAAACCGCAACACGGTCGTCACAAACTATTCATATACAAATATATTTTCAACTATGCGTCCCCGATGCGCGATGGCGATGCTCTCCCCTCTCGATCGGGCATTGCCGATCACAAATCTTTCGGGGAGGCTTACCATGCGTGTGAGACGTGCTTCCATTTGCCTGGCAGCGGGGATGGCCCTGCTCGCCGTGACGCCCGCGGCCGCCGATGTGCTGGATCATGACAAGGTGCAGCCGATTGCCGCCAACGCCTCGGCGGTGGAATTCTACTATCAGCCGATGATCGCCGACGGCCCGGACGCCTGCAACAACTATCCGGCGGTGGATCAGTGGGGCAATGTCGGCGGCGGGCTCTATCCCTCGGGGGCGCCGGACGGCCATTGCCGCGGTACCGCCGGCCAAGTCTATTCGCGGATGGCCGAATATTACAACAAGTGCGCGATCCTGTACGCCTATTATTTCCCCAAGGATCAGCCGCCAAACTATCTCGGCGCCTTTGGCGGCCATCGCCATGACTGGGAAAGCATCGTGGTGTGGACGGAAGGCTGCTATGTCGGCGCCAAGATCGTGAAGGTCAATTATTCGACCCACGGCAAATATTCGGTGAACACCAACCCGCCGCTTTTCATGGGCGCGACCGGTTATCTAAGCAACGGCATGCACCCGCGGCTGACCTATCATGCCACCTATCTCGGCTTTGCCGATCACGTGCTCGACCCCTCGCTGGACAACGGCCGGACACAGCCGCTGATCAGCTGGGATCGCCTGCCCGCCGCGGCGAAGAACACGCTCAACACCTATGATTTCGGTAGTGCCAACGTGCCGATGAAGGATGGCGGCGATTACTGGAAAAATCTCCAGAAGGCCTGGGCTTCCACCGACGTGCACAATCCCTGAGGTCGCCCAACGGCCGGGCCGCCGCCGATCGGCGTGCGGCCCGGTCCCTGGTCTCAGCGGATCGCCAGGCCGGTCCACCTGGCAGCGAAGGCCCACAGATCGGCGGTTTCCTCGATCACCTTGTCGGTCGGCTTGCCCGATCCGTGGCCGGCGCGAGTCTCGATGCGGATCAGATGCGGCTTGTCGCCTGCCGCCGCATGCTGGAGCGCCGCGGTGTATTTGAAGCTATGCCCGGGCACGACCCGATCATCGGTGTCCGCCGTGCTTACCAGCACCGCCGGATAGTCCACGCCGCTCTTGATGTTGTGATAGGGCGAATAGGCGTAGAGCCGCTTGAAGTCGGCCTCCTTCGACGGATAGCCGTAATCATCCACCCAGTAGCGCCCGGCAGTGAACCGGTCGAAGCGGGTCATGTCCATCACGCCCACCGCGGGCAGGGCCGCCGCGAACAGGTCCGGGCGCTGGTTGGTGACCGCGCCGACCAGCAGCCCGCCATTCGACCCGCCCTGGATCGCCAGCTGGCCCTTGCCGGTGATGCCCTGCTGGATCAGATATTCGCCGGCCGCGATGAAATCGTCGAACACATTCTGCTTGTTGGCGAGGCGACCGCCATCGTGCCACGCCTTGCCATATTCGCCGCCGCCGCGAATGTTCGCCACGACGAACACGCCGCCCTGCTCCAGCCAGGCCAGGCGGCCCGCCGAGAAGCCGGGCGTGATCGGAATGTTGAACCCGCCATAGCCGTAGAGGATCGTCGGCGCCGGTCCGGTCACGCTCTTCTTCTTGACGATGAACATCGGCACCTTGGTGCCATCCTTCGACGCGTAGAAGCGCTGCTCGACCGCATAGTCCTTCGGTTCGAACGCGACCTTGGGCTGCGCCCAGGCTTCCGCCTTGCCGGTCTTCACGTCGTAGCGGAAGATCGTCGTCGGATAGTTGAAGCTGGTGAAGGCGAAGAAGGTCTCGCTGTCATGCGGATGCCCGCCAAAGCCGCTGGCCGTGCCAATGCCGGGCAACGCGACCTTCCCATCCGCCTTGCCGTCCAGCGTGTAGCGGCGCACCTCGGTGGCCGCATCGACCATGTAGCTGAGGATCAGCCGCTCGCCGACGATCGACTGGCCGGCGAGTGTTTCCTTCTGCTCCGGCACCACTTCGTGCGGCGCCAGCGCGGGATCGGCGAGATCGATCGTGACGATCCGCTGGCGCGGGGCGCCGTCATCGGTCGCGAACCAGAACTTCGTGCCGACATTGCCGATCGGCGACCAGTCATGTTCCAGTTTGCCGATCACCGTCTTCGCCTTCCAGGCGGGGTCCTTCAGGTCGACGATGTGGACGAGGTTCTTGTTGTCCGTCCCCTCGCTGGTGAGGATCACCAGATAGCGGCCATCATCGGTAACGACCGCGCCGTGGCTCTGCCGCGGCGTGGCGGGTGTCTCGTAGACCAGTCGGTCCGCCGATTGCGGCGTGCCGAGCGTATGAAAATAGATCCGGTGGTTCTCGTTCAGCGCCTGGAACTTCGCCTCGGCCGGGGGCTCGGGGTAGCGCGAATAGAAGAAGCCGCTGCCGTCCTTCGCCCAGCTCACGCCCATGGTGAACTTGGCCCAGCTCAGCGTGTCGCCGGTGTCCTTGCCGGTGGCGACGTCGAGCACCTTGATCGTGCGCCAGTCGCTGCCGCCATCCTGGATCGAATAGGCCAGCAGCTTGCCGTCCTCGCTGGGCAGCCACTCGGCAAGCGCGGTTGCGCCGTCCTTGGACCAGCCATTGGGATCGATCAGCACGCGGCCCTGGCCGTTGAGGCCGTCGCGCACGAACAGCACCGCCTGGTTCTGCAGGCCGCTATTGTGCGCGTAGAAATAATGGCCGCCCTTCTGATCGGGCGCGCCGAAGCGCTCGTAGTCAAACAGCTGCTTGATCCGCGCCTTCAGCGCATCCCGGCCCGGCAGCGTCGCGAGATAGGCGTCCGTCACCTTGTTCTCGGCCTCGACCCAGGCGGCGACCTGCGCGTCGTTGCGGACGTCGTTTTCCAGCCAGCGATAGGGATCGGCGACCTTCACCCCGAACTGTTCGTCCACCACATCGACGCGGCGGGTTTCGGGATAGGCGAACTTGGTCATCGGCGCGGCGGTCTCCGGCTTGGTGGTCTGGGCATAGGCGGGGCTGGCGAAAAGTAGCGGCAGGATCAATGCACGGCGCATTCAAGGGCTCCCTGTGAATGCGCCTACCCTAGGGAGCCCCGCCCCCCGGCTCAAGCCAGCCCGGTCAGCTCGATCGCCCAGGCAAAGGCGGCAAGCGGCGCCAGCGCCAGCAGCGCCGCGATCCAGGCACCGATATCGGCCGGCGCGCGGCGCCGCCCTTTCGACAGGTGGGACATGATCGTTCTCCGATGCTGCCAGACGGGGCAGCACAGCCGGTTGTTCGGGCGCAGAGATGGGGTGCGGCGACACATTTGCGAGCGGAACGATTCTATGCGGCGACGAAGCAAAACTGCACAAACGAAAAGGGCGGCCGCTGGTGCGACCGCCCTTCCCTTGTTCGGCTAGACCGACGTGCCGATCAGGCGGCTTCGTCGAAATCCTCGTCCGAGATCACCGGACCCGAGTCCTGGCCCTTGGCCGAGACGTCGCGGTCGACGAACTCGATGATCGCCATCGGCGACGCGTCCGAAGCGCGGATGCCGGCCTTGATGATGCGGGTGTAGCCGCCGTTGCGATCGGCATAGCGCGCGGCCAGCACGTCGAACAGCTTCACCAGCTGGGCGTCGTCCATCAGGCGGGCGTGCGCGAGACGACGGTTGGACAGGCCACCCTTCTTGGCGAGGGTGATCAGCTTCTCGACGTACGGACGCAGTTCCTTCGCCTTGGCGACGGTGGTGGTGATCTGCTCGTGCTTGATGAGCGCGGCGCTCATGTTGCGGAACAGGGCAATACGGTGGGCCGAAGTACGCTGAAGCTTACGGCCGCCTACGCGATGGCGCATGGTATTTTCCTTCGTTCGTCCGACAGCCGTTCAAGGTACTGCCGACCAGGCGGTGAAACAGGGCCACCGCCCAAAACCCAACTCACGATGCCGTGAAGCTGCGCCTAAGACCGCAAAACGACCGATTCGTCAAGTCCTAGCGCAGCCGACGGCGCCGCGACATCCACAAGGCCAGCTGAAAACCACCCGCCGCGAACACGAGGAGGAAAAAGAGCCCGCCGAAGGATGCCGCTGCCAGCGCCACTCCAAATCCGAACGGATTGACCGTCCACGACGTGAATGCATCCGTCGCGGTCGAAACGACGATGCGGCCGGACCAGACCGCGGCGGCAACCCGCCATGCACAGACCGTGACACCCCACCCCCCGATCGCCAGGAAAAACAGGGGGCTCAGGATGCCACTCCCGCTATCGCTGGACCTGCCGCGCTTTTTTGAGTCCAGCCAGGAGCCGAAACTCGAACCGCCGCCGACGACCAGCAGAAAGCACACCCTCCCGACTGCCCAACCCCAATTCAGTCCGAGGCCGTTGGACCATCGATACAAGGCTTCCGCGGCGAGAATGACGCAGAGCGTGACGAGAACGATAGCGAGGCGGGCCACGGCACATTTTTATCGCGACGCGATGCCTCCGCAAGCCGACCCGCTAACGAACATACAGCAAAAAGGGCCCCGCATCGCTGCGGAGCCCTTTCTGTATCTTCAGCCGAAGCGGAGATGGGCTCAGCCCATGATCTCCTGTTCGAGCTTCTTGGCCATTTCCTCGATGTTCTCGGGCGGCCAGCCCGGGATTTCCATGCCCAGGCGCAGGCCCATGCTGGAGAGGACTTCCTTGATCTCGTTGAGCGACTTGCGGCCGAAGTTCGGCGTGCGCAGCATCTCGGCTTCGGTCTTCTGGACCAGATCGCCGATGTAGATGATGTTGTCGTTCTTGAGGCAGTTGGCCGAGCGGACCGAAAGCTCCAGCTCGTCGACCTTCTTGAGCAGATAGCGGTTGATCTGCGCGGCATCGCCTGCGCCACCTTCCGCCGGTGCCGCTGCCGGCGCCATGCCGACCGGGGCTGCCCGGGTGATCGACGAATCGTCGAAGTGGACGAACAGCGCCAGCTGGTCCTGCAGGATCCGCGCGGCATAGGCCAGCGAGTCCTCAGGCGTCACCGTGCCGTCGGTCTCGACGGTCAGCGTGAGCTTGTCGTAGTCGAGCTCCTGGCCGACGCGGGTGTTCTCGACCTTATACGAGACCTGACGCACCGGGCTGAACAGCGCATCGACCGGGATCAGGCCGATCGGTGCATCCGCCGGGCGGTTCGCGGTGGCGGGCACATAGCCCTTACCCACGTCCGCGGTCAGTTCCATGTTCAGGGTCGCGCCGTCGTCGAGGTGGCAGATCACCAGCTCGGGGTTCATCACTTCGATGTCGCCCGAAACCGCGATGTCGCCTGCCTTGACTTCCGCCGGGCCGGTGGCCGACAGCTGCAGACGCTTCGGGCCTTCGCCCTGCATCTTGAGCGCGATCTGCTTCACGTTGAGGACGATGTCGGTCACGTCCTCGCGCACGCCGGCGAGCGACGAGAATTCGTGCAGCACGTTCTCGATCTTGATCGAGGTGACCGCCGCGCCCTGCAGCGACGACAGCAGCACGCGACGCAGCGCGTTGCCGAGCGTGAGGCCGAAGCCACGCTCCAGCGGCTCGGCGACGAACGTCGACTTCCGCTTGGGATCGCCACCGGGCTTCTTCTCGAGGCCGTTGGGCTTCTTGAGTTCCTGCCAGTTCTTAGCGTTGACCGACACGGGCTTTCCTCATGTTGGGCGGGGAAGAGGCATTCCCCGCCAGGTATTTACTGCAAGACCGCGGAACCCGCCTCAGGGCCCGCGGTGCAAGCAGGACGTATCAGACGCGACGGCGCTTCGAGGGGCGGACGCCGTTGTGCGGGATCGGCGTCACGTCGCGGATCGAGGTGATCTGGAAGCCGACCGCCTGCAGCGCGCGGAGCGCCGACTCGCGGCCCGAACCCGGACCCTTGACCTCGACCTCGAGGGTGCGAACGCCGTGCTCGGCGGCCTTGCGGCCGGCGTCTTCGGCGGCGACCTGGGCTGCGTACGGGGTCGACTTGCGCGAGCCCTTGAAGCCCATCATGCCGGCCGACGACCAGCTGATCGCGTTGCCCTGCGCGTCGGTGATGGTGATCATGGTGTTGTTGAAGCTGGCGTTCACATGCGCGACGCCGGCGGTGATGTTCTTGCGTTCGCGACGGCGAATACGCTGCGGTTCACGTGCCATTTGGAATTTCCTGACCTAGAAGCTTGGTGCCTGGAGGCGCGGGGCCTCGGGGAAAGAAGAGCGCGCTGGGGAGCGCGGCTTACTTCTTCTTGCCGGCGATCGGCTTGGCCTTGCCCTTGCGGGTGCGCGCATTGGTGTGCGTGCGCTGGCCGCGGACCGGCAGGCCCTTGCGGTGACGCAGGCCGCGATAGCAGGCCAGGTCCATCAGGCGCTTGATGTTCATCGCCACCTGGCGACGAAGATCACCTTCCACGGTGTAGCCGGCGTCGATCGCTTCGCGGATCTGCAGCACTTCCTGGTCGCTCAGGTCCTGCACGCGGCGCTCCGGCGCGATGCCGAGCTGCGTGGTCAGTTCCTTGGCCTTTGCGGGGCCGATGCCGTGGATATACTGCAGCGCGATGACGACGCGCTTGTTGGTCGGGATGTTAACACCCGCAATACGTGCCATGAAATATATTCTCCCAGCTCCACGAGGCACTGCATGGCAGCGGCGCCCCATCTCGTAGCGTTGCCTTCCGAAATGCAGCGGCACGACGCACGCAGGGAGCGCCGCCGTAATCTACTGTTCCGGAAGTTGGGCGAGATACGGGGCCGCAGGCGACCTGTCAAGCGCCGCGGAGCCGGAAAATGCTGAACCCTCTCTATATAGCAAGGTTCCCGGCAGGCCAAGCGCGGTGAGGGGTGCGGCGGTGGAGGGAGTCCCGTTTCGGATAGGATAGCGCCGATCCTCCCCTGCAAGGGGAGGTGGCAGCCCGAAGGGCTGACGGAGGGGTGACCCCGCTCGAAAGGCGGACCGTAATTGCAGCGGTGACACCCCTCCGTCGCTTCGCGACACCTCCCCTTTCAGGGGAGGATTTCCTGACGGAAAGGGCGGGGCTTCCCCTACCTTCCGGTTATCTCTGCCCGTCAAGCACGGCAGCGATCTGCCGAGTGACCACGACTCGCCACCTCACAACCACCGTCATTCCCGCGAAGGCGGGAATCCATTCGCCTGCGCCCCGGAGGAAAGAACCGCGATACCAGCGCGCGCCTTCGCGGGGATGACGACGGCTTGTGGTGGGGAGCGGACGTCAAAACTCCGGTTTGAACGATGGGTCGATCCATGCGCTTCGAACTTGACCCGGACGAAGTTGCAGCGTTGACGCATCAAACGGACTGAGTTTTGCCATAAAATCACTAGCATCCTCCGCCATGCGTTCATCCACGCCTTCTAACTCGTGATCCCAGAAATACACCGCGCCATTCGAAGGAGCGATGTAAAAGTAGTTACCGCAATCGTCTTCGGCGAACGCTATGGCGCTGGAAGGGAACCCCTCAATTTCACCGCTAAGGGCAGCCGCTTCGCGGACAGGAATGAAGCGTGACACGCCCACTTCATTATCTGAAGTTTTGATTACGTTTTCCCCTGGCTTGGCGCCATCGTGAAGCATGACGAATTGTATGTAGCTGAGCGGCAGAGACTGCCCGATATGCGCGGCTAGCGCGAGCAGTTCATCCTCCGTTGGCTGCGGCATAGTTGGTATCGAAACAGGCATGTACGGTCTCCTCAGCATCAGCTTTGCAAGCACGTGCAATGACCGCAAGTGGGCCGGAATCGGACCAAGCCCCCAGAATCAAAAAGGGCGGGGTTTCCCCCGCCCTTCCCGTTATCCCTGCCCGTCGAGCACCGCGGCGATCTGCCGGGTCACTTCGTCGATATCGGCCATGCCGTCGACTCGCCGGACCAGCCCCTTCTCCTCGTAG
Source organism: Sphingomonas sp. R1 (assembly GCF_025960285.1). Lineage (GTDB taxonomy): Bacteria > Pseudomonadota > Alphaproteobacteria > Sphingomonadales > Sphingomonadaceae > Sphingomonas. The sequence continues at coordinate 3,546,404 of NZ_CP110111.1, read as the reverse complement.
AAGGGCAGGATCGGCGCGGTCTTGGCGCGGTATTCGGCCATGCGGGTGCGCACCGTCTCGGCATTGTCGTCGGGGCGGCGCTTGAACTCGGTCGAGCCACACACGTCGCACACACCGTCCGTCTTGGGCAGCTTGTACTTGTCGTGATAGCCCTCGCCGCACTTGGCGCAGGTGAAGCGGCCCTCGACGCGATCGACCAGCGCCTCCTCGTTGACCAGCAGCTCGATGACGTAATCAAGCTGGCGTCCCCGCTCGGAGAGCAGCGCGTCGAGCGATTCGGCCTGCGCATAGGTGCGCGGATAGCCGTCGAAGATCGCGCCCTTCTCGGTATCGGCCATGTCCAGCCGCTCGCCGATGATGCCCGAGACGATCTCGTCGGAGACGAGCTGGCCCGCCTCCATCACTGCCTTGGCCTTCAGGCCCGTGGGCGTCCCGGCCTTCACCGCGGCGCGCAGCATGTCGCCCGTCGACAGCTGCACCATGCCGCGCTCGGTTTCGAGACGCTTCGCCTGGGTGCCCTTACCGGCCCCCGGCGGACCCAACAGGATGATATTCAACAGGTACCTCCCCTTGTGCCGCGCGCCGATCAGCGCGCGCGGCCGCCCTTGAGCTTCGCCTTCTTGATCAGGTCGCCATACTGGTGGGCCAGCAGGTGCGACTGGATCTGCGTCACCGTATCCATGGTTACGTTGACGACGATGAGAAGGCTAGTGCCGCCCATCAGGAACGGGATGCTCATCGCGGAGAACGCCCATTCCGGGACCAGGCAGATGATGGTCAGATAGGCTGCACCGATCACGGTGATGCGGGTCAGCACATAATCGAAATACTGCTCGGTGTTTTTGCCCGGACGGATGCCCGGGATGAACCCGCCATAGCGCTTCAGATTGTCCGCGGTCTCTTCCGGATTGAAGACGACGGCGGTGTAGAAGAACGAGAAGAAGATGATGCCCGCCGCATAGAGCGACATGTAGATCGGCGAACCATGGCGCAGCCAGATGTTGAGGTTCGACACCAGATCGCCCCACCAGCTCTCGCCCGACACGGCCTGGCCGGCGAACTGGGTGATGGTCAGCGGCAGCAGCAGCAGCGACGAGGCGAAGATCGGAGGGATCACGCCGGCGGTGTTGAGCTTGAGCGGCAGGTGGCTGCGCTCGGCCTGGACGCCGCGCGCGGTCTGGCGCTTCGGATACTGGATCAGGATGCGGCGCTGGGCACGCTCCATGAAGCAGATGAACAGCACGAGCAGCGCGACGCCGACGATCACGAAGATCAGGCGCAGCGGGTCGATCGAGCCCGAACGGCCGCTCTCGAACAGCTGGACGAGCGTGACCGGCAGGCGGGCGACGATGCCGGCCATGATGATCAGCGAGATGCCGTTGCCGATGCCGCGGCTGGTGATCTGCTCACCGATCCACATCAGGAACATGGTGCCGCCGATGAGGCTGACCACGGCGGTGAGGGTGAAGGCAAGGCCGGGCTCGACCACCGGGCTCAGGCCCTTGGCAGCGCCGGCAGCCTCGAGGCCCTGCACCAGGAAATAGCCCTGGACGGCGGTGAGCAGCACGGTGCCGTAGCGGGTGTACTGATTCAGCCGCTTGCGACCGCTCTCGCCTTCCTTCTTGATCGCGTTGAGCTGCGGCGACAGCGAGGTCGCGAGCTGGATGACGATCGACGCGGTGATGTAGGGCATCACGCCCATCGCCACGATCGACATGCGCGACAGCGCGCCGCCGGTGAAGTTGTTGAAGAAATCGAGCACGCCGCCCTGGGTCTGCTGCGCAAGCAGGCCGAGCGCGGTCGGGTCGATGCCCGGCAGCGGCACATAGCTCAGCATGCGGAAGACGATCAGTGCGCCGAGGGTGAACCACAGGCGCTTCTTGAGGTCGGTGGCCTTGCTGAACTTCGCCAGATTGATGCTGGAAGCCAGCTGGTCGGCTGCGGATGCCATTTCGTATCTTCGTCCCGGATAAGTGACGGGCGCTCCCCCGCCCTGCGGGGAAGCATATAGGGCCTGCGCGCGGCTTGTCTAAGCCCTGCTGCGCAATTCCCGATCGCCCTGAGCTTGTCGAAGGGCCGTTTTTCTGTGGACGAGGAAGAAAGAACGGCCTTTGGGCAAGCCCAGCACGAAGGAAGGCGGGGCCTTGGGAGCCCCGCCTTCGCATTTCGTCAGCCCTGCTTGGCGGCCTTGGCAGCGGCCTGGGCCGTGCGGTGCTTCGCCTTGTGCTTCTCGGCGGCCGGAACGATCTCCGGCACGGTGACCGAACCACCGGCCTTCTCGACCGCCTCACGCGCACCGGCCGACACGCCGGCAACGGTGAAGTTCAGCTTGGCGGTCAGCTCGCCCTTGCCGAGCAGACGGACACCGTCCTTGCCGCCACGGGCCAGGCCAGCGGCCTTCAGCGCGGCGTGATCGATGTCGGTGCCGGTCAGCTTGCCCGAATCAACAGCCTTCTGGATCTCGCCCAGGTTCACCTCGGCATAGTCCTTGGCGAAGATGTTGTTGAAGCCGCGCTTCGGCAGACGCATGTGGAGCGGCATCTGACCGCCCTCGAAGCCCTTGATCGAGACGCCTTCGCGGCTCTTCTGACCCTTGACGCCGCGGCCGCCGGTCTTGCCCTTGCCCGAGCCGATACCACGGCCGATGCGCATGCGGCGATGACGGGCGCCCTGGTTGTCGTTGAGTTCGTTTAGCTTCATGATGTGTGCACTCGCTTTCGCTTTTGTCGCGCGTTGTAAGGAAGCGCGGGCTCATAGCGGCGCGCGGGGCGAATGTCGACTCCTGTTTGCGCGCCCGCGCGCCGACGCCCTGCCCTTCAGTCCGCCGGTGCGCGCCGTTCCCCCGGCGGCGCGGCGGCCGCATCGGGATCTCGGCCGTGCCGGCGGTCGAGCGAGCGCATGATCGGCGTCACCGTCAAGCCGTGGAGCAGTATCGAGAGAAACACGACGAGCCCGGCAAGCCCCCAGAGCCGCTCCGCATTCGCCACCGCCATGTGGTTGAGGCCATAGGCCAGATAGTAGATCGTCCCGACGCCGCGAATGCCGAAGAAGGACAGCGTCCACTTTTCGCCCGTTGCGGCGGGATAGCCGAGCAGCGCGACCCACCCGGACAGCGGACGGATGACGAGCAGGATCACCGCGGCCACCGCGGCATCGGCCCATGTCACCCCGGCGAGCAACCCGCTGACCAGCGCGCCGCCGAACAGGATCAGCAGCAGCATCATCACCAGCCGTTCGACCTGCTCGATGATGGTGTGCATCTCGTGGTGAAAATCATGTTCGCGATGGGCGTGGCGAAAGGTCAGTGCCGCCACGAACACCGCGAGAAAACCATAGGCATGCACCGCCTCCGTCAGCCCGTACGCGACGAAGGTTGCCGATAGCGCAATCAGCCCGTCGCCCGTCTTCACCAGCTTGCTCTCGGCGGGGATGTGGAAGGTCAGCCAGCCAAAGGCCCGACCGACCAGCCAGCCAGCACCGATGCCGCCGGCAATCTCCCAGGCGACGCGGTAGCTCAACCACTCGACGAGCCAGGGCTTGCCGGCAGCGGCGGCGGTGGCGAGCAGGATCGCGAGATGGACGAACGGAAACGCCGCGCCGTCGTTGAATCCCGCTTCGGACGTCAGCCCGAAGCGGACCTCGTCCTCCTCGCCGGTCTTGGGTGGCCCGACCTGCACGTCCGACGCAAGGACGGGATCGGTGGGCGCCAGACTTGCGGCAAGCAGCAGGGCAACCGCGACGGGTACGCCCAGGGCCCATTCTGTGAGCACCGCGATACCGAGGATGCTGAGCGGCATGGTGATGCCGATCAACCGCCACGTAATACCCCAGCGCCGCACGCCGAAGACGCGATCGATCTTCAGCCCGGCCCCCATCAGCGCGATGACCACGATCAGTTCGCTGAACCGCTCGGTGATGTGCGGATATCGCCACGGCAGCGGCTCCAGCGTGATCTGGGGTAGGAGAAACAGGCAGGCGCCGATCCCCATGCACACGATCGGCAGCGACAGCGGCAGCCGCCGCAAGGCCAGCGGCAGCCACGCGACCAGCGCAATCAGCACCCCCGCGCCGGTTAGGAACAGGATGTAGGGCGCGGGAAGCAAGTCGGCTGCAGTCATCCCTGCGTAACCGCTCGCACGCCCCGATCGGTCCTCGTCGCGGCAATTTGCCGATGATGCCGCCCGAATCGCGCGCACGAAAAAGGGCGGTGGTTGCCCACCGCCCTCTTCGTTTGTCGCTCTGGTCCGCGAAGCGAGGGCTCAGCCCTCGATCACCTCGACCATGTGCGGCAGCTTGCGGATCATGCCGCGGACCTCGGGGGTGTCCTCGAGCTCCGAAACCTTGTGCATCTTGTTGAGGCCAAGGCCGATCAGCGTGGCGCGCTGATCCTTGGTGCGGCGGATCGGCGAGCCGATCTGCTTGATCTTGATCTTCGCCATGATCGTTTACTCCGTAACGGCCGCAGCGTCCGCCTCGGCGGTCTGCGAACCACCGCGGCCGAGCAGGTCGGCGATCTTCTTGCCACGGCGCTGCGCGACCGACTTCGGCGAAGTCTGCTCACCCAGTGCCTCGAACGTGGCGCGGATCATGTTGTACGGGTTCGAGGTGCCGACCGACTTGGTCACCACATCGGCCACGCCCAGCGATTCGAAGATCGCGCGCATCGGGCCGCCGGCGATGATGCCGGTACCCTGGGGCGCCGAACGGACGGTCACGCGGCCAGCGCCGAAGTGGCCATTGCCGTCGTGGTGCAGCGTGCGGCCTTCCTTCAGCGGAACGCGGATCATCGCCTTCTTCGCCGAAGCGGTCGCCTTCGAGATGGCTTCCGGCACTTCGCGCGCCTTGCCATGACCGAAGCCGACACGGCCCTTGCCGTCGCCGACGACGACGAGCGCTGCGAAGCCGAAGCGCTTACCGCCCTTCACGGTCTTCGACACGCGGTTGATGTGGACGAGCTTCTCGATGAGCTCCTCGCCACCATCGTCCTGCGGGCCACCGCGACGGTCGTCACGACGACCGCGGTTGCCGTCACGGCCGCCACGGCCGCGGTTGTCACCGCCGCCCGGGCCGCCGCGGCCACGGCCGCCACGCGAACCACGGCCCTGCTGCTGCTGGTCCGAAGCTCCCTGGCCGGCGTCCTGCGCCTCGACCGGAGCGTCGGTCGTGTTGATTTCATCGGCCATTGTTAGAACTCCAATCCGCTCTCACGCGCGGCATCCGCCAGCGCCTTGACGCGACCATGGTAGAGGAAGCCACCGCGGTCGAAGACGACCTGGGTGATGCCGGCGGCCTTGGCGGCCTCGGCAACGCGCTTGCCCACTTCCTGCGCTGCGGCGATCGTGGCGCCGGTCTGGCCACGCACGTCCTTCTCGAGCGTGGAGGCCGAGGCGACGGTGCGACCCGCGGCGTCGTCGATCACCTGGGCATAGATGTGCTTGCCCGAGCGATGGATCGACAGACGAGGACGGCCACCGGCCCGCGCACGAAGCGCGGAACGGTTGCGGCGACGACGCTTTTCGAAAAGCGAAAGACCCTTGGTGCTGATCACTTCTTCTTCCCTTCCTTGCGGAAGATGAATTCGCCATCGTACTTGATGCCCTTGCCCTTATAGGGCTCCGGCTTGCGCCAACGGCGGATTTCCGCGGCCACCTGGCCGACCTTCTGCTTGTCGATGCCCGAGATCTCGACCGTGGTCTGATCCGGCGTCTTGATCTCGATCCCTTCCGGGATGTCGAAGTTGACGTCGTGCGAATAGCCGAGCTGCAGCTTCAGGACCTTGCCCTGCGAGGCAGCGCGGTAGCCCACGCCGGTGATCAGCAGCTTCTTGGTGAAGCCGGTGGTCACGCCGGTGACGAGGTTCTGCACCAGGGTACGCTGCATGCCCCAGAAGGCACGCGCGCGCTTGGTCTCGTTGGCCGGCTGCACCGAGATGCCGCCGTCGGTCACTTCGTACTTGATGTCGTCGGCCAGCGGCATGGTGAGGGTGCCCTTGGGCCCCTTCACCGAGATCTGGCCGCCTTCGACCTGCGCGGTCACGCCCGCGGGGACGGGAACCGGCTTCTTACCGATGCGGCTCATCAGAACACCTCCGCCAGCACTTCGCCGCCGACATTCTGTTCGCGCGCTTCGGCGTCGGACAGAACGCCGCGAGGCGTCGAGACGATCGTGATGCCGAGGCCGTTACGGACGCGCGGAAGCTCCTGCGAACCCGAATAGACACGGCGGCCCGGCTTCGAGATGCGCGCGACGTGCTTGATCGCCGGCTGACCCTCGAAATACTTCAGCTCGATGCGGATGCCGGCCGCGGGGCCCATCTGCTCTTCGCTGTAGCCACGGATATAGCCCTCGCGCTGAAGCACGTCGAGGACACGGACACGCAACTTCGACGCCGGCGTCAGGACGGAGTCCTTGCGCGCGCGCTGACCGTTGCGGATACGGGTGAGCATGTCACCCAGGGGATCGGTCACTGCCATCTTGCGTGTCCTTTACCAGCTCGACTTCGTGACACCCGGGATCAGGCCCTTGTTGGCCAGATCGCGCAGCATGACACGTGCGAGACGGAACTTGCGGTAATAAGCGCGGGGACGACCCGTCAGCTCACACCGGTTGCGAATGCGGGTCGGGTTCCCGTTGCGGGGAATCTCGGCCATCTTGAGCCGTGCGATGAGACGCTCGGTCTCATCCAGGCTTTCGTCGTTCGCAATCGCCTTGAGCTTCGCATACTTGCCGGCGTACTTCTTCACCAGCTGCTTGCGACGCTCGTTCTTGTTGATCGAACTCAGTTTCGCCATGACTTAAGTTCTTCCTTCCTTACGCCGCCTGCTTCGTTTCGCCGTCCGCCTGCGGGAACGGGAAACCGAAGAGACGGAGAAGCTCGCGAGCCTCGTCATCCGTCTTGGCAGTGGTGGTAACGATCACGTCCATGCCGCGCACCTTGTCGATGCGGTCATAGTTGATTTCGGGGAACACGAGCTGTTCCTTCAGGCCGCAGGCATAGTTGCCACGACCGTCGAACGACTTCGGGTTCAGGCCGCGGAAGTCGCGGACGCGCGGGAGAGCGATCGTGATGAAACGATCGAGGAACTCGTACATGCGCTCGCGACGAAGGGTCACCTTCGCACCGATCGGCATGCCTTCACGCAGCTTGAACTGCGCGATCGACTTCTTCGCCTTGGTCACGACGGGCTTCTGGCCGGCGATCAGTTCCATTTCAGAAGCGGCCTGCTCGACCTTCTTCTTGTCCTGGGTGGCTTCGCCAACGCCCATGTTCAGCACGATCTTTTCGATGCGCGGAATTTCCATGACGTTCTTGTAGCCGAACTTCTCGGTCATCGCCTTGACGATCTGCTCGTCATAGAGCTTGCGCAGGCGGGGCGTGTACTTGTCAGCCATTGATGACCTCCCCGGTCTTGACGGCGACGCGAACCTTCTTGCCGTCGCGTTCTTCGAAGCGGACGCGCGTTGCCTTGCCGTCGGCGGTCACGTGCGCGACCTTCGAGACATGCAGCGGCGCTTCGATGCGCACCAGGCCACCCTGGGGCTCGCCCTGGGTCGGCTTCTTGTGGCGAACGGCGATGTTCACGCCGGAAACGACGACCTTGTCGTCCTTCGGCAGCGACTTGACGACCTCACCCGTCTTGCCCTTGTCCTTGCCGGACAGAACAACAACGCGGTCGCCCTTCTTGATCTTGGCAGCAGCCATCACAGCACCTCGGGGGCGAGCGAAATGATCTTCATGAAGCCCTTCGAGCGGAGCTCGCGGACCACCGGGCCAAAGATACGGGTGCCGATCGGCTCCTCGTTCTTGTTGACCAGCACGGCGGCGTTACCGTCGAAACGGATCACCGAGCCGTCGGTGCGGCGGATGTCCTTCGCCGTGCGGACGATAACCGCGCGGTGGACGTCGCCCTTCTTAACCTTGCCGCGGGGGGCGGCTTCCTTGATGCTGACGACGATAACGTCGCCCACGCCGGCGAAGCGACGCTTCGACCCGCCCAGCACCTTGATGCACTGCACCCGCTTCGCGCCGCTGTTGTCAGCGACGTCGAGATTGGACTGCATCTGGATCATCGATCCGGTTCCTTCTCGTTTGGCCTGCCGGGACGCGCCCGGTGGTTCCGTTTCTAATGCGTCACCCCGGCCTTCCGGCCGGGGCACCAAAGCGGCGGCCTATGACCGCAACTTGAGTTCTCCGCAAGAGCGGAGATGACGATTATGCGTCGACCGTGTTCGGCGTCGCGTGGGTATCAACCCGCCCGATCACCTTCCAGGTCTTCAGCTTGGAGATCGGCGCAGTCTCTTCGATGCGCACGGTCTCGCCGGCCTTGTACTCATTCGCCTCGTCATGGGCGTGGTACTTCTTCGAGCGACGGATGATCTTCCCGTAGAGCGGGTGCTTCACCTTACGCTCCACGAGAACCACCACGGTCTTGTCGCCCTTGTCCGAGACGATGTTCCCGGTCAGCACGCGCTTCGGCATGGTCTCGGTCCTCTTACTTGGCAGTCGAGCGCGAGCGCTCGTTCTGCAGCGTCTTGATACGGGCGATGTCGCGACGCACTTCCCGCACGCGGGTCGGCTTCTCGAGCTGGCTGGTGGCGGCCTGGAAGCGCAGGTTGAACTGCTCGCGCTTCAGGTTGCCCAGCTGCTCGGCGAGCTGGTCGTCGGTGTTGGCCCGAAAGTCGGTAGCCTTGGTCATTTCTATCAGCCCTCCAGGTGCGTCGTGTCGCCGAGGCGGGCGACGACCTTGGTCTTGATCGGCAGCTTCATCGCTGCGCGCTCGAACGCTTCCGCGGCGAGCGGGCCGGGAACGCCGTCCAGCTCGAACAGGATGCGGCCCGGCTTGACGCGGGCGACCCAGAATTCCGGCGAACCCTTACCCGAGCCCATGCGGACTTCGGCCGGCTTCGACGAAACGGGAACATCCGGGAAGATGCGGATCCAGAGACGACCCTGACGCTTGATGTGACGCGTGATCGCGCGGCGAGCCGCCTCGATCTGGCGCGCGGTGATCCGCTCGGGCTCCATCGCCTTGAGGCCATAGGAGCCGAAGTTGAGCGCCGTGCCACCCTTGGCTTCGCCATGGATGCGGCCCTTGAAGGCCTTACGGAACTTGGTGCGCTTCGGTTGCAGCATTGTTCTGTCCTAGTCCTTAGCGGCGATGATCGTCGCGCGACGGGCGCACGCCCGAGGTCTGTGCCTCGAGGTTCAGCCGGTCCTGCGCCATCGGATCGTGACCGAGGATTTCGCCCTTGAAGATCCAGACCTTCACGCCGCACACGCCGTACGCGGTGTGGGCTTCGGCCTCGGCATAGTCGACGTTCGCGCGCAGCGTGTGCAGCGGAACGCGGCCTTCACGGTACCATTCGGTGCGAGCGATTTCCGCGCCGCCCAGACGGCCGGCGCAGGTGATACGAATGCCCTCGGCGCCGAGACGGAGTGCCGACTGCACCGCGCGCTTCATCGCACGACGGAACGCGATACGGCGCTCCAGCTGGTCCGCCACGCCCTGCGCGACGAGCTTCGCATCGACTTCCGGCTTGCGGATCTCGACGATGTTGAGTGAGACGTCGGACGAGGTCATCGCGCCGAGCGTCTTGCGCAGCTTCTCGATGTCCGCGCCCTTCTTGCCGATGATCACGCCGGGACGCGCCGCGAAGATCGAGATGCGGCACAGCTTGGCCGGACGCTCGATGACCACCTTCGAGATCGCGGCCTGCGGCAGCGTCTTGAGGATGAACTTGCGGATCTTGAGGTCCTCCAGCAGCAGACGGCCATAGTCATGGCCTTCCGCGAACCAGCGGCTGTCCCAGGTGCGGTTGATCTGCAGGCGCAGACCGATGGGATTGCTCTTCTGACCCATTATGCTTCTTCCTGCTCGCGCACGACGATGCGCAGACGGCTGAACGGCTTCAGGATGCGGGTGGACTTGCCACGGCCGCGCGTCGCGAAGCGCTTCATCGTGATCGACTTGCCGACCGAGGCCTCGGCGACGACGAGCGCGTCGACGTCGAGGTTGTGGTTGTTCTCTGCGTTGGCGATGGCCGAAGCCAGCACCTTGCGCGCGTCGACCGCCATCGCCTTCTTGGAGAAGGCGAGGATGTTCATCGCTTCAGCCGCGGTGCGACCACGGATGAGACCGGCGACCAGGTTCAGCTTCTGGGCCGAACCACGGATCTGGGTGGCGACGGCAAGGGCTTCCTTGTCGCCGACCTTGCGGGGGGCTGCCTGCTTGCTCATTAGCGCTTACCCTTCTTGTCCGCGGCGTGGCCGGGGAAGAAACGGGTCGGCGCGAACTCGCCGAGCTTCATGCCGACCATGTCCTCGTTGACCGAGACCGGGACGAACTTGCGGCCGTTGTAGACGTTGAACGTCAGGCCAACGAACTGCGGCAGGATCGTCGAACGACGCGACCAGGTCTTGATCGGGCCAGCGCGGGTGCCGGCGTCCTGAGCGGTTTCTGCCTTCTTGAGAAGGTGCAGGTCCACGAACGGACCCTTCCATACGGAGCGAGCCATCTATCAGCCCTTCTTCTTCGCGTGACGCGAACGGATGATCATCTTGTCCGTCGCCTTGTTGTGGCGGGTGCGCGCACCCTTGGTCGGCTTGCCCCACGGGGTAACCGGGTGACGGCCGCCCGAGGTACGGCCTTCACCACCGCCGTGCGGGTGGTCGACCGGGTTCTTCGCGACACCGCGGGTAAGCGGACGCGAACCCTGCCAGCGGCTGCGACCGGCCTTGCCGAAGTTCTGGTTCTGGTTGTCGGGGTTCGACACCGCACCCACCGTCGCCATGCAGGCGGCGTGGATGTAGCGCTGCTCACCCGAGCTCAGACGCACGATCACCATGCCGCGGTCACGACCGACGACCTGGACGTACGCACCAGCCGAACGGGCGATCTGGCCGCCCTTGCCCGGCTTCATCTCCACATTGTGGACGATGGTGCCGACCGGGATCTGGCCCAGCTCCATGGCGTTGCCCGGCTTCACGTCGGTCTTCTTGCCCGCGATCACCTTGTCGCCGACAGCGAGACGCTGCGGAGCGATGATGTAGGCGACGCGATCCTTGCCGGCTTCGTCGGCGCCGTAGTTGATCAGCGCGATGAAGGCGGTGCGGTTCGGGTCATACTCGATCCGCTCGACGGTGCCTTCGACGTCCCACAGGCGGCGCTTGAAATCGACGATGCGATAGCGCTGCTTGTGACCACCGCCGATGCCACGCGAGGTGACATGGCCCTTGTTGTTACGGCCGCCGGTCTTGGTCTTGCCTTCGGTCAGCGCCTTGACGGGGCGACCCTTGAAGAGCTGCGAGCGGTCGATCAGGATCAGCCCGCGGACGCCCGGCGACGTCGGATTATAGTTCTTAAGCGCCATGGTCTCAGATCCCCGTGGTCACGTCGATCTGTTCGCCCTGGGCGAGCGTCACGACCGCTTTCTTAAAGTCCGAACGGCGGTAGGGCGCGCCCTTCCACTTCTTGGTCTTGCCCTTCTGGACGAGGGTGTTCACGCCGGTGACCTTGACGTTGAACAGCGCCTCGACGGCAGCCTTGATCTCCGGCTTGGTCGCGTCGTTGGCGACCTTGAAGACCACGGCGTTCGCCTCGGAGACGAGCGTCGACTTTTCGGTGATGTGCGGGGCGAGCACCACGTCGTAGTGACGGATGTCGACCGGCTTGGACTGCTTAGCCATTGAAGCGCGCCTCCAGCTTCTCGACGGCAGCGCGGGTCAGGACCAGCGTGTCGCTCTTCAGGATGTCGTAGACGTTGGCGCCGATCGCCGGCAGCACGTCCACCTGGTGCAGGTTGCCTGCCGCCAGCGCGAAGCTGTTCTCGATGGTGTCGCCATCGATCACCAGGGCCTTCTTGCCGAAGCCCAGCTTCTCGAGGTTGCCGGCCAGGACCTTGGTCTTGCCGTTCTCGACGACCAGGCTGTCCATGACGATCAGCGAACCCGCCTTGGCGTGGCTCGACAGCGCCATCTTCAGGCCCAGCGCGCGGATCTTCTTGTTCAGCGACGGATTGAAGTCGCGAACACGGGCACCGTGCGCCTTACCACCGCCGATGAACACCGGCGCGCGGCGATCGCCGTGACGGGCGGTACCGCCGCCCTTCTGGCGGCCGAACTTCTTGCCCGTACGCGCAACATCCGAACGCTCGCGGGTGCCACGGGCGGTGCCGCGACGCTTCTCGAGCTGCCAGGTGACGACGCGGTGCAGGATGTCGGCGCGCGGATCGAGACCGAAGATCTCGTCGTTGAGCTCGATATCGCCCTTTTCGGCGGCGTCGAGGGTTTGAACCTTGACCTTCACTTAGCCCTCCTGGCCTTCGGTGGCTTCCGGAGCCGCCACTGCGGGCGCTTCGGCGGGAGCCTCGTTGCTGTTCGCGACGGTCTTCAGACCGGCGGGGTACGGCGCTTCGGCGTGACGGGCGACCTTGACGGCGTCCTTCACGATCAGCCAGCCGCCCTTCGAGCCCGGAACCGAACCCTTGACGAAGATCAGGCCGCGCTCGGCATCGGTGCCGACCACTTCCAGATTCTGCTGGGTGCGATTGCGGTCACCCATGTGACCGGCCATCTTCTTGTTCTTGAAGACGCGACCCGGATCCTGGCGGTTACCGGTCGAACCGTGCGAACGGTGCGACACGGAAACGCCGTGGGTGGCGCGCAGACCACCGAAGCCCCAACGCTTCATGGCGCCGGCGAAACCCTTACCCTGGGTACGGCCCGACACGTCGACCAGCTGACCTGCGACGAAATGGTCGGCCGAGATCTCGGCGCCCACGTCCAGCAGACCATCTTCCTCGACGCGGAATTCGCAGAGGATCGCCTTCGGCTCGACTTCGGCCTTGCCGAAGTGGCCGCGCTGCGGCTTGGCGACGTTCTTGGCCTTCGCCGAACCGGCGCCGACCTGAACGGCCACATAGCCATCCTTTTCGGTGGTGCGCTGTGCGACCACCTGGACGCCTTCCAGTGCCAGAACGGTCACCGGCACGTGCCGGCCGTCGTCCTGGAACAGGCGGGTCATCCCCATCTTCTTCGCGATAACGCCAGTGCGCATCGGCCTGTTGCTCCTATTACAGAGGCACCCCCGGGACCATTCCCGCGGGTGCGTGTCCAACCCTGAATGTTTTACTGCGAAGCCCCCGTCCGGGCTGAACCTCCACCTTGCGGCGGAAGAGACGGGGGACGCAGGCCCGGCCACTCGAAAGCCGCCGGCGGTATCCCTTGTCGCTGCGAGCCGGTTCTGGCTCGCCACTCCTTGCGTTGGATCGGGAAACGATCCGGTCGAGGAGGATGGCGACTCCACGAGGGAGTCGCGAATCTCGAGGAAGCGGCGCCTTTACGTCAGCTAGGCTTCCATGTCCACCGCATTAAAGGGTGAACGCCAAAAGCCCCCGCGAAGCGCGGGGGCGGCAGCCGGCTCAGGCCAGCTTGATCTCGACGTCGACGCCAGCGGCCAGGTCGAGCTTCATGAGCGCGTCCACGGTCTGCGGGGTCGGCTGAACGATGTCGAGCATGCGCTTGTAGGTGCGCGTCTCGAACTGCTCGCGCGACTTCTTATCGATGTGCGGGCCACGGTTGACCGTGAACTTGTCGATGTGAGTCGGGAGCGGGATGGGGCCACGGATGAGGGCGCCCGTGCGGCGGGCGGTGTCGGCAATGTCGCCGGCAGCCTGATCGAGCACGCGGTGATCGAACGCCTTGAGGCGAATGCGGATATTCTGCGTTTCCATGGTCCTACCGATGCGAAAGAGCGGGGCAACGCACCCAATGCCACTCCCGGGGAAAGCCCCGGCCCCTGCCCTGTCCGCTACGAGAGCGAGTCGGGTAAGTGCCGGTTGGTCCGGTGTGACGGCTGGATGGCCGCCTCTTGCTGTTGAACTCTAAAACCGAAGGGCGCGCCAATAACGGCCCTTCCATAAAAAGGCAACCGCCCGACACTCATTTTTGAGTGCCGGGCGGAACCTTTTTTGCAGTCACCTGCGGGCCGAGGCCCGCAAATGCTTACTTGTCGATCGAGGCAACCACGCCCGCGCCGACGGTACGACCGCCTTCACGGATGGTGAAGCGCTGGCCGACGTCCATAGCGATCGGCGCGATCAGCTTGACGCCGAGGGCGATGTTGTCGCCCGGCATCACCATCTCGGTGCCCTCGGGCAGCTCGACGGTGCCGGTCACGTCCGTGGTACGGAAGTAGAACTGCGGACGATAGTTCGCAAAGAACGGCGTGTGACGGCCACCCTCGTCCTTCGACAGGACGTACACTTCCGACTTGAACTCGGTGTGCGGCTTGATCGAACCCGGCTTCGCCAGAACCTGACCACGCTCCACCTCGTCGCGAGCGACGCCGCGCAGCAGCGCGCCGACGTTGTCGCCGGCCTGACCCTGGTCGAGCAGCTTGCGGAACATTTCGACGCCCGTGACGGTGGTCTTGCGGGTGTCGTGGATGCCGACGATCTCGACTTCTTCACCAACCTTGATGATGCCGGTTTCGACACGGCCGGTCACCACGGTGCCGCGACCCGAGATCGAGAACACGTCTTCGATCGGCATCATGAACGGCTTGTCGAGCGGACGCTCCGGCTCCGGGATCGACTCGTCGACAGCGGCCATGAGCGCCAGGATGGCGTCCTTGCCGAGCTTGTCGTCGGTCGCGTTCAGAGCGGCGGTCGCCGAACCACGGATGATCGGAATGTTGTCGCCGTCGAACTCGCGCTTGGAGAGCTCTTCGCGGATTTCCATTTCGACCAGCTCAAGGATTTCCTCGTCGTCGACCAGGTCGCACTTGTTGAGGAACACCACCATGGTCGGCACGCCGACCTGACGGGCGAGCAGGATGTGCTCCTTGGTCTGCGGCATCGGACCGTCGGTCGCTGCCACCACCAGGATCGCGCCGTCCATCTGCGCTGCGCCGGTGATCATGTTCTTCACGTAGTCGGCGTGACCCGGGCAGTCGACGTGCGCGTAGTGACGGCTGTTCGTCTCATACTCGACGTGCGCGGTCGAGATGGTGATGCCGCGCTCGCGCTCTTCCGGAGCCTTGTCGATGTTCGCGAAATCGACCGCTGCGTTGCCCGCAACGTTCTCCGCCAGGATCTTCGTGATCGCAGCCGTCAGCGACGTCTTGCCATGGTCGACGTGACCGATGGTACCGATGTTGAGGTGCGGTTTGCTCCGATCGAACTTTGCCTTCGCCATTGTCTTCCTACCTTCTGATTCAATTTCCCGTGCCGCCATGGGGACTCGCGAGAACGCGGCCCCATAGCGGCTGTTTTCCGATTACGCCAGCTTTGCCTTCACTTCGTCGGCGACGTTGGCGGGCACCTCGTCATAGTGCGAGAACTGCATCGTGTACTGCGCACGGCCCTGGGTGAACGAGCGGAGCGCGTTCACATAGCCGAACATGTTCGCCAGCGGCACCATGGCAGTGACGGCCTGCGCGTTACCGCGGGTGTCCGTGCCCTGGATCTGGCCACGACGGCTGTTCATGTCGCCGATGACGTCGCCCAGATAGTCTTCCGGGGTGACGACTTCGACCTTCATGATCGGCTCGAGCAGCTTGATGCCGGACTTCTGCGCCGCTTCGCGCATCGCTGCACGGGCGGTGATTTCGAACGCCAGCGCCGACGAGTCGACGTCGTGGTACGCACCGTCATACAGCAGCACTTCGAAGTCGATGATCGGGAAGCCGACCAGCGAGCCCGTAGCTGCCGTCTCGCGGAAGCCCTTTTCGATCGCGGGGATATATTCCTTCGGAATGTTACCGCCCTTGATCTCGTCCTTGAAGACGAAGCCCGAACCGCGCTCACCCGGCGTCAGCTTGACCTTGACGCGACCGAACTGACCGGTGCCGCCCGACTGCTTCTTGTGCGTGTAGTCGATGTCGACCGGCTTCGCGAGATATTCGCGATACGCCACCTGCGGCGCGCCGACATTGGCCTCGACCTTGAACTCGCGCTTCATGCGGTCGACCAGGATCTCGAGATGGAGCTCGCCCATGCCCTTGATGATGGTCTGGCCGCTCTCCGAGTCGGACGAGACGCGGAACGACGGGTCCTCGCGGGCAAGACGATTGAGCGCGACGCCCATCTTTTCCTGGTCCGCCTTGGTCTTCGGCTCCACCGACAGCTCGATCACGGGCTCGGGGAATTCCATCCGCTCGAGGATGATCGGGGCGTTCTGCGCGCAGAGCGTGTCACCGGTCGTGGTATCCTTGAGGCCGGCGAGCGCGACGATGTCGCCCGCATAGGCTTCCTGGATGTCCTCACGGCTGTTCGCATGCATCAGCAGCATGCGGCCGACCTTTTCCTTCTTGTCCTTCACCGAGTTCATCACGGTGGTGGCCGCTTCGAGCTTGCCCGAATAGATGCGCGCGAAGGTCAGGGTGCCGACGAACGGGTCGTTCA